>NZ_JBIUCI010000008.1:0-487910 GCF_044593635.1 Streptomyces sp. NPDC051913 | reverse complement strand
AGAGGATCGCGACGATGCCGAAGGCCTCCCACCCCCCGTAGAAGACCGCTGCGACGAGGCCGAGCGCGGTGATCGCGAACGACCAGCCGAAGGTTCTGAGGATCACCGGTCAGTTCTCCGTGCTCTCGGGGAGAAGGGCGATGCCGTCGTCGTCGGCGTGCAGGATGTCGCCGGGGCGGAAGGTGATGTCGCCGAAGGTGACGGGGGTGTCGATGGTTCCGGCCGAGTCCTTGGCGCTCTTGCGGGGGATGGTGCCCAGCGCCTTGATGCCGATCCGGAGCCCGGCGAGGGTGGCGCTGTCGCGGACGGCGCCGTGCACGATCAGGCCGGCCCAGCCGTTGTCCTGGGCGGCGCCGGCGATGAGGTCGCCGACCAGCGCGGTGCGCAGGGAGCCGCCTCCGTCGATGACGAGGACGTGCCCGTCGCCGGGGGTGCGCAACAGGTCGCGCAGGAGGCCGTTGTCCTCGTGGCAGGAGACGGTGCGGACCGGCCCGGCGAAGCCGCGGTGGCCGCCGAACTGGCGGAACTGCAGGTCGCAGACGCGCAGTTCGGTGCCGTACCGGTCGACGAGGTCGGCGGTGGGGACGGGGGTGACGGTCATACGGGCTCCTTCGCTTGTGTGGCTGCCGCGCTCGCGGTTGTTCATCCGGCCGTCAGGGGGATGTCGGAGCGAGCGCGGCAGCCTGCTCGGGGGTGAGGGGACGGGTGGGATGTCCCTGGAGCAGGAGGTGGAGCTTGGCGGTTTCCTCCAGCTCCTCGATCGCGTCGGCCGCCTGCTCCAGCGTCGCGCCGGCGACGATCGGGCCGTGGTTGGCGAGGAGGACGGCGTGATGGTCTCGGGCCGTGTGCTCGGCCAGCGGTTCCAGGCCGCTGTCACCGGGGGCATGGTAGGGGAGGAGGGGGAGGGTGCCGACGCGCATGGCGTAGTACGCGGTGAGCGGGGGCAGGGCGTCGGCCGGGTCGAGGCCGGCGAGGCAGGAGACTGCGGCGGCGTAGGTCGAGTGCAGGTGGACGACCGCGTGGGCGCTGGGCCTGGCCCGGTAGAAGGCGGCGTGCAGGAACGCCTCCTTCGTCGGCTTGGGGCCGTCGAGGTGGGTGCCGTGCAGGTCGGTGCGGGAGAGTTCGGTCTCCTGGACGGTGCCGAGACTGGAGCCGGTGGGCGTGAGCAGCAGGCTGCCGTCGGCCAGGCGGACGGACAGGTTGCCCGTGGAACCGTGGGTCAGACCGCGGTCGAAGAGGGAGCGGGCGGTGCGGACGAGGAGCGCACGTGCCGTCGACTCGTCGTGACAGGCGGTCACCTGGACTCCGTGAGGGCCCGGGTGAAGAGGTCGGGGGCGCCGAAGTTGCCGGACTTGAGCATGAGGGCGAGGTCGCCGCTCCTGGTGGTGGCGTAGGTCCACGGGACGCCGGGGTCGGCTTCCTCGCCGACGAGGACGGCCCGGATGCCGAGGGCGGTGGTGACGGCGCCGGAGGTCTCGCCGCCTGCGACGAGGAGACGGCGTACCCCGCGTTCGACGAGGTGGGAGGCGAGGGCGCCGAGCAGGTCCTCGACCTGTGCGGCGGCTTCCGCGACGCCCAACTGGGCCTGCACGGCGGCGAGTTCCTCCGGTGAGGCGGAGGCGTAGATGAGGACGGGTTGCCCGGGGTCCTGCTTGTCGAACCAGGTCAGGGCTTCCGCCGTGACGTCGCGACCGGTGGCGGCTGCGAGGACGTCGAGATGGAGGGAGGGCAGACCGGCGGCGTAGAACTGGGCGATCTGCTCCAGCGTTCTGGCCGAGCAGCTGCCCGCGAGGACGGCGGCCCTGCCCTGGTCGGGCCAGGGTTCGGCGACCGCGGGGCCGGAGGTGGGGTAGGCGTGCCCGACCCCTTCGGCGAGACCGGCGGCTCCGGCGACCACCGGCATTTCGAGCGCGGCGGCGCCCAGGACGGTGAGGTCGTCGTCGGTGAGGGCGTCGGCGACGACGTGCCGGACACCGGCCCGCTCATGGGCGAGCAGAGCCTCCCGGACGGCATCGACGCCGCGGCGCACGGTGGGCCAGTCGATGACGGCCACGCGGTGGGGGGTCTGTGCGGAGAGCAGCCGGGGCAGGGAGGAGTCCGTCATCGGGTTGAGGGGGTGGTGGCGCAGCGGTGAGTCGGAGAGCAGCTGGTCGTGGACGAACAGGTGGCCCTGGTAGACGGTGCGGCCGTTGGGGGGCGATGCCGGGCAGTGCAGAGTGAGCCCGGAGCCGGCGGCGTCCATCAGGGCGTCGGTGACCGGGCCGATGTTGCCGTACGGGGTCGAGTCGAAGGTGGAGCAGTACTTGAAGTAGATCTGCGTGGCGCCCTCGGCCCACAGCCAACTCTGCGCGGCCAGGGACTCGGCGACGGCCTCGTCGGCGGGTGTGGAGCGGGACTTGAGGGCGACGACGGCGGCGTCGCAGTCCGCCGGGAGCGCTGTGGTGGCGTCCGGGGTGCCGAAGACCAGGGCGGTGCGCAGGCCGGCGCGCCGGAAGGCCGCGGCGACGTCGGTGCCGCCGGTGAAGTCGTCGGCTATGCAGCCGATGCGCAGGGTCATGGTCGGGGGCCTCTCCTCGGGCGTGCGGGTGATGCGGGTGACGCGAGCGGCGGCCGGGGCGGGCGGTGGAGAGGCCCGCCCCGGAGCCGGGGGTCAGTTCTGGCCGGCGGTGATGGCCTTGATGACGGCGGCGGTGAACTCCGTGGTGGACGCGGAGCCGCCGAGGTCGCGGGTGGAGGTGCCGGCGGCGATGGCGTCGGCCACGCCCTTCTCGATGATCTTCGCGACGTCGGCGAGCGTGTCGTCGCCGTGCTTGGCGCCGAGCCACTCGAACAGCATCGCGCCGGAGAGGATCATGGCGACCGGGTTGGCGATGTTCTGCCCGGCGATGTCGGGGGCGGAGCCGTGTGAGGCCTGGGCCATGGCGGTGGTGGCCGAGGAGTTGATGGAGGGGGCCGTGCCGAGCGAGCCGGAGATCTCGCCGGCCAGGTCGGAGAGGATGTCGCCGAACATGTTCTCGGTGACGATGACGTCGAAGTCCTGGGCCCGGCGGACCAGGTGGACGGTCATGGCGTCGATGTGGAAGTCGTCCACGGCGACGTCCGGGTAGTCCTTGGCGACTTCCTGGCACACCGTGCGGAACAGGCCGGTGGTGAGCTTGAGGACGTTGGCCTTGTGGACGATGGTGAGCTTCTTGCGGCGCGAGCGGGCCAGGTCGAAGGCGACGCGGGCGACGCGCTCGGTGGCCTCGCGGGTGATGATGCCCAGCATGATCGCGGTGTCCGCGGTGGGCATGAACTCACCCGTGCCGGCGAAGGTGTTGCGGTCGGCGTAGAAGCCCTCGGTGTTCTCGCGGACGATGACCAGGTCGGCGTTGTCGCAGATGGCCTTGGCGCCGGGGAAGGACTTGGCGGGGCGGATGTTGGCGAAGAGCTGGAAGTGCTTGCGCAGGGTGCCCGAGGGGTTGAGCGCGGACTTGTGCGGCTCGGGGTAGGACACCGAGTCGTGCGGGCCGAGGTACCAGCCGTCCAGGCCGGCCAGGGCGTCCTTCGTCTCCTCGGGGACCGGGGTGCCATGGCTCTCGATGGCGGCGGCGCCCAGGGGCAGGGTCACCCAGTCGACCGAGACGCCGGCGGCCTCGGCTGCGGCGGTGGCGATCTCGACGGAGGAGGGGACGATCTCGGGGCCGATGCCGTCGCCCTCGAGGACGCCGAGGCGGTAGGTCTTGCTGCTCATGGTGCGGGTTCCTCTCAGAACAGGGGAGTGGGGAGTGAGGGGGTCGGTCAGGACAGTGCGGCCGCGGCGTCGGTGAGCGCGGTCCAGGAGCGGGCGGCGGCTTTGGTGCTGTCGCCGTCCTGGGTGTGCTCCAGCGTCAGCCAGCCGGTGAATCCGCCGGTGCGGAGCGCCGTGAGCAGGGCGGGCAGCCGGGGATCACCGATCGTCAGGGGTCCCCGCGTCGAGGCGGCGGCCAGCTGGAGGCAGCCGGTGACACGGGCGTGCTCGGTGATGGCCCGGACCGCGTCGACGCCTTCCGCGTCGAGGTGGTGAGTGTCCAGGACCAGCCCGGCCGGGACGTCGAGGGAGTCGATCACGGAGCGAGTGTCGTCCGGGGTGTGCCACAGCGAGGTGGTGGCACGCGACTGCGGCTCCAGCAGAAGTCGGCTGCCGCAGGCGGCGGCTTCTTCGGCCAGTTGCCCGACGGCACGCTCGGCCCACAGGCGCTGCATGTCCGCGAGGCCGGGCAGGAACGTGCCACGGGCCTGGCCGAGGGAGAGGGGTACGCCCAGTGCGCCGGCGAGACGGGCCGCGCCCCGCAGCCGGAACAGGGCGTGGCGGCGGACGTCGGGGGAGGGATCGGTCAGGGTGAGCCGGTCGTGCGCGGCGACCGGCCCGGTGGCGATGCCCAGGACCTTCAGGCCGGCGGCCCCGACGGTCCGGGCGAGTGTCTCGGCGTCGTCGGCGCCGACCTCGCGGACCTGGACCTCGACCCCGTCGTAACCCAGTTCTGCCAGGTCGTGAACGGCTTTCGCGAGCGGTGCCGAGTGGCCGAGCGGCATGGGAGCGGAGCAGTCGGCGCCGGAGACGGTGTAGGCCAGTGGCCAGGGCAGTCGGCCGCTCATGACGCGATCGCCGGGGTGAGCAGGCCGCGCAGTTCGCGGGCGGCGGCACCGGCGCCGTCGAGTACCGGCACGTTCAGCAGAGCGGCCAGGGGGTCGCGGGCCGGGGTGAGCGAATACTGCGCGAGGAGCACCGCATCGGCGTCGGCGCCGCCGGCCGTGTGGAGGGCGTCCGCCAGGTGGCGGGCGGCGGCTTCGGGCTCGGCCCCGGCGGCCTCTTCGCTCAGGGCCGTCACGACGTCGACCGGGCGGTCCGGGCGGACAGCGGGGACCAGCGCTTCGAGCTGGGCGACGGCCGCCGGAACGGCCGGCGGGGCGGAGGCGACGACGGCGATCCGCTGGTAGGGGCCGACCAGGGCTGCCTTGAACAGGGACTCGTCCGACTTCAGCACCGGCACGTCCCACAGTCTGCGGGCGGTGTCCACCACTTCTCCGTAGGAGGAGCAGGTGAGGAGCAGGCCCTGGGCGCCGCCGTCCATCACGTGTGCGATGAGCCGGAGCATGCGGCGGCTGAGGGTGTCGGTGAGGCCGCCGGCCGTCCGGGCGTCGTCCAGCAGGCGGTCGTCCAGGATGTTCCAGACCCTGGCCTGCGGAAACTCCTGGGCGAACGCGGTCTGGGCGATGCGGCCTGCGGTCGGTACGGCGTGGATCATGGCGACCAGGGGGGCGGTTTCGAGCACCGGGTTCTTCCTCTTTCGGAAGGCGGGGACCAGCAGGGGTCCCGACCGGGGGCGAGCCTTGGCCACCGTGTGAAGTGCCGTCGGCGGTGGGGTGAAGGCCGGCCCGAGATGGGGGGCGGCAGTGCGTGTCGTGGTGCCGCGCCGCCACTGTAGGCGGAACCGGTAAACCGGTCAACCGGTTGTTCCGATGGGTGGGCCGCGAGATGCCGGAGCGGAACCGGCAACTCGCCGGAACCCCTATCCCTCGCGCTGCTCCAACGCCTCCATCAGGCGGCGGGACGCGCCGTCCATGTGCCGGGCCATGGCGGCGCGCGCGGCCTCCGCGTCCCCGTTCGCGACCGCCTCGAAGATCGGGACGTGGTCGCCGTAGGCCACCTCGCGGGAGCGGACGGCTCCGGTGCGCTCCACCCAGCCGCGCTGGATCATCGCCCGCATGCCCTTGAGCATGTCCCGCAGCACCGTGTTGCCGGCCAGCTCGCCCAGTGCGGCGTGGAAGGCGGTGTCGGCCTCGGGGAACTCGTCGTCGGGGCACTCGCGCATGGCGGTGAGCCGGGCACGCAGCAGCTCGACGCCGGCGTCGTCGCGCGTCTGCGCGGCCAGGCCGGCGACGATCACCTCCAGCTCGGCGCGGGCCTGGACCATGTCCCGGGCGCCGCGCTCGCCGAGCACCAGGCCCAGCTCGAACAGGCGGTAGAGCACGTCCGAGTCGGTGCCCCGGAAGTAGGTCCCGCTGGACTGGCGGATCTCCAGCAGGCCCAGGAAGCCGAGCGACTTGATCGCCTCGCGGACGGTCGGCCGGTTCACGCCGAGCATCTCGGTCAACTGCCGCTCGGAGGGGATGCGGTCGCCGGGCTGTACCTCGCCGGACATCAGGTAGTCGATCAGGCGACGGGACACCTCGGAGGCCAGCGGCTCCCGCGGCTCGACCGTGATCCTGGCGAGTTCGGCCATCGAATTCCTCACTTCGGTATTGACGTAATGGCCGGATTCTAGTTACCTACCGGCAATCCGGTGAACCGGTTGTCCGGAGCTGGGTGAGCCGCCTCCCCCTTTCGCTCCACACCGACCGACGCCAGGCCACTCCGCTGCCAGGCGTACCCGGCCACGCCCCGGGGTGCCGCCCCGCTGCACCCGTGCCCCCGACCGCCGTACAGGAGCCGCACGTACCATGGCCGACTCCGCGCACAAGCCGACGACGGCACCGCGTGCGCCGAAGGTCGTCCGCCGACCCGACACGCACTGAAAACCGCGCCGTCCTCTTCGCCGCCCCGCCGGGCGGCCCCCAGCCCTGCCCCAAGGAGCAACGATGCTCGCCGTCCTCGGCTTCGCCACTCTGGGCAGCTTCATGCTGCTCGTTATGCGGAAGTACCTCTCCGCGTTCACCGCCATCATGCTCACCCCGATCATCGCCGCCGTCATAGCCGGCAAGGGCACCAAGCTCGGCGACATGATCACGAACGGCCTGGACACGGTCGCGCCCACCGCGGCACTGCTGCTGTTCGCCGTCCTCTACTTCAGCCTGATGATGGAGGTGAAACTTTTCGAGCCGGTGTGTCAGGCGATCGTCCGCGCGTCCAAGGGTGACCCCGTCCGCATCGTCGTCGGCACCGCCGTACTGTCGCTCTGTGTGGCGCTCGACGGTGACGGCACCACCAGCTACATGATCGTCTGCTCCGCGTTCCTGCCGATCTACCGGCGTCTGGGCATCAACCCGCTCATCCTCGCGACCTTGGCCGCCATGGCGCTGGGCACCATCTCCGGCACCACCCCCTGGGGAGGCGCCGCGACCCGCGGCATCAGCGTCCTGCACCTGGACGCCAGTGAGTACTTCGTCCACATGATCGGTCCCATGGCCCTGACCAGCCTGGCCATCGTCTCCGTCGCCTACTGGCTCGGCGTGCGTGAACGCGGCAAGCTCGACCCCGAGAAGCTCAGCGCCTACCAGTTGGAGATCGCCTCCGGAGAGGCCTTCGAACCGGTGAAGGCCGACTGGCGGATGTGGTTCAACGCCGCACTGACCGTCCTGCTGATGGTCCTGCTCATCCTCGAGGTCGCCGACCTTCTCGTCCTCTTCATGGTCGCCTTCGTCATCGCGCTGCTCGTCAACATCCGCGCCATCGGCGACCAGCAGGACCTCATCAAGCGGCAGGCGTCCAACGCGGTCCCGGTGATGATCCTCGTCCTGGCGGCCGGCGTGTTCACCGGCATCATGACCGACTCCGGCATGATCAAGGCGATGGCGGACGCGGCCCTGTCGATCGTCCCGGACGGCTGGGGCAACGTCATCCCGCTGTTCACCGCGATCCTCGCCCTGCCGCTGGGCTTCTTCATGTCCAACGACGGCTACTGGTTCGGCGTCGTACCCGTCCTCGCGGAATCCGCCGCGCACTACGGCATCGACGCCAACGAGATCGCCCGCGCCGGCGCCATCGGTCAGATCCTTCACATGATGGGCCCCACCAGCGCACCCCTGTGGGTCCTGATCGGCCTGGTCAGGACCGAACTCGGCGACTTCCAGAAGCACGCCCTGCGCTGGGGCGTCCCCGTCTCCCTCGCCTACATCGCCTTCGCCCTGCTCACCGGCGCCATCGGTATCGCCTGATCCCCTCCGCCCGGTGGGCCACGGAACAGTTCCCCGCGGCCCACCGGGGCCGGGCCGTCAGCGCGCACCGATACCGCCCGACCACCCCACTCGCCCTCCCGCCCTGGAGAACGCCGTGCACGACCACCCCACCGACGAGCCCTGCTTCACCCCCTTCCCGCCCGCCGTGCTGCGCCCGGCCGATCTGACCGCCTTCAGCCGCGGTGGTGGCGCCCGCACCATCCCCCTGGTGACACAGGCGGCCGGCGCCGAGGTCTTCCTCACCGGGCAGACCGTGTTCGACGGCGGCGCCGGCATCGCCCTGCACACCCACAACTGCCCGGAGTCCGTGACCATCCTGGAGGGCGACGCGGTCGTGGAGATCGACGGCACCGAACACCACGTCTCCCGCTTCGACACCACCTATGTGCCCGCCGGCATGCCCCACCGGTTCCGTAACGCCTCCGCCACCGAGCCGATGCGCATCCTGTGGATCTACGCCACCGTCGACGCCACCCGCACCCTCGTCGAGACCGGAGTCACCTCCCGGGTCGACGCCGAGCACGCCAGGCCCGCTCTCTGAACACCCCCGTCATGGTCTGGACAAATGACGGGAGTTCGGGCCGTTGACGCGCGTAGCCGACCGGCCTCACGCTGAGCGGGGGCGGTCGCGCCGTGACGGGCGAACCGTTGCTCGGGCTGTTTCGGACGCGCGGTCGGGAGGCCGGAATGTTGATACGTGTGGCACGATTGATCGCCTCGTTTGTCATGGTCTTGACAGGTGCAGTGGTGGGGGTGGGGCTCGGAGCGGGCACCGCCGCCGCCGACGACTGCTACACCTGGGGCCGCACCCTCTCCCAGGGCACCTCCGGCAGTGATGTGACACAGCTCCAGATACGTGTCGCCGGATGGGTGACCTCCGGCGAGCGCCTGTCGTACGACGGCCAGTACGGGGCGCGGACCGCGGCGGCGGTCGCGAAGTTCCAGTCGGCGTACGGTCTGAGCGCGGACGGCGTGGCGGGCCCCGCGACCTACGCCAAGATCTACGCCCTCCAGGACGCGGACTGCACGCCGGTCCACTTCGCCTACGCGGAACTCAACAAGTGCAATGCCGACTGGTCGGGCGGTGCGGTCTCCGCGGCCACGGCCAAGGCCAACGCCCTGAAGACCATGTGGAAACTGGAGGCGATGCGCCACGCACTGGGTGATGTGCCGATCACCGTCTCGAGCGGCTTTCGTTCCTACGCCTGCAACAGCGCGGTCGGCGGCTCGTCCACCAGCCGCCACCTCTACGGCGACGCAGCCGACCTGACCGGCTCGGTGAGCCTGTGCCGTCTCGCCCAGCAGGCCCGCACACACGGCTTCTCGGAGATCCTCGGCCCGGGCTACCCGGACCACAACGATCACACACATGTGGCGCTCGACCCCTCGCCCTACTGGTCCGCACCGACATGCGGCATCTGACTGGGCGTCACACCGCGAGGACCGCGTCGGCGTCGCGCAGGTCCCGCAGCCGCCGGGTGCTCCCGCCAGGCGGTGCCGCTGTCGACGCTGCCGTCCATCAGGGCCCGCGCTTCTCCTCCCTGAGGATGAGGAGCGCGGGCCCGCTGGTGCTGTGTCACCAAGCGGAAGTGCGCGCACGGGCACGACGCCCTCGGACGGGCCCGCGGGGGAGCCTGGTGGTCCACCCGAGACCAGACCTGGAGACCCGTTTCCCGTGGCTACCTTGCTTTACCGGCTGGGCCGAACCGCCTTCCGGCGCCGTTGGCTCGTGACGTTGTTGTGGGCCGTGCTCCTCGGTGCCGTCGGCCTCGGCGCCGCCAAGGCCCCGGCCGCGTCCGACGACGGCACGTCCTTCATGCCCGGCATCGAGGCGCAGAAGGCCTTCGACCTCATCGGCGAGCGTTTCCCCGGCTCGGCCGCCGACGGCGCGACCGCGCGGATCGTGTTCGTCGCTCCCGCGGGGGAGAAGGTCACCGCCGCGGCCAACCGTGCCGCGATCGACGCCTTCGTCAAGGACGCCGCCTCCGAGCCCCAGGTCTCCGGCGCGGTGAGTCCGTTCGCCGCGAAGGCGGTGAGCGAGGACGCTTCCACCGCGTACGCCACCGTCGACTTCAAGGTCGAGGCCGGCGATCTCACCGGCGCAGACAAGACCGCACTGGAGAAGGCGATCGGGCAGGCCCGGGACGCCGGGCTCACCGTCGAGGTCGGCGGCACCGCGCTCGCCGAACAGCCGGCGGCGGGCGGATCGGCCGAGGCGATCGGCATCGTCCTGGCCGCGGTCGTGCTGCTGATCACCTTCGGCTCGCTGGCCGCCGCAGGACTGCCGCTGCTGACCGCCCTCATCGGCGTCGGTGTCAGCATGGCCGCCATCGTGGCCCTCGGCAGCACCTTCGGCCTCTCCCTCACGACCGGCACGCTCGCCACGATGCTCGGCCTGGCCGTCGGCATCGACTACGCCCTGTTCGTGGTCTCCCGCTACCGGGAGGAGCGCGCGTACGGGCATGCGCCGCACGAGGCGGCGGGCCTGGCCGTCGGTACGGCCGGCTCGGCCGTCGTGTTCGCCGGCCTCACCGTCATCATCGCGCTCGCGGGGCTGTCCGTGGTCGGCGTACCGATGCTGACGAAGATGGGGCTGTGCGCCGCGGGCGCCGTGGTCGTCGCGGTCCTGGTCGCCCTGACCCTGGTGCCCGCCCTGCTCGGCATGTGGCCGAACGCGGTGCTCTCCCGCGCCGCCCGCAAGCGAGGCCGGGTGAACCGGTCCGCGGACAACGGCGGTTCGCGCTGGGCGGGGTTCGTGCTGCGCCGTCCGGTGACCGTGCTGGTGGCGAGCGTGGTGGGCCTGGGCGTGCTCGCGCTGCCCGCCGCGCAGCTGGAGATGGGCATGCCGGGAGCCGAGTCCAAGCCGGTCTCGTCGACGGAACGACGCGCCTACGACGCGCTCGCGGAAGGCTTCGGCGCGGGCTTCAACGGGCCCCTCACCGTCGTCGCGGACGTCAAGGGCGTGGACGACCCCAAGGCCGCCGTCGCCCGGATCACCGAGGCGATCGGCGACACCGAAGGCGTCGTGTCCGTCTCGCCGGCCCGACTGAACTCGGCAGGCGACGCCGCGCTGTTCTCGGTGGTCCCGGCCACCGGCCCCAACGAGGAGAAGACCAAGGACCTCGTCCGGACGATCCGTCAGGAACGCGCCGGACTGGAGCGGGAGACCGGGGCGACCTTCGAGGTCACCGGCAGCACCGCGATGAACATCGACATCGCGCAGGCCCTCCAGGACGCGCTCGTGCCCTACCTGGGTGTCATCGTGATCCTCGCCCTCCTCCTGCTCCTGGTGGTCTTCCGCTCGCTGCTCGTGCCGGTCAAGGCCGCCTTCGGATTCCTGCTGTCCGTGCTGGCCGCCCTGGGCGCGGTCGTCGCGGTCTTCCAGTGGGGCTGGGGCGCCGCACTGCTGGGTGTGGAGCAGCCGGGGCCGATCATGAGCCTGATGCCGATCTTCCTGGTGGGCATCGTCTTCGGTCTCGCCATGGACTACGAGGTGTTCCTCGTCGCCCGGATGCGGGAGGCGTACGTCCACGGGGACAGTGCCCCGCAGGCGGTCGTCACCGGTTTCCGGCACAGCGCCCGTGTGGTGGTCGCCGCGGCGGTCATCATGATCGCGGTCTTCTCCGGGTTCATGGGAGCGGGGGAGGCCATGATCAAGACGATCGGCTTCGGTCTCGCCGTGGCGGTGCTGTTCGACGCGTTCGTCGTCCGCATGGCCCTCGTGCCCGCGGTGCTCGCCCTGTTGGGCGACAAGGCGTGGTGGCTGCCGAAATGGCTCGACCGGGTGCTGCCCCGCGTCGACGTCGAAGGCGCCGGGCTCACCACGCCTCAGGTGCCGGATGCGCGGAGGGCGCCCGGCACACAGGAACCGGCCCGCGTCTGATGCCTGGGCCGCGGTCCGCGGGGTCTGCCTTCGGACCCCGCGGACCGCGGGTGTGTGACGATGACTGCCCTTGTACTTCCCTCGGAGCGAGATGAACACGAGCTGGCGGCGCTGGGCGGCGAGCCGTCCCAAGGCGGCTGAAGCCGTGACGCTGGTCCTGCTGTTCGCGATCACGACGGCCAGCGTCCTGGTCACCTGGTCCGTCCTGGCCGAGGCCGCCCTGTGGCCGGGTGTCGCGCTGGCCGTCGTCGGCTGCGCCGCCCTGCGATGGCGCCGGACACGAACCGTTCCCGTCATGGCGGTGACCCTGGGGTGCGTCCTGGCCCAGGGGGCGTTCGGCTACCTTCTGACTCCCCTCGTGATGGCGCCGTTGCTGGTCGCGCAGTACTCCCTGAGCGTCCAGAGCCGCCGCCGAACGACGTGGAACAGCGCGTGCGTCGCCGTTGCCGGCATCGTGGCGACCGGGTTCTTCGTCGCCCCGTTCCACGACTCGCCCGTACTCACCGTCGTCAATCCGACGGCATGGGTGCTGCTCTCCGCCGCCCTGGGCAGCTATGTCCGCGTGCGCCGCGAGTACGGGGCGGCCCGCGCCGAGCACGCGGTCCGGGAACGCGAGGCGGAGGCACGGCGCCGGGTGATCCAGGAACGTATGCGCATCGCGCGCGAACTGCATGATGTGGTCGCCCACCACCTGACCCTGGCCGACGCACAGGCCGGAACCGCCGCCCACCTCGCACGCACCCATCCCGACCAGGCGCTCGACATGATCGCCAGGCTGCCGCGGACGACGTCCGCCGCGCTGCGCGAGCTGAAGGCGACCGTCGGACTGCTGCGCCAGGAATCCGACCCGGAGGACGGCCTGACCCCCGCGCCGGGACTGCGGGACCTCTCGGAGCTGGTCGACACCTGCGCGGCGGCCGGGCTGGCGGTGACCGTCACCGTCGACGGTGACGCGCATCGCCTCACTCCTGTGCTCGACCTGACGGCCTATCGGATCATCCAGGAGGCGCTGACCAACGTCAGCAAGCACGCGGCCACACGGACGGCCGCGGTTCGCCTGGCCTACACCCCGCACTACGTGACGCTGACCGTCACCAACGACGCCTCCCCGGCCGGCTCCTCCGATTCCGCGGGCGGCTTCGGCCTGCTGACGATGCGTGAACGTGCCACGGCCGTAGGCGGCACCTTCCACGCGGGCCACCGTCCGCAGGGCGGCTTCGAAGTCGCCTGCACCCTTCCGCTCGAAATCCACGACGAAGGCTCCGCCACATGACCATCCGTGTCCTGCTCGCCGACGACCAGGCCCTGCTGCGCGCCACCTTCCGCATCCTCATCGACTCGGTCGAGGACATGACCGTGGTCGGCGAGGCAGCCGACGGACGGGAAGCCGTCGACCTGGCAGCCGAGTACCGCCCGGACGTCGTCGTCATGGACCTGCGCATGCCGGGCGTCGACGGAGTGGCCGCCACCGCGGCGATCTGCGCCCGGCCAGAGCTCTCGCAGGTCCACGTACTCGTCCTCACCACCTTCGAGAACGACGAGAACGTGGCCAAGGCCCTGCGGGCCGGCGCGAGCGGCTTCCTCGGCAAGGGCGTGAGCCCCGAGGTCCTGCTGTCCGGCATCCGCACCGTCGCGGCGGGCGAGGCGCTCCTGTCGCCCACCGCCACCAGGACCCTCATCGCCCGGTTCCTCGCCACCCCCGACACCGATGACTTCCTCGCCCTGCCCGACGACGTCAGAACCCTCACCGACCGCGAACGCGAGGTCATGGCACTGGCCGCGCTCGGCAAATCCAACGCCGCGATCGCCGAGCACCTCGTCCTGAGCCCGATGACCGTACGCAGCCACATCCAGCGAGCGATGACGAAACTCCACGCCCGCGATCGCGCTCAACTCGTCGTCATCGCCTACCAGAGCGGTCTGGTGAAACCGCGGTCAGGTCCGCAGGTCTGAGAGTCCTCGGGTGCTGTCCGTGGGACACGGACCGCGAGCGTGTCCGCTGACTCGGCGAACCCGGCGAGTTGAGCGGGTGAAGCTTGGGCCCGTGCTGATGCCGGGGGGGCATGGATGAGGGTCGCGGCCGAATCGGCCGAGTCGGCAGACACCACGAGCTGGAGGCGGGTCATGGACCGAAGAACGGAACGAAGCGACGACCGGAGCGACCACACCATTCATCACGTCCCTGTCCTCATCGTCGGCGGTTCACTCGTCGGCCTGTCGACCTCGTTGTTCCTGAGCCGGCTGGGCGTACGGCACACCCTGGTGGAGCGCCACACCGGCACCTCCATCCACCCCCGTGGGCGCGGGAACAACGTCCGGACGATGGAGCTGTTCCGGGCGGCCGGAGTCGAGCCCGGGATCCGGGAGGCCGCCGCCACCCTGGACGACAACCACGGGATCCTCCAGACGCCCACCCTGGTGGGCGACGCGGGCGAGTGGCTCTTCAAGGAGATCGACGCGGGCGGTGCGCTGGCCCGCTTCAGTCCCAGCTCCTGGTGTCTGTGCAGCCAGAACGACCTGGAGCCGGTGCTGCTCGACCACGCCGAGCGGCTCGGTGGCGATCTGCGCTACGGCACCGAACTGCTGTCGTTCGACACCGACCCCGACGGTGTCACCGCGGTGGTCAAGAGCCGTGAGACCGGCGAGCACACCACCATCCGCGCGGACTACCTCGTCGCGGCCGACGGTCCCCGCAGCCCCGTGCGCGAGCAGCTCGGCATCGCCCAGAACGGTCCCGGTGACCTGTTCAGCAACGTCAGCATCACCTTCCGGTCCCGCCGCCTCGCCGATGTCGTGGGCGAACGGCGGTTCATCGTCTGCTACCTGACGAACCCGGAGGCCGACGGGGCGCTGCTGCCGGTCGACAACCGTGAGAAGTGGGTCTTCCACGCCCCCTGGCATCCCGAACACGGCGAAACGCTGGAGGAGTTCACCGACGAGCGGTGCGTGGAGCACATCCGGCGTGCCGTCGGCGTGGCCGACCTCGACGTAGAGGTCACGGGGAAGGCTCCCTGGAACGCCGCTCAGCGGGTCGCCCGTAGCTACCGGTCAGGACGGGTCTTCCTGGCCGGCGACTCGGCCCACGAGATGTCGCCCACCGGAGCCTTCGGCTCCAACACGGGTATCCAGGACGCGCACAACCTCGCGTGGAAGCTGGCCGCGGTGCTCGACGGTTGGGCAGGGGAAGCGCTGTTGGACACCTACGACGCGGAGCGGCGCCCGGTGGCCGAGGCGACCGGCGCCCGCGCCTCCGAACGGTCCGTGGAGCACAGCCACCCCGGCTTCGCTCCGCCCCCCGGCATGGGGGGTGGCGGCGGAGGCGGCGGCCCGCAGCGCGGCATGCTCGGCGCGGTCCTCGGCTACCGCTATCCACGCGGCGCCGTCCTCGGTACCGACCCCGAGGCTCCCGTCGTACCGGAACGCCTCGACCTGTCCGGGGAACCCGGTAGCAGGGCGCCGCACTTGGCGGTCCGGCACCGGGGCGAGCGGATCTCCACCCTGGATCTCTACGAGCGGTCGTTCGTCCTGCTCAGCGACGCCGATCACCCAAGTGGCTGGCACGAGGCGGCCATCCGTGTCGCCGCATCGATGTCCGTCCCCCTCGTCTCGTACCGGGTGGGCGGGGCCTCCGACGCCGAGCTGGCGCCGGAAGGCGAGACGGACTGGTCGGCCGTCCATGGAACGACGCCGCAGGGCGCCGTACTTGTCCGGCCCGACGGGTTCGTGGCCTGGCGGGCCACAGCGCCCGAGCCTGACGCCGAATCAGCCCTCCGCCGAGCCCTGACCACGCTGCTGGCAACGGTCTGACCTCGGCAGACGCGGCCGACCTGCCCCTCGACGGGGCCGGTCGGCCGCGTCATGGGGGCGGGATCTCGCTCCCGTTCGGCGGAGGGTGTGTTCACCCGAGCGATCGCCCCGAGTGGTGCGAGGAGCCGTGCGCACTGACGGTGGATCATGTCGAGGACGGGTCACCTCAGCTGACGAAGCACCAGCTGTCCGCTCCTCGGCGGAGGGAATGTCAGATGCACTCTGCTCGCATGCTCCTTGCCACCGCGGCGGCTTCGACCGTCCTCGTTCTCGGTGCCCCCGGCGCCCACGCGGCCGGGAACGACTGGGAGGACCAGTCGGACTCCGGTTACAGCAAGGAGCACGACACGGACTCCGGCTACAGCAAGGAGCACGACAAGGACTCCGGCTACAGCAAGGAGCACGGCAAGGACAGTGACCAGGACTCGCCGCGCGGTGGCATGCACACCGGTGGTGGAGCCCTGACCGCGGTGAACCCCGACGGTTCCGACACCGCGAAGGACCCCAAGTTCGACCCGGAGACGTACAAGGACAAGGAGCACGGCAAGGACTCCGGCAGCGGCAAGCAGGAGGACTCCTGGAGCGGGAAGCAGGACGGCGGCGACGAGTGGAGCGGCCGCGAGGAGAAGCCGAGCGGCGGAATGCACACCGGAGGCGGCGCGTTGGCCTCGCCGGCCGTGACCGCGGGTGGGCTGGCCGCCCTGGCGGTCGCCGCCACCGGTCTGTACGCGGCGCGCCGTAAGAAGACCGCCGAAAGCATGGCCTGAGCCATGCCGTCTGCGATAGCCGCTGCGGCCGCCACGCGCGTGTCGCGTGGCGGCCCCGCCGGTTCCCCCGTGCAGTCCCTCGTCCGATCTTCCGCCACGCCCCGGTGAGGTAGCACCCGATGGCAGCCCGTCCCTCTTCCCTCGCAGACAACGAGCCCCGCACCAAAACGCTGGTGGTGGGCGCGGTAGCGGCCCTGGTGCTGGCCATGGTCCTGTTCGGCGGCAACGACACCACGCCGTCCGACGCCTCCGGCCCGCCCAAGGCCTCGCACACCGATGCCGCGGCGGCTCCGCCGGCCGAACGGACCGCGGGGAAGCATCTGCCGCGAGCCAGACCCGTACGCCTGCTCATTCCGAAGATCTCCGTCGACGCCCCGTTCACGGAACTCGCCATCGGCAGCACCGGTCAGCTCCAGCCGCCCCCGGCCGACGACACCAATCTCGTGGGCTGGTTCGCCAAGGGAGCCTCCCCGGGGGAGGCGGGCACATCGATCATCGCCGGTCACGTCGACACCATGACCTCGGCGGCCGTCTTCGCGGACCTCGGGGAACTGAAGAAGGGCGATTCCTTCGAGGTGAGACGGGACGACGGGCGCACGGCGTCCTTCGTGGTCGACGACGTGGAGACGTTCGAGAAGGACAACTTCCCCAGCCGGCGTGTCTACGCCGACACGGACCAGGCGCAGGTCCGGCTCATCACCTGTGCGGGTGACTACGACCGTACGGTCAGGGACTACACGGACAACCTGGTGGTCTTCGCCCACCTGGTCTGAGCGGGCCCCGTCCGCCGGGGTCCGGGGTCGCCCGCCCAGGGGCATACGAGTCGCGCGGTTTCGGCAGCGGGCTCAGGATCGAGGGGATCGAGCACGTCGGAGGCAGACGTCGACGTGAGCGAGACCCGTCCGGTTCTTTCCCGTCAAGGAGATGTGCGCAGGATGACCACCACGTCCGAACGTGTTTCGGAATCCCTCATGCGAGAGGCGTCGCAGCGCGTCTCTCAGTCCGTGTTCGACGGTTCCCGGCTGCGTGTCGTCCTGCTGGTGGACGTCTACGACGGTGCTCAGCAGCAGTTCCTGGAGGCGTACGAGCAACTGTGCAACCAGGTCGCGTCGGTCCCCGGGCATGTCAGCGACCAGCTGTGCCAGTCCATCGAGAACCCCTCGCAATGGCTCATCACCAGCGAGTGGGAGAGTGCTCCGCCGTTCCTCACCTGGGTGAACAGTGAGGACCACGTGCGGATGGTGGAGCCACTGCACAGCTGCGTCCGTGACACCCGGTCACTTCGCTTCCACGTCGTGCGCGAGACCGGCGGCCCCGCGGCGGCCGTGGAGCCCGGCGCCCGTGTGCTCCAGGCGTCCCCGAGGATCGGTGACGGCCTGGTCCGGCACGCGCTCACCTTCACGGTCAAGCCGGGCAGCGAGGAGACCGTGGCCGCGATCCTGGCCGGGTACGCCTCGCCGGAGTCGCGGGTCGACGACACCACCCAGCTGTGCCGCACCTCCCTGTTCATGCACGGCAACCGGGTGGTCCGCGCCATCGAGGTGCGGGGCGACCTGCTCGCCGCGCTGCGCCACGTCGCCAAGCAGCCCGAGGTACGTGCCGTCGAGGAAGCCATCAACCCCTACCTGGAGCAGGACAGGGACCTCGACGACCCGGAGGCCGCGCGGCTCTTCTTCACCCGCGCGGCGCTGCCCGCCGTACACCATGTGACGTCGGGCCAGGACAGCGCGGGCGCCGTACGGCAGGCCCTGTACTACCCGGCTCGCGAAGGGCGCGGAATGCGCCTGGCCGAGCTGCTCGCCCGTCAGGACGTGGCAGCGGCCAACGATCCGCAGACGCCGCTGCTGCGCAGCACGATCTTCCAGCGCGATGACGTGGTGGTGCGGCTCGTGGACGTGCGGGGCGACCTCGACAACGTTGCCATGCCGGGTCTGTCCGACCCTGGCCAGGCGACCGAGATCGCGGAACTCCTGGACGCGGAAGCTCTCGACGGCGCGGCGCTGAAGGACGGCGTCCCGGCTCACCACCTGAGCGTCCCCCGCATGGCACTCGTCACCGACCGCCAGGCGCCCGACGCCTGATTCGGCACGTCGGCATCGGGGCCGTGGTCGCCACGCCCCGTGCCGGTGCAACACATGTTCGGAGGAACGTCGTGAACAAACTTCCTGGAATCGTGGACCTGAGCGAGGTCGAGCCCAACACCCGGCGCGGCGGGGACCTGCGCGCCATGCTCACCCCTGCCACCGTCGGCTCCACCAGCGGTTTCATGGGCGTGGCCATCGTGCAGCCCGGCGACCGCATCGCCGAGCACTACCACCCCTACTCCGAGGAGTTCATCTACGTCCTCTGCGGACAGCTGGAGGTGGACCTGGACGGCGACACCCACCCGCTGCAGCCCGAGCAAGGGCTGCTGATCCCCGCCTACATGCGGCACCGCTTCCGCAACGTCGGCAAGGTGGAGGCCCGCATGGTCTTCCACCTCGGCCCGCTCGCCCCCAGCCCGCCGCTCGGCCATGTCGACACCGAGGACGCGGACGGGGTGCCGATCGCGGCGGAGCCGACCCACACGAGCGTGGGACGGGTGGCCGAGCCTCAGGTCCGTTCATGACCAGGCGCGTGGCGGTCACCGGCATGGGCGTCGTCGCCCCCGAAGGCATCGGAGTGCCGGCCTTCTGGGACCTGCTGTCCCACGGGCGCACGGCGACGCGGGGCATCACCTTCTTCGACCCGGCCGGGCTGCGTTCGAGGATCGCGGCCGAGTGTGACTTCGACCCGGCGGCCCACGGCCTGGACCCGGAGCAGATCGCACGGTGCGACCGGTACATCCAGTTCGCCCTGGCGGCCGGGGAGGAGGCGGTACGGGACTCGGGCCTCGACCTCGCCGCGGAGAACCCGTGGCGCGTGGCGGTCTCCCTGGGCACCGCGGTCGGCGGCACCACCCGACTGGAGCACGACTACGTGCTGGTCAGCGAGGGAGGCAAGCGCTGGGACGTGGACCACCGGCAGGCCGGCCCGCAGCTGCACCGGGCGTTCGCGCCGAGCACCCTCGCCTCGACGTTGGCGGAGCGCTTCGAGGCCCGCGGGCCGGTGCAGACGGTCTCCACCGGCTGCACCTCGGGCCTGGACGCGGTCGGATACGCCTTCCACACGATCGAGGAGGGCCGGGCCGACATCTGCATAACCGGGGCGTCGGACTCGCCGATCTCACCGATCACCATGGCCTGCTTCGACGCGATCAAGGCGACCTCCCCGAACAACGACGACCCCGCCCACGCCTCCCGCCCCTTCGACGCGGACCGCAACGGCTTCGTCATGGGGGAGGGCGGCGCGGTCCTCGTCCTGGAGGAGCTCGATCACGCGCGGGCCCGTGGCGCCCACGTGTACTGCGAGATCGGCGGCTATGCCACGTTCGGCAACGCCTACCACATGACCGGTCTGACCAGTGAGGGCCTGGAGATGGCACGGGCCATCGAGGACGCCCTGGATCAGGCCCGGCTGGACCGCACCGCGATCGACTACGTCAACGCGCACGGCTCGGGCACCCTCCAGAACGACCGGCACGAGACGGCCGCGGTCAAACGGGCCCTCGGCGCACACGCCTACGACACGCCCATGAGCTCCATCAAGTCCATGGTGGGCCACTCACTCGGCGCGATCGGCGCGATCGAACTCGTCGCCTGTGCGCTGTCCCTGACCCACCAGGTCGTCCCGCCCACCGCCAACTACGAGACGCCGGACCCCGAGTGCGATCTGGACTACGTCCCGCGCGTCGCCCGTGAGCGAAGGCTGAACAGTGTTCTCTCCGTGGGCAGTGGATTCGGTGGCTTCCAGTCCGCGGTGGTCCTGACCCTGCCGAGGGAGAAGACACGATGAGCGGACATCCCCGGCGCGCGGCCCTCACCGGGATCGGCGTGGTCGCGCCCAACGGAACCAGCACCGAGACCTTCTGGAAGGCGACCAAGGAAGGCATCAGCGTCCTGGACCGGATCACCCGTGAGGGATGCGGACACCTGCCCCTGCGGGTGGGCGGCGAGGTCCGGGACTTCGACCCACCGAGCCTGGTCGAGGAGCGCTACCTCGTCCAGACCGACCGGTTCACCCACTTCGCGATGGCCGCGGCCGACCAGGCGCTCGACGACGCCGGCCTCGGCCGCAGCGACACGGACGAGGCGCCGTTCTCCGTGGGTGTGGTGACCGCGGCGGGTTCCGGCGGCGGCGAGTTCGGGCAGCGGGAACTGCAACAGCTGTGGGACAAGGGCAGCCGTTTCGTCGGGCCGTACCAGTCCATCGCCTGGTTCTACGCCGCGAGCACCGGCCAGATCTCCATCCGGCGCGGTTTCAAGGGCCCGTGCGGTGTGGTCGCCGCCGACGAGGCGGGCGGCCTCGACGCCGTGGCGCACGCGGCCCGGGCCGTGCGGCGCGGCACCGACGTGCTCGTGGCCGGCGCGACCGAGGCGCCGCTCGCCCCCTACTCGATGGTCTGCCAGCTCGGTTACGAGGAGCTGAGCACCGTCGACGAGCCCGAGCGGGCCTACCGTCCCTTCACCACGGCGGCCTGCGGATTCGTGCCCGCCGAAGGCGGCGCCATGCTCGTCGTGGAGAGCGAGGACTCGGCCCGGGAACGGGGCGCGTCCGTGCGCGCCACCGTGGCGGGCCACGCGGCCACGTTCACCGGCGCCTCCCGCTGGGAGCAGTCCCGGCAAGGGCTCGTCCAGGCCGTCCTGGGCGCCCTGGAAGAGGCGGACTGCGCGCCCGAGGAGATCGACGTGGTGTTCGCCGACGCCCTCGGTGTACCGGAGGCGGACCGCGCCGAGGCACTGGCGATCGTGGACGCCCTGGGTACGCACGGCAGGCGCGTCCCTGTCACGGCGCCGAAGACCGGTACCGGCCGGAGCTACTCGGCGGCGCCCGTCCTGGACGTCGCCGCTGCGGTGCTCGCGATGGAACACGGTCTGATCCCGCCCACCCCCAACGTCTTCGACGCCTGCCACGACCTCGACCTCGTGACCTCGCGCGCCCGTGCGGCCGAACTGCGCACGGCGCTCGTCCTCAGCCGAGGACTCATGGGGTCGAACTCGGCGCTCGTGCTCCGGCGCGGCGCCGGCGACGCCTCATGACGAGGCATCGCCAGCACTCATCACACAGCACCCGACACAGCAGGGAGACACACCGCATGAGTGACCGCATCAACGTGGAGGAGCTCAGCGAGCTCATGAAGAAGTCCGCCGGAGTCACCGTCCCCCCGGAGGACCTCCGGCAGCGCTACGACACCGGCTTCGACGCCTTCGGGATCGACTCCCTCGCCCTGCTCGGCATCGTGGGTGAGCTGGAGAACCGGTACGGCACGCCCATGCCTCCCGACGCGGAGAAGAGCAAGACCCCGCAGCAGTTCCTCGAACTGGTCAACAGCGTTCTACTGGCGGGAGCCTGACATGGCCGGGCACACCCAGAACGAGATCACCATCGGTGCGCCGCTCGACCTGGTCTGGGACATGACCAACGACGTCGCGAGCTGGCCGCAGCTGTTCAGCGAGTACGCCTCGGCCGAGATCCTCTCCCAGGAGGGGAACCGGACCACCTTCCGGCTGACCATGCACCCCGACGACAACGGGAAGGTGTGGAGCTGGGTGTCGGAACGCGAGCCGGACCGTGACACGCTCACCGTGCGGGCGCGCCGGGTCGAGACCGGGCCCTTCGCCTACATGAACATCGTGTGGGAGTACGAGAAGGTGCTCGAAGGCACCCGGATGGTGTGGACCCAGGACTTCGCGATGAAGCCGGACGCACCGGTCGACGACGCCTGGATGACCGACAACATCAACCGGAACTCCAAGGTGCAGATGGCCCTGATCCGGGACCGGATCGAGCAGGCAGCCACGGAGCGCCGGCCCGCGCCGGTGCTGTCCGACTGAACCGGACGGAGGGCAGGACGATGCACCAATCCCTCATCATCGCCCGCATGGCGCCGGAGTCGGCCCTCGACATCGCCAAGGTGTTCGAGGAGTCGGACCGGGGAGAGCTGCCCCACCTCGTGGGTGTCGCCCGCCGCAGCCTCTTCCAGTTCGGCGACGTCTATCTGCACCTCATCGAGTCGGAGCGCGACCCCGGACCCGCCATCGCCAAGGCGGCCGGGCATCCCGAGTTCCGGGACGTCAGCGAGCGGCTGTCGGCGTACGTCACCGCGTACGATCCGGCGACCTGGCGTTCACCGAAGGACGCCATGGCGCGCTGCTTCTACCGCTGGGAGCGGGACAACGCCCCCTCCTGAAGCACCGAATGAACCGCCGGTCGCCGGGCACGCGAGGGTTGCGTGCCCGGCGACCGGCGGTTCGTGAAGGGTTTCGCCGGGGGACTTGATCACTCGGGGACGGTGCAGTCGAACGCGTGCAGATAGGGGTTGACCGGGCGTACGTCGTCGATGACCAGGCCCGCCGTGGTCAGCCTGTCGACCATGCTGGCGGTCGTGTGCTTGGCGCCGCCCACGTTCAGGAGCAGCAACAGGTCCATCGCGGTGCTGAACCGCATCGACGGGGAGTCGTCGACGAGGTTCTCGATGACCACGACCCGCGCTCCCGGGCCGCCCGCCCGCATGACGTTGCGCAACGTCCGGGCAGTACTGGCGTCGTCCCACTCCAGGATGTTCTTGATGACGTAGACATCGGCCTTGACCGGGACGTCCTCCCGGCAGTCACCGGGTACCAGGCGCATCCGGTCGGCGAGTGCGCCTCCCGCCCGCAGCCGTGCGTCGGCGTTCTCCACCACACGCGGCAGGTCGAGCAGGGTGCCGTGCAGCGCCGGGTACTTCTCCAGCAGGCTCGCCACCACATGCCCCTGACCGCCCCCGATGTCGGCGACCGAGCCGGCTGCCGACAGGTCGAGGAACCGCGCGACATCGCGCGCGGACTGCACGCTGGAGGTCGTCATGGCCCGGTTGAAGACGTCGGCCGACTCCGGGGCGTCCTCGTTGAGGTAGGGGAAGAACTCCTTGCCGTACAGCTCCTGTACGACGTTGCGGCCGGAGCGCACCGCCTCGTCCAGCCGCGGCCACGCGTCCCAGGTCCACGGTTCGGTGCACCACAGGACGATGTCGCGCAGGCTGTGCGGGTCGTCCACGCGCAACTGGCGGGACATCTCGGTGTGGGTGAACGTCCCGTCCGGCTGCTCGGCGAAGACGCCGTAGCAGGACAGGGCCCGCAACAGCCGTCGCAGCGGCTTGGGTTCGGTGCGTACCGCGGCCGCGAGTTCCTCCGCGGTCATGGGGCTGTCACCGAGGGCGTCGGCGACGTTCAGCCGGGTGGCCGCGCGGAGGGCGGCCGCGCATGCCGCTCCGAACGCGAGTTCCCTGAGCCGCATGGGTGACGGCGGGGCGGCCGGCGCGGTCGGTGAGGTCTGTGCGGTGTGCGTGGTCTGTGCGGTCTGTGCGGTCGTCATGGGCCGCCCTCCTTCTGGGAGTTCATGAGCGGTTCTGCGGCCGTCAGCACAGTCCTGCGGGGCGGGACGCCCGGCAGGTGTTGCCCTGGAAGGTGTTGTCTTCGCCGGTGTCCGCGTTGACGAGATCCGCCGGGGAGTTGCCCGCCAGCACGTTGCCGGTGATCCGGTTGCGGTCATTGGCGGTGCCCACGAAGCTCTTGAGCAGGACGATGCCGCCCGACATCGAGGAGTCGCCGACGTTGTCCGTGACGCGGTTCTTCGTCACCAGGGTGTCCTCGGCGCCGGTGAGCACGATGCCGGAGCCCTGGATCGCGTCGAGCCGCGCGGTCTTGGGGCAGGACTTGTTGTTCCGTGCGATGCGGTTGTCGCGCACGGTCAGCGCACCGGCCCTCGGCTTGTTCTCGTCGCCGACGACGAAGACGCCCGCGCAGTTGCCGGTGACACGGTTGTGCGCGACGGTGAGGTTCCGCAGGCGCCGGACGGTGACACCGATCCGGTTGCCTTGCAGGAGGTTGCCTTCGACCACGGTTCCCTCCGTGTCCACGGCGCCCTCCTCGGCTCTGATCGTGTTCGCGAGGAAGACGCCGGCGTCCCCGTTGTCCCGGACGGTGTTGTGGCGCAGCACGCTGCGGACCGAGCGCTCCTGCGCGATCCCCCACACCCCGTTCTTCGCCGCGGTCACGTTCCGCACGGTCAGCCTGTCGGTCCCCACGCCGATGACCCCGGCCTTGGCGAAGCCGGTCACGGTCAGGGAGGCGATGGTGACGCCCTCGATGTTCTTGTCCTTCGTGCCGACCACGCAGATGCCGTTGCCGTTCTCGCCACAGCTCTCGGCGGCCTTGGTCTTGGCCGGCTCCAGGACGGTCTCGGGGCCCGTGCCGCGCAGGGTGAGGTCGGGCGTGGTGACTTTGACGCTCTGGCGGTAGGTGCCGGGGGTCAGCAGAACGGTGTCTCCCGGCGCTGCGGCGTCCACGGCCTTCTGGATCGACTCGCCCGGAAAGACCAGGTGCGTCATGTGGTCCGCGGCGACCGCCGGGCCGGCGCCGAGCGCCGCTCCGGTGAGTGCCGCGGCACATGCCAGGTAGGTGACATGAGTTTTCATCATATTCCGCACGTTATGACCAGAAGATCGGTGAAGGGTCCCGATAGGCCGTCCGGCGGCGTGTCACGGAGCCGGCGCGTCGTGAGTGGTGTCGGCAGCCGCCGCGGAGAAGGCCGCCGACGGTGCTCCCATGACACGCAGCTGACGCTCGACGGTCCGCTTGAGCAACCCGGGCTTGAACCCGTTGTGTTGAAGGGCTCGCGCTGCCGAGAAACAGCTCGGCGTGCCCAGCACGGTGCGAGCCTCGCTGCGCATCCGCTTCGAGCTGACGGAAGAGGGATCGGAGAAGCGCGGCAGGTCGGCACCTGAAGGCGGGCGCGGGCCTGCACGACCCGACGTTCGTGCAGCCGGACCGACCGATGTCCGTTATCGGCGGCTGAGGGCGACGTCTTGAGACGGAACGTCCTCGACCCCCAGGTCAGGAGCTCGGGCGGCTCCTGACCTGGGGCCCTGGGGCTGGCTCAGGCGCGGACGTCGTACCGGTCGAGGTTCATCACCTTGTCCCAGGCGGCGACGAAGTCCCGTACGAACTTCGCGTCGGCGTCATGGGAGGCGTAGACCTCGCTGAGGGCGCGGAGTTGGGAGTGCGAGCCGAAGACCAGGTCGACGGCGGTCGCGGTCCACTTCACCTCTCCGGTGTCGCGGTCCCGGCCTTCGTACACGTTCTCGTCCGTGGCCGAGGTGGACCACTGGGTGCGCATGTCGAGGAGGTTGATGAAGAAGTCGTTGGTCAGGGTCTGAGGCCGGTGGGTGAGAGTGCCGTGTGCGGAGCCCTTGTAGGCGGTGCCGAGGGCGCGCATGCCGCCGATCAGGGCGGTCATCTCGGGGGCGGTGAGGTTGAGCATGTTCGCGCGGTCGAGCAGGAGCGTCTCGGGGGAGAGCTTCTCGCCCGCCCTGAGGTAGTTGCGGAAGGCGTCCGCCTTGGGTTCGAGGACGGCGAACGACTCCACGTCGGTCTGATCCTGCGTGGCGTCCGTGCGCCCCGGTGTGAAGGGGACGGTCAGTTCGTGCCCGGCGTCGGCCGCGGACTTCTCGATGGCCGCGCAGCCGCCCAGGACGATCAGGTCGGCGAGGGAGACCCTGGTCCGGCCGGTCTGTGAGCCGTTGAAGTCCTGCTGGATCTGCTCGAGTGCGCGTACCGTCTCGGTGACTTCGGGGAGGGCGTTGACCTCCCAGTCCTTCTGCGGTGCGAGCCGGATGCGGGCCCCGTTGGCGCCGCCGCGCTTGTCGGTGCCGCGGAAACTGGCGGCGGCGGCCCAGGCGGTGGTGACGAGCTGGGAGACGGACCGGCCGGAGGTGAGGATGGTTGCCTTGAGGGCGGCGATGTCGGTGTCGGTGATCAGGTCGTGGTCGACCGGGGGAACCGGGTCCTGCCACAGCTGCGGCTCGGGAATCCACGGGCCGAGGTAGCGCGAGCGGGGACCCATGTCGCGGTGCAGGAGTTTGAACCACGCCTTGGCGAACGCCAGCGCGAACTGGTCGGGGTTCTCGTGGAAGCGCCGGGCGATCGGGCCGTAGACCGGGTCCAGTTTCAGCGAGAGGTCCGTCGTCAGCATGATCGGGGCGTGCCGCTTGGACGGATCATGGGCGTCGGGCACCTTGTCCCGGGCGGAGGGGTCGGTGGGCGTCCACTGGTGGGCACCGGCCGGGCTCGTGGTGAGTTCCCAGTCGTAGCCGAAGAGGTTGTCCAGGAATCCGTTGTCCCACTTGGTCGGCTCGTACGTCCAGGCCCCTTCGAGGCCGCTGGTCAGCGCGTCGCCGCCGACTCCGCTGCCGTGGGTGTTCCGCCAGCCCAGGCCCTGCTGCTCGATGGGAGCGCCCTCGGGCTCGGGGCCGACGTAGCTGGGGTCGACCGCCCCGTGACACTTGCCGAAGGTGTGGCCGCCGGCGATGAGTGCCACCGTCTCCTCGTCGTTCATCGCCATCCGCCCGAACGTCTCACGGATGTCGCGGGCCGCGGCCAGCGGATCCGGGGTGCCGTTGGGGCCTTCCGGGTTGACGTAGATCAGGCCCATCTGTACGGCGCCGAACGGACCGCCCAGTTCCCGGTCCCCGCTGTAGCGCTCGTCCCCGAGCCAGGTGTCCTCGGGTCCCCAGAAGATCTCCTCCGGCTCCCACTGGTCCTCCCGCCCGAAGCCGAACCCGAACGTCTTGAACCCCATGGACTCCATGGCGCAGTTCCCGGCGAAGACCAGCAGGTCGGCCCAGGAGATCCGCTGCCCGTACTTCTGCTTGACCGGCCACAGCAGACGACGCGCCTTGTCCAGGCTCGCGTTGTCCGGCCAGCTGTTCAGCGGAGCGAACCGCTGCGCGCCGGCACCGCCGCCGCCCCGGCCGTCAGCCGTCCGGTACGTTCCCGCGGAGTGCCAGCTCATGCGGATGAAGAGCGGGCCGTAGTGACCGTAGTCGGCCGGCCACCAGTCCTGCGAGGTGGTCATCACCTCGAAGACGTCACGCTTGAGCGCTTCCACGTCGAGGGTCGCGAACTCCTTGGCGTAGTCGAAGCCCTTGTCCATCGGATTCGAACGCGACGAATGCTGATGGAGAACCTGAAGGTCCAGCTGCTCGGGCCACCAGTCCCGGTTCGTCCGCGGCCGGCTCGCCGTGGGGGTGGGGGAGGGGATCGCCGGGTTCTCGCTCTCACTGCCGGGCATGCGTCATCCTGCTTCCTGCTCGGATATGTCCCTTTGCTGGTTGTTGCTCCTGACGTTGTTCGCTTTACCGGAGTCGGGCAATCCGACACGCGCGTGGAGGCGGTCATCGGGCCCACAGGATGGAAACCTCGTTGAGCGCGCGCCCTGCGATCGTGTTGGCTGGCGGCACTGGACTGTCGGTGCCGCGGGTACACGCTTGGCCGTAGCAGGGAGAGTTGAACGTGCAGGACATGGGTGTCGACCCCGTTGCCCACAATCGGGCAGCCTGGGACAAGTACGTCCAAGAGGGCAATGAGTGGTCGAGGCCGGTGAGCGCCGAGGAGGTCGAGCGTGCTCGCGGGGGCGACTGGTCGATCGTCCTCATCGGACGTGAGCCGGTCGACCGCTCCTGGTTGCCGACGGATCTGACCGGCAAGGACGTGCTGTGCCTGGCCTCCGGAGGTGGCCAGCAGGGTCCGATCCTCGCCGCCGCGGGGGCGAGGGTCACCGTGTTCGACAACTCGCCCCGGCAGCTCGGTCAGGACGAGATGGTGGCGGCGCGCGACGGGCTTGAGCTGCGCACCGTCCTGGGCGACATGCGCGACCTCAGTGCCTTCGGCGATGCGGCGTTCGACGTCGTGTTCCACCCGGTCTCCAACCTGTTCGCACCGGACTTGGCGCCGGTGTGGCGCGAGTGCTTCCGTGTGCTGCGACCGGGCGGAACCCTGCTCGCGGGCTTCCTCAACCCCGATACGTACCTGTTCGACCACGAGGCTCTCGACGAGCGCGGCGAGCTGATCGTCGTACACCAACTGCCCTACAGCGATGTCACGCACTACTCCGCCGAGGAACGCGCCAAGAAGTTCGGCGCGGACGCCGCTCTCGAATACAGCCACACCCTCACCGACCAGATCGGCGGGCAACTCGCGGCCGGGTTCGTCCTCACCGGCTTCGCGGAAGCTCCCCACCACTCCGACGCATCCGCCCCGTACCTGTCGAGCTATTTCGCGACGCTGGCGACCAAGCCGGGCTGAGACACCGGGTAGGGCGGTCCGTGCAAAGGGGCAGCGCCGCGGCGAACGGATCCGTAGGCTTGGTGGTGTTATCAGTGAAGGCTTCCTGCTGGGGCTGGGACACCGTGAACACTGCGACACTGCTGCTGCTCGGCGCCGCAGGCGGAGCGGTACGCGGGATCATGCACGCCTACAACTGTATGAACGAATGGCTCAACGGGCGTCAGCAGTACCGGCATGCACCCGAGCCCGGAGCTGAGGGCCCGCCTACGTTCGGTGCGTTCTACGACGTCGGGGGCGAAACGGTCGCCGCCGTGGCGCATACCATCCTGGGTGCCCTGGTGGCCGGGCTGCTGGGAACGTCGGGACAGGTCAGTGGTGGCTTCGCCGTGTTCGCCGCCGGAGCCTCCGCGCCACTGATCCTGGTACAGCTCAAGAACTCCCGTCTGACCGAGGCCATTCTCGGCGCGGGCGTGGTTCCCGCAGGCCCGGACGGAGCGCAGGAGGTGTCCTCGGCGCAGCAGCAGCGTGGCACCGGCGCCCCCGAACCGCCTCCGAACAGCCGTCCGGCGTCGCCCGATCCGTCATCTCAGCCAGGGCGAGCACACAGGTCAACCGCTGATCAGGACGGCAGCGGATGAGCCGTCCCGGTCTGCTGCGACGGGCCGCCGCTGCCGCCCTCGGTGCCACCGGCCGACCCACCCGGCCCACGGTGCTGACAGCCCCCGCCGAAGTCGGACTCGCACGGCGTGCCGCAGCCGCCGCGATAGGTGCACGTTCCTACCGGCCTGTCGGCGACTCCTCCTCGGCGGCGCGGGTCTGGGAAGTGCGAAGGCCGGCCGACGCCGGCGCACGCCGGTCCGTCCTCTCGGCGTTACCACCGCAGGCTGACGCGAGCGCCGCTTCCGACCCTCGGCCTCCGCTCCACGACGCCTCCCGGTCCGACCCGTCGGCGTGGCCCACCGTCGTCCTCGATCCCTCAGCACCCGTGATCATCGGGGCGGGCGGCACACTCTCGTCCCCGCGTAAGCGCGGTCCTCGTCACACTCTCGCACTGGCCGCGACGGCTGCCGTTCTCGCTATCGCCTTCACCGCATTCGGTTACCAGCTACGCCCCTTCATCCAGCAGACACCCGCGCACTCCGTGGGAGGCGACGACCCCTCTCCGTCTCCCTCCCCCTCCCTCTCACCCTCCGCGGTGGCCAAAGGTGACGTCCCCTCGGCCTTCCTCGGTAGCTGGAGCACCACCATCTCCAACGCCTCCGGTGAGAACACCCGTTCGCTCGTCATCAAGCAGGGCCGTATCGGGGACGACGTGTTGATCCTTGTCGCCGACGGACCCAACGGCAGTGGTACCTACCACTGCGTGTTCACGGCTCCCTTGGCTGCCGTGTCAAGCGACGGCGGCCGGCTGAAGCTCGGCCCGAGCACCGTCACTTCCGGCGTTCCGATGTCCTCCTGTGCGCCGGGCACCACATCGACCCTCACCCTCGGAGGCGACGGCACCCTGCGCCGCCTCAACTCCGAGAACGGGGAGAGCCTCACCTACACCCGGTGACACGCCTGCCCCGAAGGCGGTATGCCCCGCGCGGCCTCACATCCGGGATCTCAGCAAGTCGACCTCACAGCCCGGTGCGAAGGGGTCGAAGCCCTGCTCGATCAGCGGGCGGACCGCCAGCAGGCTTCGCAGTGACGACCAGGCGTGGATCACGTCGAGGTCGATGTCGGTGCCGTAGCCGGCGATGACGTCGTCGAGGTGTTCCTCGTGTCCGAGGATGAAGGTGGCGAGGTCGTAGAGGGCATCGCCCTGGCCCGCCTCGGACCAGTCGATGATGCCGGTGACCTCGTCGCCGTCGACGAAGACGTGCGCGATCTGCAGGTCGCCGTGCGTGAACGCCGGAGTCCATGGCCGCAGCGCGGCCTCGGCGACCTGGCGGTTGCGGGCGACCAGGCCGGTCGGCAGGACGCCGTTCGCGACGAGCAGCTCGCACTCGGCGTCGAGTTCCTTCGTCAACTCGTCGATACTCCGCCCGGCCCGGCCCTGCCAGGGCGGCAGGGCCGCGTCGTGCAGCGTGCGGAGGGCGGCGCCTGCCGCGGCCCACGCCGCCGGCGACCCGGTCGCCGGCCCGCCGAGTCGTCCGAGCGTGGTCCCCGGGAGTGCGGCGGTCGCGAGTACGGGCGGTTCGCGCCACAGGATCCTCGGGGTCGGGACCGGTGCGAGGGACATCGCCTCGACCTCGATGTCGATGCGCGCCTGATCGGCGTCCACCTTCAGGAACACGTCTCCGACCCGCAGCGTCGCGCGCTCGGAATGGGCGACGACGACTTCGACCTCATCCATGGCCCACCAGTATCCCGGGCCTGATCGCCGACGTCGCCGGGTCTGTCGCGGGCGATGACGCGGCCGACAGCGTCCCGCCCCTCGTGCCGTGATACCTGGTCACCAGGCTCTCGGTCTGCGGTACCTTGGGCCGGTGGGCGTTGTGCCGCGCAAGGTTTTCGTCAGCCATACATCCGAATTCAGCGCGTACCCGGCCGCGCGGACATTCATCGACGCCGCTCGTGACGCGGTTCTCAAGGCGGGCGATATTCCGGTCGAGATGTCACAGTTCTCGGCACGCGACGAGGCGCCGGCGTCGTATTGCGAACGTCAAGTCGTCGAGTCCGACATCTATGTCGGCATCATCGGTTTCCGGTACGGCTCACCCGTGGTCGACCGCCCGAATGTCTCGTACACCGAGTTGGAGTACGCAACCGCTCGGGCCCACAGCATTCCCACGCTGATCTTCATGCTCGGCGAACACGCTCTCGTCCCGGTGGGTACGTTCGCCGATCTCGTCCATCCCGCCCGACAGGCGGCGTTCCGGCAGGCGTTGCTCACTTCCGAGATCGTCTGTGCCACGTTCGAGTCACCCTCCGACCTCAGCGGTCAGATCTACCAGGCGCTCACCGAACTCCGCGCGGCCACCGCCGTCCGGCCTCCCGAACCGCCGCGTGGTCGCATCTGGATGGTCCCCCCGGTCACGGTGGCCCCCGTCCCGCGTGACGTCCAGGCCCGGGAACTGCTCTCGCTCCTCGGCCGGAGGGAACCGGGCCGGGTGGCCATCACCACGGCACTGCGCGGCGCGGGCGGCTTCGGCAAGACCACGCTCGCCGTCGCCACCTGCCTCGCGCCAGAGACCGGCACCCGATTTCCCGACGGCGTCCTGTGGGTCACCGTGGGGGAGGAGACCACGGCCGGACGCCTGGCGGAGAAACTGAACGACCTCTCGGAGATGGTCTCGGGAACGCGCCCCACCCTTTCGGATCCGGATGTCGCGGGGATTCGCCTCGGTGAACTCATCGGCGCCCGCCGGTTTCTCATCGTCGTCGACGACGTATGGACCCGATCCCAACTCCGCCCTTTCCTGAGCGGCGCCGAGAACTGCGCCCGACTGATCACGACACGCGTCAGCAGCATTCTTCCCGCGGATTCCGTGTCGGTGGTCGTCGGAGCGATGACGGACGACGAGGCGCTCACCCTGCTGTCGCGCGGCCTCCCCGACCTGCCCATGCACATCGCCCACCGGCTGTTCGCCCGCACCGGGCGCTGGCCCGTGCTGCTGTCCCTCGTCAACAAGGCACTGCGGCGTTATGTCGCGGCCGGTGAGTCGGCCGCCGTAGCCGGTGAACGCATTGACGAACGTCTGCGCGCCAAGGGTCCGACGGCCCTGGACGTCCGGCGCTCGGAGGACCGCGCGGACGCCGTGGCGGCCACGGTCGAGGCGAGCCTCGACAGTCTCTCCGGCGACGACCTGGCCAGGTTCCTGGAACTCGCCGTGTTCCCCGAGGACCAGGACATCCCGGCGTCCACGGTGCACACCTTCTGGTCGGCGACCGGGGACCTCTCGCCCCTTGAGGCAGACCTGCTCTGCGAGGACCTGGTCGACCTCTCCCTCGCCCTGCCGACGACCACCGGCCGGGGTGTCCGCCTGCACGACGTGATCCGGGACTATCTCCGCACGCGAGTGGGCGCGGCGGGACTTACGGAACTCAACGGGCAGCTCCTGGCGGCGGTCATCGCGAAGGCGACGGAAGGTCTCGACGGCACGGACGGTTTCCACGGCACGGACGGCTTCCACGGCGCCCGAGGCGATGGCGAGCCTCCGCGCCCCTGGTGGCGGCTGCCCGCGGACGACACCTACATGTGGCGCAACCTCGGCTATCACCTGCCCGAAGCAGGTGCGGCCGATGAGTTCGAGGAACTCTGCCGTCACCTGGGCTACTTGACCGAGAAGCTCAAGGTGCTCGGACCGGTCGCCGTCGAGGAGGATCTGGCCCGGGCGACTTCGCCCGAAGCACGAGCGCTGCACCGGGCGATCGGCCGCAGCGCGCACCTGCTGACCGGCACCCGACCCGAACACGCCCTCACCTCTGTCTTCCTCAGCCGCCTGGAGCGAACCTCGGATATCGAACCGAGCATCTCCGCCTTCGAGTCGGGCCTGACCGCGCCTCGGCTGCGTCCGGCGTGGCCGCCCGCCGACCTCCCGCACGCCGCCCTGCGGCGCACACTGACCGGCCACACGTCGGGGGTCTGGGCCTGCGCCGCGAGCCGGGACGGACAGCTGCTGGCCAGTACCGGCGGAGACGGCGTCGTACGGATCTGGGAGGTACGCACCGGCCACGTCCAGCATGTCTTCGCCGACGGGGCCGGAAAGGGCATGAACTGGGCCTGCCCCGTCGACCCGTTGGGCCGCTGGGTGGCCAGCGCCGGCGACGACGCCACCATCACCGTCCGGTCGCTGCGCGGGGAGGGAGACGTCACCAGGACGATGACCGGCCACACCGGGGCCGTGCGAGCCGCCGCGGTCAGTCCGCGCGGCGACTGGCTGGCCAGCGCCGGGGCAGACCGCCTCATCCGCCTGTGGGACGTCAAGTCGGGCACCGTACGCCTGACGCTGACCGGCCACACCGGGTGGATCAGGGCCTGTGCCGCGGGGCCGGACGGATCGTGGCTTGCGACCGGCGGCGACGACGGCACCGTCCGGCTGTGGCACGCCGGGGACGGTGTGCTGCTCAGGACGCTCCGCGGACACTCCGGCCCGGTGCGTGCCCTCGCCGTCGATCCGCGGGGGCGATGGCTGGCGAGCGGGGGCGCTGACGGCAGCGCCCGCGTGTGGGACGTCGAGACCGGGGAGATGCGCCTGCTCCTCAACGGCCACACCGGGTGGATCCGCGCCTGCGCCGCGGCCGCCGACGGAACCTGGCTCGCGACGGCCGGCGACGACCGGACTGTACGGGTGTGGGGCGTTGACGGCGAAGACACCGGGCTGCGGGCGGAGCTGCTCGGGCACCGGGGCGCGATCTGGGCGAGCGCGGCGGGCAGCGACGGCGAAGAAGCCTGGCTCGCCACCGCGGATGTCGACGGCACCATCCTGCTCTGGGATCCCGCCAGGTTCGACCAGCCGCCGCCCGAGTCGGGCGGGCCGAGCGGCGCCGTCAAGGCATGTGCGGTCGAACCCGGTGGCCAGTGGATGGCCGGGGCGGGCGAGGACCGGCGGACGCGGCTCTGGGACCTGGCCACCGGGGCCTTTCTCGGTGCGCTTCCCGCCGAGCGCGCAACCGTGCGCGCCTGCGCCGTGAGCCCGGATGGCCGACTCATCGCGACCGCGGACGACCGTCACCTCGTACAGATCTGGGACGCCACCCACCGCACGGCCCTCGCCACCCTGGCCGGCCACGCCGCGCCGGTGCGCACCTGCGCGTTCAGCCCCGACTCCACACGCCTTATCAGCGGCAGCGACGACCACACCGTCAAGATCTGGGACGTGCCGACCGGGGTACCGCTGATGACGCTCACCGGACACACCGGAGCCGTCCGGACCTGTGTCCACGGCCCCGACGGGCAGTGGATCGCGTCCGCGGGCGGCGATCGCACGGTACGGGTGTGGAACGCGGCCGACGGATCCGAGCGCGCCGTCCTGCGGGGGCACAGCGGGTACGTCCGCGCGCTGTGCCCCGGCCCGGGCGACCACACCCTGGTCAGCGTCGGTGACGACCGGTTGGTGCGGATCTGGGACCTACGGACGGGCACACAGTCCGCCGTACTCGAAGGGCACACGGGCGCGATCTGGGCCTGCGCCCTCGACCGCGACAGCGGCCTGATCTCGACGGCGGGGGATGACCCGGAGGTACGTCTGTGGGATCCCGCCGCAGGAGCACTGCCGACGGTGCTGGGCCGCCATCCGTCAGGGGTGCGCACGATGGCGACCGGTTCCGCCGGCCTGCTGGTGACCTCGGGGGGCGACGAGAGCGTACGCGTGTGGGACATCGGGCGGCGACGACTGCGCGCCGTCATCGAGACGGACGTGTCCCACTGGCGTGACTGCGCCGTCTCTGCCGACGGTCGGCGTATCGCCGCGGCGAGTTCCAACGGGTCGATTCGTCTGCAGTCCGCGGCCGGTGACACCGTACGCCTGATCGACGCCCATGACGGAGCGACCACGTCCGTCGTCGTCGACGCCTCCGGAAACTGGCTGTTGAGCAGCGGAGACGACGGCCGCATCCGACGCTGGGACGCGCACAGCGGCGCGCTCCTCGCCGACCTCCCCGGCCAGGCACGGCGCAGCGTTCTCTCGACAGCTCTTTCCCTCGACGGCTCATGGATCGCCGCCGCCTCCAGCGACGGGCGGGTCACCGTCCTCGACCTGGAAGGCCGACTCCTCCATGACGCCCACTGCCATGAGGGATGGGCCCGGACCTGCGCGTTCTCGCCCGACGGCCGTTGGGTCGTCAGCACCGGCGACGACGGGATGCTGTGCTTCACCGAACCGCACGGCGAATCGAGGAGGAAGGCGAGCGCGGAATCGAGGAGGTATCCGTCGCGGCACACCGGCTGGGTCACCGCCTGCGACGTGGCACGGACAGGCGGTCTCCTCGCCACCGGCGGGCAGGACAGGGTCATCCGTCTGTGGCGCGGTGAGCCGCCCACCGTCGTGGCCGACCTGACGGGACACACGGGAACGGTCCGATCAGTCGCCTTCGACGCCACCGGCAACCTGCTCGCGAGCGTCGACGAGGCCGGGGAACTACGCGTGTGGGACGTACACGAGGGCGTCTGCCTGACCATGATCCGCGTGGCGCACCCGCTCCGAGCCTGCGCCTGGTTCACGAACGAGCGGCGCGTCTGTGCCGCGGGCCATGGCGGCGTCTTCACCTTCGATCTCCTGCACGGCAAGGCGCGGTGAGGTGATCGACCGGGCCCGGCGCCCGGCCGTCAGGAACCAGCGTTGATCGTTTCGGTACGGACGGTATCCACCATCCGCGCCTCCACGGCCAGATTGCGGCCGGTCCTCGCCTCGATCCTGGACACCCACTTCGCGGGGACCTCGGCCGGTCGCACGGCCCCCGCGAGCGCCAGGTAGAGCGCGGCCGTCGAGTCGAGATCCCAGCTTCCGCGCCGACGCAGCAGCAGCCCCGTCGTGGCCGCCATGGGACAGTCGGCCACCGCGAGCGCGATGGCCGCGATCACCGACGACCTGGCCTCCACAGCCATTCCGAACTCGTCCTCGACGCGGTCCACCACGTCGGCGGGTTGCCGGTCACCCGGTACGACCGCCGCCGCACGCAGCGCCTCCAGTACGGCGTCGCCGCCCGGCACGAGGCGCCTGAGGGTCTGCGCCACGCGAAACGGCAACTCGACCGCGACATCAGGGGGTTCACCGCGAAGCAAGCCCGACAGGAGCAGGGTGAACACCAAAGCGGCCATCATCGAGTCCGGGGAAAGGTGAGTCACCGACACCAGCTTGTGGACCTCGAAGACCAGATCGCCGCAGGATTCCGGTCCGTACAGATACGCCAGCGGTACGCATCGCGAGATGCAGCCGTTGGTCACCCCGTCCTCGGCGACGCTGAACAGGTCCCGCCGTGCCCGGAGCTTGTAGATCTGCCGTCCGCCCAGCGGGTTGATCCGGCGCAGCACCGCCTCGAACGCGTCCCGGGACATGCGCCGTTGCGCGCGAAGGACGTCGAGCGATGCGAACAGCAGCGCCGTCTCGTCGGTGACCCGTCCGGTGAAACCCGCCGGCGGCTCCCGTCCCGAGGTCAGGTCGGCCAGAAGCTCCTCGGTCTCCCGATCGAGTCGCGGCGCCGGCCGCTTGTCGACGAGCTTGCCCACGCTGTCACCGAGGGCCAGTCCCGCCATACTTCCCCACAGCCGCTCGCGCTGCGGCGCGGTCGCCCCGCGCGGGCCCCTCTCGCTGTCGTGCAGCGAATCCAGAGCTGCCGGCAGACTCATGAACCGTGGCTGTACCAGCGCCACGCCGGGCACCGGCTCGACCAGGTACGACGAGAACTTGTTCGCGACCGCCAGGCACCGTGCCCCGTGCTCATGGAACAGCTCGATGAGCCAAGGGGATCCGCTGACCAAGGTGACCGGACTGGGCCGGCGGATGTCCGTGCCCTGTCGTCCCGGTGCCATCGCGAGCACCTCGTCCAAGTCGCTCGCCACGGCCAACTCGCCCCAACCGAGCCGGTGCAGGCTCTCCTCGACCAGGGCGGGGCAGGTGACGCTGAAGGCGACGCAGCGCATCCCGATCCGCGCGGCCTGGTGCAGCCACTCCCGTACGCCGTCCTGAGCCGTGCCCTGGCGGATCAGCGGTTCCCATGCCGTCGCCGCGACGGCGTCCAGCTCCTCCCTGTCGGGTAAGTCGCTGCCGCGGCACCCGCCGCGGGAACTCAGGAGGTCCCTTGTCACCCCACCCACCGACGACCCCGAGGACATCGACCGCGCCAGCACCCCAGCCCAGTCGTCACTGGTCAGCAGCTTGCCCCGGGCCGCGAACACCGACCGCCAGATCCGGTACCCCGCAGACACGGCGTCAACGACCGCCGTCTCCAGCTCCAACGCCAGCACGTCCATGGAGATCACCCCCCGGACATTGGAACATGGGACGACGGCACGACGACCGCGCACGACGACGGGACGGAACTGACCTTGCGTACACGCACGTTGAACGGAAGACGCGTTCTGGTCACGGGGGCGTCGGCCGGCATCGGACTGGCCATCGCGGAGGCGCTCTCGGCCGCCGGAGCCGTGCCGCTCCTGCTCGCTCGCCCCGGCGCGCGGCTGGCGGACGCCGTGGCCCGCACGGGCGGGCTGCCCGTGCCGGCGGATCTGCGTTCCGCGTCCGCGACCGCCGAGGCGATCAGCCGAATCGGCGCCCGGACAGGCGCCTTCGACGCTCTGGTCAACAACGCCGGCATCGTTCGTCTGGACACCGTCGCGGACGGTGAACGCGAACAATGGCAGGAACTCCTCGACGTCAACGTACTCGGGCTGCTCGACGTCACCAGAGCCGCGCTGCCGTTCCTCACCCGCGGTGAGGCCGGCCAGATCATCAACATCAGCTCGCTGGCGGGCCAACGGGTCCGGCACCCGGCACAGTCGGTCTACGCCGCCTCCAAGGCGGCGGTCGACAGAATCAGTGCCGGACTGCGCCTCGAACTGGCGGCGGCCGGCGTGCGCGTCACCACCGTCTCTCCCGGATTCACCCTCACCAACGAAGGCGCCGGCATCACCCGACCGGAACTCCGCAAGCGCATGGCCGACGGGCAGCGGCAGAAGGGGCTGTTGGCGGCGGATGTCGCGGACCAGGTGGTGCAGGTGCTGGTCGCACCGGCCCACGTCCACATCCTCGAAATCTCTCTCCAGTCGATCAACCAGGAGTACACCTGACGCCGGCCGCTGTCGGTAGCCGTCGTAGATCACCGTTCGGGCATCGCCTACTGCAACTCGTCGGCTCCTGCGGCCTGTTCGGTGGGCGCAGGGGCTGCGGCGGCGGTGATCGGATAGCGGTGGACGGGCGGCAGGTCGGGCAGCAGGCCGGGCCGGACGGTGTTGACGACGTGCGCGCTCGGTGTGAACAGCGGCTGGGCAAGGTGGGGCAGGTCGGCGGGCTCCATCCACTCCCACCGCCGGATCAAGTCCGGTTCGCGCACGGCCGGTTCGCCACTGAAGGCGGATACGTGGACGGCGGCCGTCAGCCGGGGGATGCCATGGACGGAGTCCATCAGCAGGGCCAGCAGCCGCGCATCCTCCGGGTCGGCGACCAGCCCGGTCTCTTCCTCCAGCTCCCGCACGGCCGCGGCGACGAAGTCCTCATCGGCGTCGTTCTTTCCCCCGGGAAGTTCCCACACCTCGCGACGGGCGGACCAGCCGAACAGGATCCGGCCCCGTGCGTCGGTGACGACGACGCCGGCCCCGGTCAGGGCATGCGGGGACGGCCGCCCCTTGGCGGCGCACCGGACCGGCTGTGTGATCGGCTCGCGCAGCACGAGGAACGCCAGGCCGTCGGCGTCGTGGCGGTCGGCGACCTTCCAGCCTGCGGACAGCAGACCGATCTCCTCCTCGTCGAGGGCGATTCCGCGCTTGTCGTCGGGGACGGCGGAGGCGACGGGCGTGATGACGCACAGGGTGCCGCCGGGGCGCAGGCGTTCGCGCAGCCGGTTCGTCACGCGGGTGCGGTCATGGATGAACGCCCAGCTCAGACGGCAGGTGATCAGGTCGTACGCGGGGTGGGGCAGTCCGCGGGTGTCGTCGTGTTCGATGTCGTGCAGCAGGTAGGTGACGGGTGTGTCGGGGGCGGTGTCGGCGTGGGCACGGGCGAGGGCGGTGCCGGAGTGGTCCACGGCATCGACGGTGTATCCGGCGGCGGCCAGATGACGGGCCAACTCCCCGAGCCCGCAGCCGACATCCAGGGCGAGGGCGCCGTCCGGTGCGGGGGCGTGCTGGGCGAGCAGGTGTCGTTCCGCGTCACCGAGCGGACGGAACGCGCCGCCGTCGGCGTAGTACGTGTTCCATGTGTCGGGTGTCGTGTGGGCCACCGGGAGGGCTCCTTGCCGGACGGACGAGTGGGGAGTCGTGCGAGGAACGTGTGGGTGCGCGGGCAGTGTGCCCGTGCTCAGTCGCGGTACGCGGCTGTCGCGATGTCGACGAAGGACCGGATCAACGGGTTGGTGTCATCCGCGTTCCACGCCGCCACCACCCGGCTCGGGGCCATGTCGATCAGCGGTACCACGGCCAGCTCCGGGGGCAGGTCGTGCCCGAGCGGGGCCAGGCCGACCGTGCCGTTCCACAGCACGGCCTGGAGGCATTCCTGGACGGCGCGCACGATCGGGCCCTCGCGCGGCTTGCCGCCGTTCCAGTACGCCTGCCAGGCGGGGTCGGTGCCTTGCGGGAACTGGAACCAGCGGCGGTCGGCCAGCTCGGCCAGCCGCAGGCGGTCGTGACGGGCCAGCGGATCGTCGGCGCGCAGGACCACGCCGACCGGATCGGCTCGCAGTGCACGCACCGTCAGGGCGGTCTCGTCGAACGGCGCCCGGGTCAGGGCGACGTCGACCAGCCCGGCGCGCAGTCCGCACGTCGGATCGGTCAGGTCGGTGTCGCGGACGACGACGTCGACGCCGGGGTGCTTGCGGCGGTAGGCCGCGGCCAGCCTGGACGCACCCGGGTCGGTGCCGTCGCCCAGGATGCCGACGGTGATGGTCGCGACGCCGGCCGCCGCGCTGACGCGTACACGAACGCGCTCGGCATGGTCGAGCAGGGCGCGCGCCTCGTCGAGCAGCACCGTGCCCACCGGCGTGAGCGTGACGCCGGTCGGCGAGCGGGCGAAGAGCAGGGCCCCGACGTCGGCCTCCAACTGCTTGATCGCCCGGCTCAGCGGCGGCTGGCTCATGTGCAGTCGGGTGGCGGCCCGGCCGAAGTGGAGTTCCTCGGCGACCGCCACGAAATAGCGCAAGGTCCGTAGCTCCACGCTGCCACGATACCCACGGGGTATCGGCGCCGCGGGATGGGTCTTGGACACGGGCGTGCTCCCGGCGGTGCACTCGTGAGCATGACCGAAGAAGCGAAGAGCAGTGAGCCGGTAGCGGGCCCCGGCCTGTCGGTGGTGGGTCCCGGTGACGGCGAGACGATCGTTCTGGGCACCACGCGCATGCGTGTTCTGGAGGACGGCAGCCACACCGGGCACCGGCTCGCGGTCGCCGAGTCCGTGCTCGCCCCCCGCACCCAGGGGCCGCCGCAGCACCGGCACGCCCGACACGACGAGGGGTTCTACGTCCTGTCCGGCACCGTGCGGTTCACCGTCGGAAACGATGACCACGACGCCACGGCAGGCACGCTCGTGATGGTGCCGCCAGGTACCCCGCACACCTTCGCCAACGTGACCGACCAGCCCGCCGTCCTGCTCAGCACCTTCACGCCCGACCTGTACGTGCAGTACTTCCGAGACCTCCAGGCAGCGTTCGCCGACGACCGGCCGCTGACACGACAGGCCACCATCGACGCGATGAGCCGCTACGCCACCGAACCCGCCGCCCACCTCGCCTGAACCCCACGCGACGGAACAGCGCCTCCACGGAGAACGGAAACGATGAACACCGCCTACTGGCTCCTCGCGGGCCTGCTCGCCCTCTTCTACTGCTACGCGGGCACGCTGAAGGTGGTCCGCAGCCGCGATCAGCTCCGTCCGATGATGGCCTGGGTCGACCGCATCCCGTTGCCCGCCCTCAGGACGCTGGGGACGGTCGAGATACTCGGCGCGCTCGGCCTGGTCCTGCCACCGCTGACCGGCATCGCGCCCGCGCTGGCGCCGGCCGCGGCCATCGGCTTCGTCCTCCTTCAGGCCGGTGCGATCGCCCTGCACCTGACCGATGGAGACCGCCGGATCGCGCTCAACATCGGACTCATCGCCACCGCTGCCGTGACCGTCTGGCCGGCCATCAGGCTGTGACCACACCCCCTCGCGAGGCCTTCCGTTCGTCCCTCGGCGGCGTCGGCGCCGCCCACCTGGACGCTACGGCGCGCTCCTGCTCCCGCGCCTGCAACCACAACAGCAGATGCCAGTCCTGGTCGTTGGCGAGTGGGTCGGCGGTGTGGGCCGCTCTGCCGTCGACCGTCGAGGGCATGACGAAGGCGCAGGTGGCAGAGCCGTCTTCGGAGTAGTTCGCCATGTTGGCGCGCAGGACGCCTTCGGCGACGCGGTCGGTCGCGGCGGTGCGCAGCGTGGCCGGCAGACGCAGCAGGGTCACGGCTGTCAGCGTGCTCCAGTAGTGGGGGAAGACGTCGCCCCACAGCCGGTTGGCGCCGAACCAGTAGCCGTCCCAGTGCCGGATGGCGATGCCGTGCAGCCGGGCGTGGGGCTGAGGACCGCCGAAGGCCAGGAGCCACGGCAGCCGTTCGGCGATCGCGTCATGGAAGAGCGGGTCGCCGGTCAGGGTGTGGGCATCGGTCAGGAGGTCGAGGAGCGGCGCCACGATGGACTGTTCGTACGCGACCTCGTGGGCGGGCAGTTGGCGGCCCGCCGCCACGAACGTCCGCGCGCTGCCGATGAGTCGGTCACGCAGATTGTCGGCGCGGTCGGGCTGGGCGTCCGTCTCCAGAGCGGCGCACACCGCGAGCGTCGTGGGGGAGAGGCCGATCGACAGATGGCCGGCGCCACCGAGTTCGAAGCTGCGCTCCAGGATCCGGGCGGCAAGGTCGAGGTCGTCCGATCGGCCGTGGAACCGGTGCCGGTCGTGGAAGAAGCGGGCCAGCCACGGGGTGTCGTAGAGCCGGGGCCCGGTGTGCCAGGTCTGGGAGCCGCGGCGCGGGGCGGCGGTGTCGTCGAGCAGATGGCGCCGGGCGAAGGCGGCCCAGCCCTCCAGCAAGGGGTCGATCTCCGCCACGTCCGCGAGCCCGCGGGCGACGGCGGCCTGGAGCAGCAGCGGCATCGCGATCCGTTCGGAACCGTCCGTCCAGTCCGCCCAGCCGTTGCTCGCCTGGGTCAGGCCGGTTCGGGTGTCCACCGGGACGAATCCGTGGCGCAGCAGCCCGGGCCGTTCGCGGGCCCGCTGGTGGCGCGTGATGTACGCGACCCGGCGCCGCACGACCTCGTCCAGCGGCAGATGGAACAGCACCTCCGTGCGGGCGCCGTCGGCGAGGTCCAGGCGGTAGCTGCCGTGCCGGGAGGCTCCCACGCGGTAACGGCCCTGCGCCGCGCGCTCCACGGTCACCTCCGGATCCGGGCTGCTCACCGAGGACGCCTCGACCAGGATCGGCTCCCCGAGCTCGGCGGCGTACGCGGACAGCACGGCCGGCGGGCGGGTCGCGGCGGTGAAGTCCTCGACGGAGTCGTACCAGCCCAGTTCCCACGCCAGGGTCGTCGACTCGCCGGGGCCGAGGCGGAGCACCGGCTGTCCGCCGAACGCCTCCGGGTTGCGCGCCTGGTCGGTGGCGAGCAGCACCAGATGACCGCGGACATTGGACAGAGAGTTCTGGTTGCGCGACTCCACCGAGTAGGCGTGCACGGCCCCCTCCCGCACGATCAGACCCAGGCACTGGCCTTCCCCGGACATCGGCTGCGCGAGCGCCCATGCCCACGTCCCGCCGGTGAACAGATGTGCGTGCACGGCCTGTTCAAGGGAGGCCTCGGCTCCGTCGTACAGATCGGCGAAGGGCGTCTGAACGCCCAGGCCGGTGATGGTGAGCGGTTCCTCGGCCGTGTTCACGACGGTGTACCGCTCGCACAGCACGCCCTCGCGCACGTGCCGGTGTATCTCCACGCGAAGCCCGGGCAGCGGTGTGTGCACCGCTTCGACCGCCCCGTCTTTGGTTGTACGCAGTTCGGCGGGCGTGTGCCAGCGAGCGCCGCCCCGGTCGGTGACCAGGTGCCCCGACCCCCACTGGTGCTCCACCGAATGCCAGGGGGTGGCAACGTCGTTGAGGAGGAACAGACGGGCGGGGGCCGCTTCGTCGACGAACTGGACGGGGGCGCCCGTCAGGGGATCGAGTATCGCGTGCCCGGAAGCGAAGGTGAGGATGCTCGGGGCGGTACCGCCGAGGTGCTGCACTGGAGTCGACCCTTCCGCCGGCCCGGTCACAAACGGCGCCATTGAACAGGGCCATTGCGGCGCCGCCAACCCCTCGTGTCCCTTTTGGGGTGAGTGTGGAACTGTCGAAATCTTTCGGCGTCGAGGGGAGGTCGGATGACCGGGCACATCCCTCAGGCACCGCTCACGGCTTGGCGGCGGTCGGCGCGGCCTCCCACACGAAGCCGTCCAGGTCGGTGAAGCCGTCGCCGGCGCCGCCGAGGACGACACGATGCGAGCCGGTGCCGTCGGCCGCGACGCCGAGATCCTTGGCCAGGGCGGTGCGCTTGTACAGCGCCAGCTTCACGAGGCTGTGTCGACCGGGGGTGAACTCGACGTACTTGCCGCCGAAGCTCTTGGCCACGCTCAGGCCCTGCCCGACGTAGCACTGCTTGGTGGCCTTCACGTCCTCGACGCCGAGGAGGAGGACCACCTCGTCGACCGTGCGGGTCGCGGGGCCGGTGTCCTTCTTCGCCGAGGTCGCGATCTTCCAGATCGTGCCGTCCGGCGCCTGGACGACGCCGGCGTAGCCCCAGAAGGACTTCGAGGGGGACTTGAGCACGGTGGCGCCGGCGTCCACGGCGGCGCTGACGAAGCCGTCGACGGTGCCCGGCTGGGAGACCGTGAGCGCGACCGTGAAGCCGCGGAACCCGGTGGAAGGAGCGTCGGACGCCTGGAGGTGCACGTATGCGTCCACGCCGAACGCGCGGTAGAAGGCGTCGGCGGCGTCGAGGTCGGTCACCTCCAGGGTGACGGAGGTGAGGGAGATGTCGGCCGCGGTGGAAGTCTTGGTTGCCATGACCATCACGCTAGGACAGGCACGGCCTCCGAGGCTTCTCCGATCCTGACCGGTCCTGACCGACGACGTCTCGGCGCAGGCACACGACGGGACGGGGCCCGGGCCAACAGGCACCGCATACGATCTTGAGACCACGATCAGCCCATGGCAGGCTCATGCCCCATGATCGATGAGTTCGCGAAAAGCAACCTGCACAACAGACTGCGCCGGGACCGCGAGGCGCTCCTCTGGAAACTCGACGGTCTGTCCGAGTACGACGCCCGCCGACCTCTGACGGCGACCGGGACCAACCTCCTCGGCCTGGTCAAGCACGTGGCCACCGTCGAGGCCAGGTACTTCGGCGAGGTCTTCGACCGCCCTTCACCGGAACCGCTGCCCCGGTGGCAGGACTACGACGGAGACGATCTGTGGGCGGCCGAGGACGAGACACGCGATCAGATCATAGGGTTCTACCGCCGCACGTGGGAACACTCGGACGCGACGATCAAAGAACTTCCCCTCGACGCTCCCGGCCATGTGCCGTGGTGGTCGGAGCCTCACCCCAACACGAACCTGTTCGCCGTCATGGTCCATGTCCTCGGCGAGTCCATCCGGCATGCCGGGCACGCCGACATCCTGCGCGAGAGCCTCGACGGCCGCACCGGGCTGCGCCCCGAGTACGAGCAGCGGATCGACGAGGAAGCCCGCGCGTCGTACCGCGCGAAAATCGAGCAGGCCGCCAGGGCGGCCGCACCGAGCTAGGGCTGGGGCCGGCCTGGCAGTCCTTGTCCTGAATCAGGCGACGACGAGCTCCTGCTCGCGTTCCGCCGTTTCGACCATGGGCTCGTTGTTCGCCTTGTTGGTCTTGTTCGTCTTGTTCGGCAGCGAGAGCCGGACGACCTTGCGCCACGCGGAGAAGACCTGCTTGGGCAGCGGGCCGGTCACGTACTCCAGCTCGTACTTCTCGAAGAGCGCGCGCACCTTCACCGCGACCTCGGCGTACCGGTTGCTCGGCAGGTCCGGGAAGAGGTGGTGCTCGATCTGGTGGGACAGGTTGCCGGTCATGAAGTGCATGGCCTTGCTGCCGCTGATGTTCGCCGAGCCCATCATCTGGCGCAGGTACCACTGGCCGCGCGTCTCGCCCTTGATGGACCGGCGTTCGAATACCTGTACGCCCTCGGGGAAGTGCCCGCACATGATCACCGAGTGGGACCAGAGGTTACGGACCAGGTTCGCGGTGAACGTGGCGCCGAGCGTGGGGAGGAACGACGGGCCCGACAGCAGCGGATGGATCACGTAGTCCTTGAGCACCTGCTTGCGGATCTTGCGGCCCACGGCCTTGGCCCGCGCGCGGAACTCCGGGTTCTTGCGGCGGCGCTTGTTCAGGTTCTTGCCGAGTTCCAGGTCGTACGCCGCGATGCCGTACTCGAAGAAGCAGGCGTTGATGAAGTTCCACAGCGGCTGGCCGAGGTGGAACGGATGCCACTTCTGGTCCTCGTCGACGCGCATGATGCCGTAGCCGAGGTCGTTGTCCTTGCCGATGACGTTGGTGTACGTGTGGTGCAGCTCGTTGTGCGAGTGCTTCCACTGGTCGGACGGCGAGACGTGGTCCCATTCCCAGGTGGTGGAGTGGATCTTCGGGTCGCGCATCCAGTCCCACTGGCCGTGCAGGACGTTGTGGCCGATCTCCATGTTGTCCATGATCTTCGCCACCGAGAGACCGGCGGTGCCGATCAGCCACGCGGGCGGGAACATCGAGAACAGCAGCACGCCCCTGCTGACCAGCTCCAGCTTGCGCTGCGCCGAGATGACCTTGCGGATGTACGCGGCGTCTTTCTCGCCGCGGCTCGCGATCACCTCGTCGCGGATCGCGTCCAGCTCGCGGCCCAGTTCCTCGATCTGCTCCGCGGTGAGGTGGGCGGTGGGGTCGATAGCGGTCAAGGTGTTCCTACCGTTCGATGTCGCAGGGGCCCGCCGCGGCGGACACACAGGTCTGGATGAGGACGCCCGGCTCGGCCTCGGTGATCTCGCCGGTGCGCAGGTCGCGGACGGCGCCCGCCTTGAGCGGTGTGATGCAGCCGAAGCAGATGCCCATGCGGCACCCGGAGGGCATGAGCACGCCGGCCTCCTCGCCGACGTCCAGCAACGGCGTGGCGCCGTCCGCGTCGACCCTCTTGCCGGTGGCGCTGAACGTGACCTCGCCGCCGTCGCCGGCGACGACGATGCTGGGGCGGAAGCGTTCGATGTGCAGACGCTCGGGGACGCCGTGCTCGCTCCAGTGCTTCTCGGCGGCGTCGAGCAGGCCCGCGGGTCCGCAGGCCCAGGTCTCGCGCTCGGTCCAGTCCGGTACGAGTTCGTCGAGCCGGGCGATGTCGAGCATGCCGTCGGTGTCGGTGTGCACCTCGGTGAGCCGGAGCTTCTTGTCCGCGACCAGGTCGTGGAGCTCGTTGCGGAAGATCACGTCGTGCGGCCGGGGCGCGCAGTGGACCATGACGGCGTCGTCGAACTCGGTGTCGCGCAGCATGCCCATCACGGGCGTGATGCCGCTGCCGGCCGTCAGATAGAGCACCTTGGCGGGCTTGGCCCGCGGCAGCACGAAGTCACCGGTCGCCTGGTCGAGCTGGATCAGCGTGCCCGGTTTCGCCCTGCGCACCAGGTGGTTGCTGACCTTGCCGTCCGGGATCGCCTTCACGGTGATCGTGACGCGGCCGTCCGCGCGGTGCGTCGGCGAGGTGAGGGAGTAGGCACGCCACAGGCGCACCCCGTCGACGTCGACCCCGACCCGCACGTACTGACCGGCCGTGTGGCGGCGCCAGCCGCGGCCCGGTCTGATCACGATGGTCGCCGCGTCACCCGTCTCGGGGTGTACGGCCTCGATACGCCCCCGCAGGTCCGCGCCCGCACGCAGCGGGCTGACCAGGTCGAGGTAGTCCGACGGCAGCAGCGGCGTCGTGACCATCTCCAGCAGTTTCCACGCCCTGCTGCGGAGGGCAGTACTCGTCATGGCTCCAGCTTGCTGCGTCTCAGGGCGTAAAGTCCTGACCGAAGGACGTGAATCTGGTCGGTGGAATTGTTCGCAGGGAATAAAAACGTGAGCCAAGTAAGCCGGAGGGCCAGCGAGCTGGCCCTGGATGAGACGACGGTCACCGCGCTTCGGGCCGCGCTGAAGACCACCGCCGACGAGGTCGTGCAGGCGATCATCGACGAGGTCCCCTCGTACGCCAACGCCCTGTCGGGCCACATGGGCGCCACCATCCGCCGAGCCGTCCGCACCGCCCTGGGCCACTACCTGGACCTCGCCAGCGGGAACGCCACCGCAGGCGACGGCGGCGACGCGGCCTACGAACTGGGCCGTGGCGAAGTCCGCGACGGCCGCTCGATGGACGCCCTGCTCAGCGCCTACCGCGTCGGCGCCCGAGTGGCCTGGCGAGGCCTCGCGGCAGGTGCCGTACCCGCGGGTCTGCCCGCCGCCGAGGTCGCCAAGTTCGCCGAGCTGACCTTCGCCTACATCGACGAGCTCTCCGCCGCGAGCGCCGCGGGCCACGCCGACGAGCTGGCCGCCCGGGGCAGGGACCACGAGCGCCACCTGGAGCACCTGGCCCGCGACCTCCTCGCCGGCGCGAGCCCGGACGTGCTGCTGGTCTCCGCCCAGCGGGCCGGGTGGCAGCCGCCCCTGTCGCTGACCGCCGTCCTGCTGCCCGCAGGCCAGGCCCGGCCCGCCTACCGCACCCTCGACCCGAGCACCCTCGTCCTCGACGATCTGCCGGACGCCACCGGTGTGCTGCTCGTCCCCGATGCCGACCGATCACACCTTCTGCGGCAGCTGACCGACCGCGCCGCCGTGGTCGGCCCGCCCCGGCCCTGGACGCGCGCCTCCGCCTCGTACGCACGAGCCGCCCGCGCACGCTCCCTCTCCTCCGACATCCACGACACCGAGGACCACCTGCCCGAGCTGGTGCTGAGCGCCGACGTGGACGCGTACGCGGACCTGCGCGCCCGAGCCCTCGCACCGCTGCGGACCCTGCCTGCCGCGACCGCCCGCCGCCTGGAGGAGACGCTGCGGGAGTGGCTGCTGCACCAGGGCAGACGGGACGAGGTGGCGGCGGCGCTGTTCGTGCATCCCCAGACCGTCCGGTACCGGATGTCGCAGCTGCGGGAGCTGTTCCCGGATCTCGCATCGCCGCAGCGGGTCCTCGAACTGACGCTGGCGGTCGGTCTTCGGCGCGGCTGACGGGCATGTCCGCCGCCCGCGGCCGTGGCACCGCGGCTGGTTCCGCAAGGGATGATGGGGGTGGAACGACCGAACATGAGACCAGGGGCTTGCATGGCGAAGCGGGTTCACCGACCCCGTGAGGACGCGGAGTTCGACTTCATCCTCCGGATGAGCGGAGTTCCGGTCCTCGCCTACTTCATCGGGACGTGGCCCAAGGCGATCGAGCCCTGCCGGGCGATGGACCTCGTCGTGGGTGCCATCGCCGACGACCACACCGACCGCCTGACGGTCGTCCGCACCGACATCTCGCGCTGTCCGGCGGCGACCGAGCGCTACGGGATCACCGGTGCCCCGTCCTGCGTCCTGCTGAAGGAGGGCGAGGCAGTGGCGCACGGCAACGGGCCCATGACCATCGCCGAGGTACGAAACCTCTTGGACGGCCACCTCTGAGCGGCCCGGTCAACCGCACGGGCTTTCCGTCCCGGCACGCGGCAACAGGCGGGCGTCCGTGGGATGTACGCCGGTCTCGCCCAGGATCTGGCACAGTGCCGTCGTCGCGGCGGCGTAGGAGGTGGGCCAGCGGCGGGCGGTGGCCGTGCCCGTGGTCCACAGGTGATCGCCGGTCGGGGCGAGGCGGGCCGAGGTGAGCGACTCGTCCTGGACGTCCAGCCGGTAGCGGACGCGCGGAACGCCGGTGGTGGTGTCCCACACGACGGCGGAGCCGTCCGTGGAGGAGCTGGCCGCGCGGGTGCCGTCACGGGTGGCCGTGAGCGCGGTGACGGCGCCGGTGTGCACGGCTGCCGCGTCGCCCACCGGGGACAGGGGCAGCGTCGCGGAGTCGTTCCAGCGCCAGAGCCTCACGGTGCCCTGCTGGTCGCCGGTGGCCAGGCGGGAACCTGACGTGCCGAGGAGGGCAACCGAGGTGACCCCGTCGGCGTGGGCCGACAGGACGTGCAGGGCGGGAGTGTTCGGCGGCTCACCGGACCTCGCCCTTTCGGCGGTGGTCGCCTGCCGGGTGGTCCACACGGCCAGTCCACCCCGCTCGGTGCCTCCCACCAGGCGGTCCCCGCCGGAGGAGAAGGCGAGCGACAGCACATGGCTTCGGTCGGCGGGAGCGAGTGTGAGACGGGCTACGGGAGCAGGCGGGCGCTCACCCGGCGCCAGAGGTACGTCGAACAGCTGGACGTCCTTCTCGTCGTTGCCGAAGGCGAGCCGGTCGCCGGTGGGGGAGAGGGCCACCGAGTACACCGGACGCAGCGTGGAGAGCGCTCCGGCCGTACCGAGGTAGCGGAGGCGGGCACGGCCGGAGACGGCGTAGAGCAGGACCACGTTGTCGCTCGTCGCCACGGCCAAGCGGGTGCCTTCGCGGTCGGTGGCCAGGGCCGTCACCTCCCCCGTGGCCGACAGATGGTCGGCGGGACGCAGTTCGGCGACGGGTCGCCTCTCGTGGCTGCTCGTGTCCCACAGCCCCACGGTGTGCCGGTCGGCGGTGGCCAGCCACGTTCCGGTCGCCGGCATGGCCGATGCCACGACCGGTGCGGTGTGCCCGAGCAGAGTGTCGAGGGGCAGTCTCCAGGCACTCATCTCGTCGCTGCGACCGGCACCTGCCAGCAGCAGGTCGCCGGTGGGGGAGAACGCGAGAGAGACGAGGCTGCCCGGATGGGGCAGGGTGAGCAGCGGACGCCCGGTGAGCCCGTCGCGCAGCCGGACCGGGCCGTTGTGGTCGGCCTCCGCCAGAAGCCTGCCGTCGGGGCTGTAGGCCATTCCCGCCGCGTACTCGCCCAGGCGCGGCGCGTCGACGGCGCCCTCGCAGACGAAGGGTTCTCGCAGTCCGGCCACGGGGCAGATGCGCAGGGAACCGTCGCCGACGGACACGGCCAGCCGCTCTCCGTCCGGTGAGAGGGTGGCCTCGGGGGCGCTGGTTCTCAGACGCAGCGTCCCCTGCGGGGCGAACTCGGCCCCTCCCACGTCCGCTGGGCGCCGCCACACGGCGGCGCCCCCCCGATCCCGTCCGGTGGCACTGCGGTGGGAGCCGGCCGCGGAGAGGAGCCGTCCGTTGGCGGAGAACGAGACAGCGTAGGGATTGCCGTACTTCTGCCAGTCCTTGGACGGAGTCCGGGCTTTCGGGTGGGGGTTCGGCAGCCTGAGGGTGCTGACCGGGCCGCCTCGTGGGCCATGGGCGTCGCAGTCCCACACCAGCACGTATCCACCCGCGGGGTGCGTCACTGCCGCCGCCAGGGCCGTGCCGTCGGGGGACAGCCGCAGATCGCTCACACTGCCCCGGTCCCGCTCGGGGGCCCGCCACAGCACCCTGCCGTCAGCGAGGTGCGGCTGGGGCCGGTGCCTCACCTGCCACAGCAGTACTCGATCGCCGGTCCCGGCGATCAGCGTGCTTCCGTCCTGGCTGAAGGCCAGCCCGTACACCGTGGTCGCGGTGTCGCGTCCGATCCGGTGGTGCCATGCGGGCCCGCCGGCCGGCAGGCCGTGGTCGGCGTACGCGCCGCGCAGGGTGAGCAGCCCGTCCTCGGTTCCGCTCGCCAGCAGCGCCGGCCTGCCCTGCGTCGGCCGGCTCACCGCGAGGGCGGAGAGCCGTCTGCCGCCGGCGCCCGTCAGACGACGGGCCACCGGTACGCCGGCCGCCGCCGCGACCGCCTCCTCGGCCGCACGGGAATCCGGTGCGTACCGGTGTGCGGCGACCGCCAGCGCTGCCGCCCGCCCCGGGTCGGTGGCCAGCAACCGGCCCGCGACCGCGGCCGCCTGCCCGGCCCGGGCTTTCGTGGTTTCCTCGCGGGCCCGGGCCAGGCCCAACCCGGCCAGCACACTCGCCAGGACCGCGAGTGCCGTCACGCCGGCCAAGGCCACCAGCAGCCGGCGCAGTCGGCGCACCCCACGTTGCGCCGCCTGCCCCGAAGCCTCCAGATAGGCCCGGTCCCGGGCCGGCAGCGCCTCAGGCCCGGGGTGGTCGGCGGCCCACTGGCAGGCCAGCGCCAGCGCGGCACCCTGCAACAGCAGTTCCTCCGCTCGCCCCGCCCGCTCCCAGGCCAGCGCCCCATCCGCGATGCGTTGCCGAAGCCGCAGTCCCGCACGGTCGGCGTCGATCCAGCCCGCGAGGCGGGGCCAGGCCCACAGCACGGCCTCGTGGCTCAGCTCGACCGTCGCGTCCTGACAGGTCAACAGCCGCGCCCGGGTGAACGCCTCGGCCACGTCCCGTTGCCCGGGCGCCAGCCGGTCCAGCCGGGACCTGCGGCGAGTGTCGGCTCCCTGCTCTCCCACCTGCACCAGTTCCAGCAGCAGGTGCCGTGCGCTCTCCCGCTCGGTCGCGGACAGCTCCTGGTAGACCGCCTCCGCGCTCTCGGCGATCGCGCGGCGCAGACCGCCGCCCTTCTCATAGCCCTGCACGGTCAGGTCAGGGCCCGTGCGGTGCTGCCACGTCGTCAACAGCGCATGGGACAGCAGAGGCAGACTGCTCGGTTCCCAGCCGCGGCCGGTGGGGTCGAGATCCTCCAGCAGCCGCCGGACCAGTTCCGGCTCCACGCGCAGTCGTGCGAGTTCGGCGGGTCGCTGCACGGCCCGCAGCAGTTGCGCGCGCGACATCGCGCCCAGCGGCACCGACCCTTCCGCCAGCGCCTCCGCGAGATCGGGATGGGCCAGGCACCGGTCGTAGAAGTCAGCGCGCACCGCCAGGACGGCGAACGGTGCCCGGCACACCGCCGTCACATACGCGGCGCGCTGCGCGGCGTCGGCGCACAGCGCGAACACCTCCTCCCACTGGTCCACGACGAGCAGCAGCCTCTCGCCGCCCTCGGGGAAACGACCCGCGGCCAGTACGTCGGCCAGGTCGGCGGCCGGGCGCCCCAGCGGTTCCGCGAGCGCGGCCGCCAGGTGCTCGACGGGCCGTGCGGTCGGCGTGACCACGACCGGGGTGAGGGCCGCTTCCTCGGTCGGCGCGCCGGCCGCCTGCTCCGCCAGGCGTGGCAGCAGGCCGGCCCTCACCAGCGACGACTTCCCCACTCCGGAAGCACCGAGCAGTACCACCGTGCCCCGGCCCGCACGGACCGCCTCCTGGACCTTCGCCAGCAGTGATCCGGTCGCGTCCTCCCGGCCGAAGAACCAGCGCTCCTCGCTCTGGGTGAAGGGAGCGAGCCCTCGGTAGGGACACGGCCCGGGAAGCTGACCGGGCCGTGCCGTGGACCGGGGGCACAGCCGGGTCAGCTCGCCCGTCGCGCCGAGCGCGGTGTCCAGCCGTTCGGCCAGGGCCCGGTGCGGGCGTTTCCGTCCGTTCTCCACGTTGGACAGGTGGCTCTTGCTGTAGTTGACGGCGACCGCGAGTTCGCTGAGCGACAGGCCGCGGGCTTCCCGCAGCGCCCTCATCCTCGCGCCGAAGTCCTGTGACGCCGGCTCCCCGCTGTGCTCCACGGGTCACCCCACTTCGGCGAACCGGAAGACACCGAGCATGTCCTGACGCCGGGGGTCAGTGTGGTCCGTCGTCTCATAGGGGTAGAACGACGCCTCAGCTCCCACGTAGCCACGGAACCGGTGGTCGTCGTCGATGATCTGGAGCAGCGGCTTGATGTGGGAGTTGCCCGCGTAGCAGGTGCCGTGGTCCCGCACCAGGCAGGAGCACCAGTGCCACTGGGTGTCCCGCCTGTCCCTGCTGCTGACCCGGGTGATGTAGTACTCGATCGAGGTCGCCGGACGGTCCTGGCCGCAGTCGCAGACCGTGCTGGTCTTCTGGAAGTGGGTCAGGCACCAGGTGGTGGTGGGGCAGCGCTGGTAGAGCGAGGGCTGGAACCCCGAGTGCACCTCCTTCTTGACCGTGTCCCGGGTCCAGCCGGTGCTCGTGTACGGCAGTGTTCCGTGCCCCCGCACCGTGTCCATGCCCCGCCGTTCGCTGATCGGGGCGTTGCTGCCGTACGCGTATCCCGCGGTGCTGTTGTTGGAGCTGACCCACTCCAGTCGCACCAGGGCGGACAGGGGATGCACCGACCAGGTCTCGGTGACGCCTCGGGGCCAGCGGATGTCGAGGTAGGTGGTGCCGTTCTGCGAGCGCAGAACGTATCCGCCGGTGCGCTGCACGGGGGGCTGGGGCGAGGACTGAGCCGAGTAGCCGGGGGCGGTCATGACCTGGCAGCGGGTCACCTGCCCGGCGCCTCCGCTGCACTCGGCGTCGGGCAGGGTCCCGGCCCGTTCGCGCCGGAGCCGGTCCGCGGGCGCGTTCTGCCGCCATACGAAGGTCTCCGCCCGGACCTGGCCGGTCGACGCGTCGAAGCGGTACCAGCCGAGCTGTGTCCAGTTGTCGTAGATCGTGCCGTTGTGAAGTTTCGCGGTGGCGACGACAAAGGTGGTCTTCCCGCCGGGCAGGGCTGACGGCGCGGCCCGGACCGGGGTGGTGGCAGCGGGGGTCGACGGGGGCAGCAGGGCCAGCACAGGGAGCAGGCACAGCAGGTAGAGCAGACGGACGGGGAGGGGGAACGCGCGGCGAGCGCCGGATTTCTGCTTCACGTCCAAGAGCATCGGCCGCCCCGAACGACCGCGGGTGCGGTGACGTGCCGGATTCACCCGGCGCATGAACGCAGAGCCCGGCGAGGGAGCGCGCCCATGGCGCCCGCATGCGTGCACCCGCGGCAACCGGCTGGGCGGCGTACTCCTCGCGGGTTTTCCCCACGACCGCTCCGTCGCAGGTCAGCCGTGTATTCCGGGCAACGACCGGGAGGAATACGGGGCGCCTCTGGCGGTGGCCCGGTGCCGGTCCGCAGGGTGGTGGCAAGCCCGAACCGTGGTCGTCCGCAGCAGGCGGCGGCCTTCTGGCGGTCCTGGCCTGAACCCCTCACCCATGCGTGACACATCGTCATGCCGGAAAGGAACACGAACCATGATCCGCAAGAACACGATCTCGCTTCTGGCCATGTCGGCCGTGTCGGCACTGGCCCTGGGCGCGACGGCCGCCGCACCGTCCTCCGCGCTCCCGGCCGTGGCGGCCCAGTCCTGCCCGGCGGTCGGCAGCTCCTCCAGCGGCGCCGACCACATCTCGGTCACCTTCCACAACCAGTCGGTGACCGTCACGGCCCGGGTCAACGACAGCGGCCCCGGGGCGACGGCCCTGTACGTCACCACGTTCGCCGGCACCAGGGACCTCGCCGTGGCGAGCAGCTCCCCGGTGGACCAGCGCAGCAGGACCGTGTCGTTCACCGTACCGGCCAACGTGCACGGCGGCGCCGACAGCGTCGGCTACCTCGTCAGGACCACCATGGGGGCGACCAGCGAGACCGCCTACTGCTACCGCTGATCCCTGATCCGGCACACCCGGGTTCCCGTGCGTGGACCGCGCCGGGAACCCGGTTCGGGTGCCCGGGCGCCAGTGGCGCGCCAAAGGTATGAATCCTCCCTTCGTTGGAAACGATTGGTGGTTCGGAGCCGATGCGGAAGGAAGCCAAGCGATGGCAGGAGAGCCCACGGCGGCGGACGTCGTCCCTCCGCAGGCGGGATCGGACAACGCCTGGCGGATCCTGGACACCATCCGGGACTGGACCAAACACGCGGAGGCGAAGGCCGCCACGACTCTCACGGCGGCCGGAGTGGTCGCCGGCGTCCTGTACAGCCTGGCCACCGGCGGCGGCGATCGCTCGGTCTGGTTCACCTCCGCGGCGGCGGTGTCCGCTGTGTGCACCGTGGCGGCAGGGCTCACCGCGGGGCTGGTGCTGTGGCCCAGACAACAGCTCACCGTCGGCACCATGCCCACCAGCCTGATCTTCTACGACCACATAGGCCGGGCCTACTCCGCGAGTCATTCCGACTACAGCGACCGGCTGACCGAGTTGCTGCGGGACGAGGACGCGTTGGTGGCCGCCGTCGTGGACCAGATCTGGGCCAACGCCCTCGTGGCCCGCCGCAAGTTCCGCTGGGTCGGCCGCAGCATCGGCCTGCTGCTCTTCGCGCTGCTGGGTCTGGCGCTGGCGGCGGTGCTCAGCGCGGCCGAGACGGCGGGGTGACCGAGGCGAGGCGTCGTCGCGAGAGACCTCGCGAACGGGGGAGTGCGGGTGACCGACCTGTCCCGACTCAGGGCCGGATCCCCGGAACTGGACAGGTCGGACATCAGCCGGGCCGTGCTGGTGCCCGCCGGGACCGAACGGACACAGCGTCACGCGGACGCTACATTGAGCCAGCATCTGCGCGGGCGGCGGACAGAGGGGCGTACATGGCCGGTGGGGTTCCGATCGACGACGAGGCGCGTGACGACGCGGTCAACGTTCTGCGGGATCTGGTCGAGTGGCAACTGGCGCCGCAGCGCTGGGAGCGGGTCGACTCGATCGTCGGCTCGCTCGCCGACGCCCTCGCCCGGGGAGACGGCGAGGCACTGCGTGAGGCCACCGCCGAGCTGGAGGTGACCGGGCCGGTGCGGGTGACCAGGATCGGCACCCAGTCGGTGATCCCGGTACCGGAGCGGACCCGCGACCGGGCCAACCACCTGGTGCACGCGCTCGGCGGGCAACAGGAGGGGTCACTACGGGAGGAGCGGGCCGACGCCTCCACGGACGGTCCGGGAGGTGGCGGTGACGGAAGCGGAACGCCCGCTCGCTGACCAGGAACTCGTGGTGCACGTCTTCGCACCGACCGACGGTCCGCGCGCCAAGTCCGCCTACCGGCAGATCCGCGATGTGTGGGACCGGTGCCGGGACGGCCTCGGCATGATCGACGAGGTTCCGAACACCGGCTTGGCCACCGTCCTGCCGCTGGACGCCGGCTCGCTCGCTCCGGGGCGAGCGGTGGCCGCGATCCAGGACCGTGCGGCCGACTTCCAGGCCGTGGTGCGCCGTGAACACGACGTCGTGAACCTGTCGATGGTGTTCGCCGCCCCGCTGGACACCCCCTCCCGCCGACTGCGTATCGGTTCCGCGTCGCCGCCCGGCTGGGTCGAGTTCGACCGATGGTGGGACGAACTGGCGGCGGGCGGTACCGACGCTCAGCTCGGCGTCGTACGCGTGTATCAGGCGAAGGTCGGCGGGCCCTCTGTCCCCCCGCTCGACGTGATCGCACACGAGGTGCGTGCGGTGCTGCCCGGCGGGGACCACGCCCCGTACTGGTGGCAGCGGGGCTGGAGCACCGGGGACGCGATGGCCGTGTGGGAGGTGTCACGGGACGAGGACCAGGCGGGACGGCGTGTCGTCGTCCTCGCACCCGAGGCGCGGGATGCCGAGCTGAGCGCCTGGACGTTCAGCCAGGGCGATCCGGCCATGCCGCCACTGGCCCGCTATCTGATGCACGCGGCGAAACTCCGCTACCAGGCCCGCGTTCGGGGTGACGGAGGGCAGCTCAAGGATCTCATCGACAGGGTGGAAGGCCATGTCGCACAAGTGCGTGCCGCGCTGGAAGGGGACTCGACCGATGCCAACGCCCAGGCCCGGCTGCGGAGGGACGAGGCCGACCTGACGTCGGCCCTGAGGGACGTACGCGCGATGAGGCGCACCGTGGAGATAGCCGTCGGGAACATGACCGCCGCGCTCGCGCAGCCGTTCCCCGGCGACCGGCGGCTCGCCGAGTGGCTCGGCAGCCAACTGGGCGACGATGCGGAGTACTTGGAGACAACGCGCGAGGTGGCTCGAGAGTTCGGCCGACTCGCCCGGCAGGACGTCACTGTCGTGGAGCCGTCGCGCCCGGAGCCGGTCCCCCGACCGGATCGCATCAGCGTGCGCATGGGCTTCGCCGTGGACATCGAGCGCTACAGCAGCCGTACTTCTCCCGACAAGGCGCGGGTGCAGGAGCGGCTCGCCGCCCTGGTGCGGGAGGTGCTCGGCGACATGGGCTATCGGATGGAGGAGACCGACCACCAGGACACCGGGGACGGAATGAACGTCTTCCTCCCGGCGGACGCCGAACTGCACCGCGCGCTGCCGCAGTTGCTACTGTCCTGGCAGACACGTCTGGTGGCCGACAACGACCGCTACCGCGACCGTATGCGGCTGCGCATGTCCACGGCCTTCGGGCCGGTAGGGATCGCCGCGCTCGGCTTCGCCGGGTCCACGATCGTGGACGTCAGCCGACTGCTGAACAGCGCGGTACTGCGCGGTGCCCTGACCGAGCATCCCCACATCGACCTCGCCGTCCTGGTCTCCGAGCAGTTGTACGCGTATGTCGTCGGCGAGGGGTATCCGGGCCTGGACGCGCGACGCTTCGAACGGCGCCTTGTCGAGGTGAAGGAGTTCCGTCAGCATGCCTGGCTGTGGATTCCCGCATGAGATGCGGGGCGCCACCGTGGGTCAGGCGCCGACATGGATGTGTGCCGCCCAGACGCTGGGGTGTCCGGGCATGCGCCGCCGGGCGGCGTGTACGGCTGAGTGCAGTGCGGGCGCGGCCGACTCGGCGGAGAGCCCTTCGGCGGTGCCGGCCCCGCGGTAGAAGTCGAGGGTGATGCGGCCGGCCGGATGGTCGTCGACGGGCCACAGGGTGCCGACCACGTGCCGGTAGCCCGCCAGATGGAACGCCGAGGTGATGTGGATGCCCTCGTCGGGGAGGAGCGCCGCACCCTGCGCGGTCGAACAGGCCGACAGATAGGCGACCTTGGCGTCGGGGGGCCGGGCCGTGACGATGTCCGACACCCGCAGCGGCGCGCTGTCGTGGTCGTGCAGGACCAAGGCGCTGCGTGAGGGGTAGGCGGTGTCGGTCGTGGCGTGGCAGGCGAAGTGCGCCCAGCTGTGGTCCGCCAGCGCGGTGAGGACCCGGTCGCGGGTGGCGGTGTTATGGGCCAGGAGTGTCTTGGCCACCGGGAGCGCCTTGAGGCGTGTGGTCTCCCGGCGGGTGGCGGGCAGGGCGGCATGCCCGGGCGCTGCCGCGGCGGAGACGATGAGCAGCCGGTCGTGTCCCGGTGGTTGCGGGCGACGGGAGAACGACAGGCTGCGCAGGGTGGGGCTGTAGGAGGACACCACACGGTCGAGTGCACCTCCCTCGCCCGGGTTCCCGTGCGTGTCGCGCCGTTGCGCGGCGTGCAGCGGCAGGAAGGACAGCAGGCCGGTGGGGATCCACCACACCCGGGGGCGCAGGCCGGGATCGGGCGTCGCGGGTGTGCCGAGGTGGCGCAGGACCGGCCCGGTGACCGCGTGCCACAGCCAGTCGAGCACACCGTGGATGCGCTCCTCCTGCCGTGTGCGGGCGTCACGGTCGGGGGTGTCCTCGCCCTGGATGGCTTCCAGCGAAGTGAGCAGGACGGATACCCGGGCGCGGACCGCTTCGGGTGTCGCGAGCGGCAGCGGGACGCGGGACGGGTGGTCACCGTGGACGATCAGGGCGTCGGAGCCCAGTTCGCTGAGATTGACCAGGACCGCGGGCCCGGTGCCCGGCGGCGGCACCAACTCGCTGAAGGAGGGCGGCCCGAGGAACGTCTCGAAACCCGGCAGTGCGCGGATCGCCCCGAGGACCGCGTCGAACTCGCGGGCCAGGGCCCTGCGTTCCTGAAGGGCGGTGCCGTCGACGTCGGCATGGCCCGGGTCGGGCACCGGGCTGTCCAGGCGGTGGCACACCTCGCGGAAACGGTCGGCCAGGGCGGCGTCGCGGCGGCCCAGGTCGGTGAGGTCGGTGCGGGCGTCCAGCGCCTGCCCGAGCAGGATGCCGCGACCCTGCTCCAGCAGCGTCACCGCCTGCGGAAGGTCACCGAGGCGGATCGCGCAGGCCGCGGCGTCCGAGGCGAGCGCGGTGTGCTCGGCGAGCTCCCGTTCCTGATCCTCCCTGTCCAGTTCCCTCGGAGCGCGCAGGCCGAGCAGTCCGACGGTCAGGCGCAGGCCCGCGACCGCGGTGTCCCAGTCGCCGAGTTCGGCCGCGAGGCGCCCCCAGGCGGCACCCGCGGCCACCCGCACCCGGGTCTGCGCGGTCGGCATCTCGGCTGCCTCGCGGAAGACGCGGACCGCGAGGGCCGCGTGGTGGGTCGGCGCCGCCCTATCGTCGGGCATCGCTGGACTGTCGGGCGTCGCTGGACTGTCGAGTGCCGCCGGACCGTCGTGTGCTGCCGTCTCGTCGGGCGTCGCCGGACCGTCGTGTGCTGCCGTCTCGTCGGGCGTCGCCGGACCGTCGTGTGCTGCCGTCTCGCCGAGTGCCGCCGTCTCGCCGAGCGCGGCCCGCTCGTAGAGGACCCCGCCGAGGTTGGACAGAAAGGCCGCACGCCGCGGGTGGTCGGCGGGACTCAGGTCCAGGGCCTGACGGAAGGCCGCCGCGGACTCCTCGGCGTCGGCAGCATCCCGGCTCGACCGAAAGCGCGCCCGCAGTGCCGCGCCGAGGTTGGACAGGTGCCCGGTCAGGCCCTGGTGCCCGGAACGGCACTCCCCAACGGCCCGCCGTGCGGCGGCGACGGACAGGTCGAGATCGGCTGCGCCGCCGCACGCGTCGAAACGCAGCCGGGCCGCCACACTCAGATTGGCGAGCCGACCCGGCAGGGCCGGATCATCGGCCTCGGTGGCCTCGATCGCCCTCTCCAGCAGCCGGACCGCGTCGTCGAGATCCTGGGGATCACCGCTGAGGCCGAACCGGGTCACGTGCGCGGTACCGAGGTTGGCGAGCCTGGCCGGCAGCGCCGGATCGCGTGGGTGCGTGGCCCGCACGGCCGCGCCGCCCGTCTCGATGGCCGCACGCAGATCGGCGCTGTCACCGGTGGCCTCGCAGCGGATCTGCAACGCCGTTCCGAGGTTCGACAGGATGCTCGCCCGGGACGGATGCCCGTCGGGCGCTGCCTTCGCCGCTCGACGGCCCAACTCCACGGCCCGGTCCAGGGCGGAGCGCTCGTGGCTGCGCTCGAACCACGTCTGATGGGTGCCGGCGAGGTTCGACAGGACGGACGCAGCATCGGCGTACCCGTCCGGCATCGCGTCCACCGCCCGCTGCCCGACGTCGGCGGCACGCCGGACGTCCGTCAGGTCGCCGCCGGCCTCGAACCGCACCCGCAGACACAACCCGAGGTTGTTGAGCGTCACGACGCGCAGCAACGGATGGGTGTGCCCCTGCGCGTCCACGGCCTCACCCAGGCGTATCGCCTCGTCCAACGCGTCGCCGTCCCCGGTCCGTTCGGCCAGTACACGCAACGAGTCGGCGAGGTTCACCATGGCCGCCGCCCGGTCCGGATGGCTCCCGCCACGGGCGTCGAGCGCCGCCCGTCCGGCCTGTGTCGCGCCGTGCAAATCGGTGAGGTCCCCGGTCCAGGAGTAGCGGGTCTTCAACGCCACGTCCAGCGCCGACAGCGCGGCGACACGCGTGTCCGCGGCGTCCGCGCAGCGCCGCAGCAGTCCTACGGCGCGCGACAGCAGAGCCTCGTCCCGCAGCCGGCGGGCCTCCTCCAGAACGGCGACGCCTTCCGCGTACCGCACGCGGGCCGTGTCCTGCGAGCCCTCACCCCTGTCAGACGGCATCCGACGCCTCTGTGGACGTCCGCACCGCGCTCAGCATCCCGTGTGCATGTAGGGCGCCCAGACGGCGGGGGACTTGGCGTAACGGGTGCGCAGGCCGTGCACGATGACGTGCAGGGCGCGGCCGGCCTGGCGTACGTCGATGCCGGACCCGTAACCGCGGACGGCGCGATAGAACTGCTCCGTCAGCTTGCCCGATGCCAGGTCGGCGGCTTCCCACAGGGCGCCGATCACCTGGGGGAAGCCGGCCACCTGGAAGGCCGACGCCAGGTGGATCGCTTCGTCGGGCAGCCGGTTGGTCCGGGCGGTGTGACAGGCGAGGAGGAGTGCGAGCTGTGCGTGGGGCAGTCGCTGCCGGGAGATCTCGGCGACGCTCAGCGGCCCGCCCGCCAGGGACAGTCGGCTCGCGGCCGGATTCTCCGCGTCGCTCACGCCATGGCAGGCGAAGTGCACCACGGCTGCCGCGGGCAGTTCGGCGAGCACCCGGGCCGGAGTGGCATCGGGGCCGTCCAGGATGCGCAGTGACGCCAACACCCGCGCGACCGAGGCCACTTCCCTGGCGGACGCCCCTGGGGAACCGCCGGCCCCGGTCGGCTGAGCCACGGCCAGGTACGAGCCCCTCGCACCGGTTAGTGTGGCCGCCTGACGGGCGTGGCGCAGCGCCCTGACGCCGGGGGTGTAGGAGGAGGCGACCCGGTCCAGGACCGATCGCCGCTGGGCGAGGTGGCCCTTGCGCTGGTAACCGGCGGCGTGCAGCGGCAGGTGGGCCAGGGGGCCGGAGGCGGACCACCACAGTCGGGGGATCGTCTGCCGGGGCGTGTCGTGGGGGAGGGGCGCGGTGAGCCCCGCGGCGTCGAGGACCGGTTCGGCCACGGTGTCCCACAGCCACTCCAGCGTGCGGAAGACGACCTCGCGCGCCTGCTCCTGCTCGCGTGGTGAGTCACTGTCCAGGGCGACCGCGGCCAGGAACTCCTGCGCCCTGTCGGCCACATCGCCCTCGGTCACATCGAGCGGCACGTGCCTGACGCCTCCCGTGGTCACCACGAGCGCGTCGCAGCGCAGCGGGTCGACATTGATCATGACGATCGGCCCTTGAGCCGCCTCGTCCCGCAGCTGCCGGACGGTCGGCGGCAGCAGGAACCGCTCGAACCCGGGCTGTGCCCGGACGTCCGTCAACAGCAGCCGCCACTCCTCTGCCACGGTGTGCTGTTCGCGCACCCGCGCCGACTCCTCACCCGCGCCGGCCCGTTCGGCGCGCAGCATCCGGTCACTGAGGGCCGTGAATCGGGCGGCCAGTTCGGGACAGGCCTCGGCCAGGTCCGAGACGTCGGTACGGGCTTCCAGGTCCTGAGCCATCAGTACGGCCCGGCCCTGTTCCAGCAACGTCAGCGCCTGCTCGGGCCGGCCCGCCGCGATGGCCACGGCACATCCGGTACGGCCGAGACTGGTCCCCGCGATCTGGTCAGGCAGACCCGCGTCACCCCCGCGGACGGTGGCCATGAGGTAGGGGCGGCCCTGCATCGCGGCGCGCAGGGCGTTCTGACGATCGTCCCGGCCCAGGGCGCGCGACGTGAGCAGGGGCAGTACGTCCAGTGCGACGGCGGCGGCGTCGGCGGCCTGGTCCCACGCGCGGCTCTCGATGGCGCGCAGGAGTGCCGAGCGGGCGTTCTCGAACCTCGCGGTCGGCGGCAGCAGTTGTTCCGCTGCCGGATCCCACCGCGCCTGGGCCGAGTCGAAGGCGTCGTTGTCCGCCCGCACGTAGGCATCGGTGGCGAGTACGGCACGGTGGATCTGGTCGAACGCCGGGCGCAGGCGGCCCTGGAACGACTCCGTGCCGAGGACGGCCGCCTGCTCCGGCAGTGCCTCCAGCCGTCGCAACGCGTCCTGCGTGATGCGTACCGCCTCCGCCGACCTGACCGGGTCGCGCAACAGCCCTGACAGGTCGGAGAGCGCATGCGCATAGGTGATCGAGCCACCCAGCCAGGCGATCGAGCCCACGGGCAACTGCTCCCTGGCCCAGAGCAGGGCGCTCGCGGCGCGTTCGACGGTCGCGCTGTGCCGGCACATCACGCCGTACATGTGCCGGTAGTTCTCCACCGTGCACAACAGGTCGATGTAGTGGGGGCCGGCCTGAGGCAGGTCCGCCAGCACCTCGTCACCGCACCTGACGGCCCGCTCCATCTGCGCCGGGTCATTGCTGAGGGTGGAGCCGATGGCTATGACATGGACCAGGACGGACGCCATCCAGCCGCGTCCGTCGTCCCGGCCCGGTCGCGCGAGCCGGTCGCGCAACTCCTTCTCGGCGAGTGCGAGAAGCCGTGGATCCAGTGGCGTGCCGTCGTCCGCCACCATGCTGCGCCAGACGGCCGCCGCGTCCGGCGGCAGATCGGCGAGCGGTGGCGGCGAGGTCCCGAACAGTGAGGTGACCGGTTCGGAAGCCGGCTGCGGACCCGGGGCGGGCACCGTGTCCGGACCGGGAGGCCAAACGGGCTCGGCGACCGGCGCCGTCATCGCGGAGAAGGGGACACCCTGACTGTCGGAGTCCCACTCCGTCCCAGGCTGTCCCCCCGACCCGGGGGACACATAGCCGGGCGGCGTCAGCGGAGCGTCCAGCTGCAACGGAGGCAGTTCTGTCAGCACGCTGCCGAACAAGGGCTTCAGATCGCCGATCAACCCGCTCACGTTGAACGGGAAGGTGCGCATCAGCCGAACCACCTTGGCCGCGCCTTCCCGCTTGAGCGCGATGTGCGGAAGCAGCGGATGACCGGCCGGCAAGTCACGCTCCAGCGCGGCCCACAGCTCATCCGACCGTGTCACATCCTCCGGCGACCACGCCAGAAAGCCCCGGGCGCTCAGCATGGACGCCATGTTGACGCCGTACATGCCGCGGTCGTCCGGAGGCCCGTCGGTCCGGAACGCCTCAAGGTGGGCGATCGCCTCGTCGACGGTCGCCAGGTCCGGATGGTCGGTCGCCGCCGACATGAGGGCGATCGCCAGGACGAAGTGCGCGGTGGCGGCCTCGTACCGGTCGTAGGGGGCTCCGTGGCCCCGAGCGCGGTGTACGGCGTCCACGGCGAGGCGTCCCGCGCGGACCGCGGTCTCGACCGCCGAACGGTCCTGCAGGTGCAGGCGGAACCAGGCGACGCCGGCGTAGGCGGCCATACGCCCGACCGCCGCCGCCTCGATGTGGTCCGGTGTCACGGCGGAGAGCGCGGCACGCGCCCGTTCCCAGGCGTCCGTGAGCTGCGCGGTGTTCCCGGACTCGTAGCGCTGGTAGGCGGCCCGGGCGAGCCGGACCAGCAGCGTGGCCAGAGCGAGGTCGTCCCGCGGCAGCCCGGCGACGAGGCGTTCGGCGTCACGTTCGATGGGTGCGGGCGCCTCGAAGTGGCGGGGCAACGGCAGATCCGGGTACGTGGCCGCGACCGCCACCGGATCGCTCGCCGCGCGGTTCTGGGTCTGCGCGGCGAGACGGTGACGTACTTCCTGGGACAGCCGGTAGTCCCCGTACAGCGTGGAGAGGGTGTGTTCCGCCAGCCACAGATGCAGCGCCCACCGGGCGCGCTCGGGATGGTCATGCGGGGCCGTGTCCAACGCCAGCCCCATCAGGGCGGCCGTGGCAGCCGCCGCACCCGGGCCGTCCCCGTTCCACGAAGCGCGCAGCAGGCCTGCGGCCGGCGCCAGCCAACTGCGCGGGTCCTCAGTCGCGGACGCCAGCGCTCGGTTCACCTCCGACGAGCGGCTCACATCGAAACGGGCCAGCATCCGATTCACGACCACATCCACGTCCGCCACCCACCCAGTCTGCTGGTTCCGCCCACCCGAAGCGCGCAGTTGACAGGATGTGACACCGGTTGACTACGGCAGGCGATCCATCGGCGCGGACGGATCGCCCGGTGGTCCGGTCCTCGGGCGACGGGTCAACAGGCGAACGCTTCCGTCAGGCTCACCCGGTAGCCGTCCTCTTCCATCAGTACGACGGTGACGCCGAACGGCGAGGGGTGGTCGATCTCGATCGGGATGAAGGAGAAGTCCACCGCGGCCTGGATCGGCGGCACCAGTTCGCCGCCCGGTTGCGGCGCGGGGGCCGGCATCCAGTCCGGGGCGATCGACGCCCAGCCCTCGGAACTGCGGGACAGGAGCTCCTCGTTGTAGGGGTACTGGTGCAGGACGTGCCCGTCCCGAGTGGCGAGCGCCAGGTTCAGGCAGGGCGCCGGGCCGGCCACGGGCAGCTCGCAGGCGGTGGCGACGTCGTGGGTCTCCCAGACCAGGACCACCTCGTCCGCGCCGGCCGCCGCGGCGATGTTCGCGAGTTCGGCGATCCCGGTGAGCGCGTCCTGACCGGCCTTCAGCGGACGGGCCCAGATCATCCCGACCAACTCGCCGCGCACCAGCGGCATGATGAGCGGGCGCGGAACCGTGCCCTCGCCCAGCGAGGCGGTGTACGTCTCCTTCGCCACGCTGACCAGCGCGTCCCACATCCCTGCTTCCACGGAAGCCCCTTCCCTCTGCCGAGTCGATACCCGCCGACCCTGCCACGGGGGTGGAGGCCGTGTCAGCGGGATGATCGGTCGGCACCCGAAGGCGTTCCTGGAATGCCGACGGCAAGGCGGTTCGGTCCGTCGTGGATGCTCTGGACGTGCGGTGGATCTTCCTCACTCACGCCGACTCGCGCACCACGAGTTCCGGCTCGAAGACGACCGATGTCGCCTCGGTCCGTACACCGTGTACGTGGTCGTCGAGCAGACGGGCCATCTGAGCCGCCATCTCCTCGACCGGCTGGCGGACGGTGGTCAGTTGGGGCCGGCAGGTGAGGGCGACGCTGGAGTCGTCGAAGCCGACGACGGCCACGTCCTGCGGAACCCGGCGCCCACGTTCGCGCAGCACCTGGCACGCGCCCTGCGCCATGAGGTCGTTGGCCGCGAACACACCGTCCGTGTCGGGGTGGCGGGCCAGCAGGTCGGACATGGCCGCGATGCCGCTGTCGAGGGTGAAGCCGCCCTCGGCGACGGGGACGTAGGGGCGGCCGTGCCGGGCGAGGGTGTCGCGGAAGCCGGCCAGTCGCTCCTGGCTCGCGGCGACGTCCAAGGGGCCGCTGATCGTGGCGAGGTGGCGGCAGCCGCGGGCGAGGAGGTGCTCGGCGGCCAGGCGTGCTCCGTCCCGGTGCGCCAGGTCGACGTAGCTGAGCGGAACCGGACGTGAGGGCCGGGCGAAGAGCACCGCGGGGAGCCGGGCGTCGGCGAGGAGGGCGGGCAACGGGTCGTCGGCGTGGGTGGAGACCACCAGGGCGCCGTCGGCACGCCCCTGCCGCAGGTACGTCAGCACTTCCTGACGGGCCTCGGCGGACTCGGCGAACATCAGCACGGGGTGCAGGGAGCGGGGGCGTAGATGGCCGACGACGCCCGCGACCACCCGTCCGAAGAAGGGGTCGGCGAACACGCGGGCGGCGAAGGCGTTCTGGGCGGCGTCCGTGGTGTCTCCCGCGCCGGACACCACCAGGGCCACGGTCTCGGTCCGCCGGGTCACCAGGGAACGGGCGGCCCGGTTGGGGGCGTATCCCGTTCGGTCGATGGCGCGGCGGACCAGGTCCTGTATCTCCGGATCGACGTTGCGGGTGCCGTTGACGACCCGGGACACGGTGGCCCGGGAGACACCGGCCTCCCGGGCGACGTCCTCCAACGTCGGGGCCCGTCTGCGCATGCAGGCACCCTAACGGACCGGCCGATCAAGCAATAGAGCGCTCTCCGGCGCCGATCCGACGGGGTACGGCCCGACAGGGCGACCGTCAGGCGTAGACGCCGAACTCGTACAGCGAATAGCCCCAGCCAGTGCCCCGCGCCGTGCCGTTGACCCGGACGTACCGGCCCGTCGCGGTGACGTCGAAGTCGTCGATGCCGCCGTTGCCGTCGGACACGGTGTGCACGGTCCGCCAGTTCTGGCCGTCGTCGGAGGTCTGGATGGTGTACGCCTTCGCGTACGACGCCTCCCAGTACAGCTGGACGTGCCGGAACGTGGTGCGGGTGCCGAGGTCGACCTGGAGCCACTGGGGGTCGCTCCAGTCGGCGGCCCAGCGGGTGGCGGGGTTCGCGTCGACCGCGTTGGCGGCGGGGCAGGGGCAGTCGCCGTAACTCGCCTGGAACGACGAGGCGGTGGCCGGTCTGCCCTGGGCCAGGTTGGTGCCCTGGGGTACAGGTGGGACGACGCGGATCGAGCGGGTCTCCACGCCGACGTTGCCGCGCCCGTCGGTCACCTTGACGTACATCTTCCACACGCCCGGGCGGTCGGGTGCGGTCACCTTCAGTCGGCCGCCGCCGAGGTCGGTGAAGGGCAGCGAGGCCAGGTTCTTGCTTTGATCGACGTACATGCTGTTGTCGAGGACCTCGTAGGAGAGCGGGTCGCCGTCGGGGTCGGTGGCCTTCACCGACAACACGAGGTCGTGCCCGGCCGCCACCTTGCCCGCGTTGCCCTCCACGGCCAGGTCGGAGATGACGGGCGGTGTGTTGTCGTGCGTGGTGTCGCCGCCGTAGGCCCTCTTCACCGCGTAGTACGACAGACGTTTCTGGCCCGCGGGCAGCAGGTTGAACCAGATGCCGCCGAAGTCGTACTCGGTGCCGTAGTGGAACATCGTGGCGCCGAGCGCGACGCCCTGGTGTCCCGTGACGCAGCCCCAGGCCCGGGTGTAGCCGTCGGCCTTGGCCCGGTCGGAGGGTTCGAGCGGGACGCCGTTGGTGTCGTCCGGCACCTCCCACTCGCCGGCCGGACCGGTCTCGGTGACGATGTAGGGCTTGGTGTAACCCCCCTGCTCCCAGGCGGACTTGATGTCACAGACCGCGTTGTAGGAGTTCACGGCGTACAGGTCGAGATCCGGCGCGTTCTTCTTGTAGTACGGCCACGCCCCCACCCAGGCGTCGGTGGAGGTGACGGGGTGGTCCGGGTCCACGGCGTGGATCTTCTTGGTGATGTCGTTGACGAGGGTGGTGTAGGCGTCGCGCTGCCTTTCCAGCTCGGCACCGCTGTAGCAGTTCTGGAGGCCGAGGACGGACTCGTTGCCGACGTCCCACATGAGCACGCCGGGGTTGTCCTTGTACGTCTGGACCCACCGGGGGAACTCGTCGAGCATGTGGTTCTTGTACGTGGTGTCGGTCACGTAGTTGACGCAGCCGCCGCTGCCGGGGCCGCCGCCGGGCTGGAGCCAGAAACCGGCGACGACCTTGATGCCGTGGGCGGCCGCGGAGTCGAACAGGGCTTTGCTGGAGGCGTCGGTGCCCCAGGTACGGATCGTGTTGACGCCCATGGACCGCAGGTCCGGCATGTACTTCTCGGCGTCCGCGACGCTCGGGCCCCAGGTCAGTCCCTTCATCAGGTACGGCCGTCCGTCCACCGTCAACTGCCAGGCGCCCTGGTGGCCGGTGACCTTGACGACGCTGCCGGCGGCGTGGGCCTGGGTGGTGGGCAGTGCGATGAGGAAGCCGGCGGCCAGGGCACCGGCGGTGAGGGGCGCCGCGGTGCGGCGGGTTCTGGAGCGTGTGCGGGGTCGTGGGGTCATCGCTGCTGCTCCTCAGGGGAGTTGGTAGTGCTCGTCGAGTGCCGCGCCCGCTTCCGGGTGGGTCTGGTCGTAGCCGCGTGCGTCGCACTGGAGCCCGCCGACGACGCAGTGGTCGACCAGCGCCTTGAGCGTGGGGGAGTCCCAGGCGTTGAAGAAGTCGTAGTGGAAGGTGTGGCCCGCTCCGCTGGCCAGACGCACCTTGGACATGTCGCCGTTGACCGGGAAGGCCATCTTGAACTCGATCATCGGCAGGGCGACCGGGTGGTCGGCCGGGCAGATGTTGTCGTTCGTGCCGGGCTTGACCACGGGGTAGGCCATGTGGCTCTTGTGATCGGGGGTGTCGAGGTACCTGCCGTCCCAGCAACTGGGGGCCTGGAAGCGGATGTTGAGCTGGACGTCGGCGCGGTCGGGACATGTCGCCGGGAACTCGGTGTTGAAGAAGCTGTCGCCGCACTCCCAGCCTTCGACGAAGCCGGGGTGGTGGCGGAACTCGTCGGCGCTCTGCATCGGGCTGCCGACGACGAACCGCAGACCCTTGGGGAAGGGGCGCACGCTGGTGTAGTCGGTGACGCCCGCCTTGTAGTAGATGACCTGCGGTCCCACCGGGAGGATCTGCCGGTCGCCGTTGTAGAGGGTGGGCATCCAGTAGCCGGACCGGTCACCCGGTGCCTTGCAGGTGGTGGCGCCGGTCTCCAGTGAGGCCGTGGTGCTGTAGGCGTCGGTCGTGGTGTTGCCCATGAACGTGTGGTCGTGGGAGGTGCCGGGCTGCTGCGGGTAGACGATGGGGTCGTCGGGCCGGGTGTGGGTGACCGAGCAGTTGGCCTGGAACTCGTGGAAGTAGCGGTGGGGCGGGTTCTGTGTGGACGGTGTCACGCCGGTGACCGGCGGGTTCGCGGGAATGTAGCCGTCGCCGTCCGGGTCCTCGGGTGAGTTGGCGGTGGACGCGGCCATCGCGTGCCCGGAGTGCGTGGCCGCGAACGTCCGGGCGGCCGAGCTGTGCGGTGCGGGCGGGCCGGAGCTGACGGCGACGCCGCCCAGTCCGAGCGAGGTCAGCAGGAGCGCGCCGGTGATCAGCGTGGCTGACAGGCCTTTCGATCTCGGTGACATGGAGATCTCCTCCTGTGCTGTGGGGGTCTGGAGCGAGTGCTCGGCGCGATGGCGCGGCTCGGCGTCAGGGAGCGCCGGATCGGATGTGGGAGAGCGCTCTCCCGCCGAGGAGTGTTGAGGGCATGTCATCAAGATGTCAAGGGATCCGGCAGAAGCCGACCCGGAAAGATTTCAACTTCCGAAGGCTTGCCGGGAGTTGCGACTCATCAGTTAAATCAAGACGTGAACTAAGCGTCGGGGTGCAGCCCTTGGCGTGTCGATCCGCCTGCACGTCGGCAACTCCCCGTGTTCCCTTCCCCACCACACCCGCAGGGACCTCCATGAGACTGAGATCCATGGGCGCCGTGCTCGCCGCCCTGGCAGCGCTGCTCGCCCTCCCCGCCGCCCACTCGGCCGGCGCGGCCGAACTCCCGCTGTCACAAGGCAAGACGGCGACATCCTCCTCCGACGAGAACGCCGGCACCCCGGCAGCCGCCGCCTTCGACGGCAACACCGCCACCCGCTGGTCGTCGGCCGCCACCGACACCCAGTGGCTCCAGGTCGACCTGGGCGCCACCGCCACGCTCTCGAAGGTCGTCCTCACCTGGGAGGCGGCCTACGGCAAGGACTACAAGATCCAGGCATCCGCCGACGGCAGCACCTGGACCGACCTGACCTCCGTCACCGGCGGCGACGGAGGCACCGACACCCTCGACGTCTCCGGACAGGGCCGCTACGTCAGGATGTACGGCATCCACCGCGCCACCCCATGGGGCTACTCCCTCTGGGAGTTCCAGGTCTTCGGCACCTCGGGCACCGGCACGTCCTCCTGCGACACGGCGAACGCCGCGAAGGGCAGGCCCGCCTCGGCCTCCTCCACGGAGAACGCCGGCACCCCCGCCTCCGCCGCTTTCGACGGCGACACCGGCACCCGCTGGTCCAGCCAGGCCTCCGACCCGCAGTGGGTGCGGGTCGACCTCGGCTCGGTCAAGGACCTCTGCAAGATCGACCTGAGCTGGGAGGCCGCCTACGCCAAGGAGTTCCAGATCCAGGCCTCCTCCGACGGCCAGAACTGGAGCACCCTCAAGAGCGTCACCGGCGCGAGCGGCGGCACGGCCTCCTACGACGTCACCGGCTCCGGCCGCTACCTCCGGGTCAACGGCACCGTCCGCGCCACGGGCTACGGCTACTCCCTGTGGGAGGTCGCCGTCCACACCACCACCGGCGGCGTTCCCCCGGTCCAGGGCGGCGGCGACCTCGGACCGAACGTCATCGTCGTCGACCCCAACACCCCGGGCCTCCAGCAGAAGTTCGACGACGTCTTCGCCCAGCAGGAGTCCAGCCAGTTCGGCAACGGCCGCTACCAGTTCCTGCTCAAGCCCGGCACCTACAACGGCATCAACGCCCAACTCGGCTTCTACACCTCGATCTCGGGACTCGGCCTCAACCCCGACGACACCCAGATCAACGGCGACATCACCGTCGACGCCGGCTGGTTCAACGGCAACGCCACCCAGAACTTCTGGCGCTCGGCGGAGAACCTCGCCATCACACCGTCCAACGGCACCGACCGCTGGGCCGTCGCCCAGGCCGCCCCCTTCCGCCGTATCCACGTCAAGGGTGGCCTCAACCTGGCCCCGAACGGCTACGGTTGGGCCTCCGGCGGCTACATCGCCGACTCCAAGATCGACGGCACCGTCGGCCCCTACTCCCAGCAGCAGTGGTACACCCGCGACAGCTCCGTCGGCGGCTGGACCAACGGCGTGTGGAACATGACCTTCACCGGTGTGCAGGGCGCCCCGGCGACCAACTTCGACTCGGGCCCGTACACCACCCTCGACACCACGCCCGTCTCCCGCGAGAAGCCCTTCCTCTACCTCGACGGCAGCACCTACAAGGTGTTCGTGCCCGCCAAGCGCACCAACGCCCGCGGCGTGTCCTGGCCGGCGAACGCCGGCACCTCCCTGCCGCTCGACCAGTTCTACGTCGTCAAGCCCGGCGCCACCGCCGCCACCATCAACCAGGCGCTCGCCCAGGGCCTCAACCTCCTGTTCACGCCCGGCGTCTACCACCTCGACCAGACCGTCAACGTCACCCGCGCCGACACCGTCGTCCTCGGACTGGGCCTGGCCACGCTCGTACCGGACAACGGCATCGACGCCATGCACGTGGCCGACGTCGACGGCGTGCGCCTCGCCGGCTTCCTCATCGACGCGGGCCCCGTCAACTCCGACACCCTCCTCCAGATCGGGCAGCCCGGCGCCGGCGCCGACCACTCCGCCGACCCGACCACCGTCCAGGACGTGTTCGTCCGCATCGGCGGAGCCGGAGCCGGCCTCGCCACCAACTCCGTCGTCGTCAACAGCGACGACGTCGTCATCGACCACACCTGGCTGTGGCGCGCCGACCACGGCACCGGCGTCGGCTGGGACACCAACCGCGCCGACTACGGCCTGCGCGTCAACGGCGACGACGTCCTGGCCACGGGCCTGTTCGTGGAGCACTTCAACAAGTACGACGTCCTGTGGAACGGCGAACGCGGCCGCACGATCTTCTTCCAGAACGAGAAGGCCTACGACGCCCCGAACGCCGCCGCCATCACCCACGACGGCATCGTCGGCTACGCCGCCTACAAGGTCGCCGACTCGGTGACCCAGCACGAGGCGTGGGGACTCGGCAGCTACTGCAACTACACCTCCGATCCGACGATCGTCCAGACACACGGCTTCCAGGTCCCGGTCACCGCCGGAGTGAAGCTGCACGACGTGCTGGTGATCTCGCTCGGCGGCAAGGGCCAGTACGCCCACGTCGTCAACAACACCGGCGCACCGACCTCGGGGACGGACACCGTGCCCTCGAAGCTGACGTCGTTCCCGTGACCGACGCGACGGGTGACGCCGCGCGCCGCCCCTGACCGCCCGCCGGGACCCGCGAGCCGCGGGTCCCGGCGGACGGTGTCTCGCGGTACGGCCTGATGGCAACCATCAAGGGGGACGGTCGACGGGCCTCAGCGTGGCCGGTCGCGGAAGGCCTGGGCCGCCCAGGCCGCGACAGCGAACCAGCACAGCAGAACCGCGGCGGGTGTCGGAGCGAGAACCCACGGATCGCTTTCCCCACCCATCAGGTCGACGGCGCTGCCGGACAGATAGAAGGTGACGGCGGCGAGTATCACCGTCATGGTCACGTCCGCCACCCATGCGCCCGCCTTGGTGAACCGACGCCTGCGGGCCCAGCAAAGAGGCGGATAGACCAACCCGAACACCATGAGGAACGGGGTGTCGGGACGTTCGCTGAGGAAGGCAGGTAAGCCCAGGAGCGCCGTCGCGATCAACGGAGTCCGGCAGCTCCAGAGCTGGGTAGGCGTGCGGTCGACCGGCCCGATGAAACGGCGGGGCCCGCGGCGGCGCGCAGGCGTGGAGGCGGTGTAGGGGGCAGGTCGGGTCCCGGTGTCTCCTGGCACAGCGCTCACCAGTCCGTGCACCCGCCCGAAGAAGCCGGGAGACGGCATCCGGCCGTCTGTCACATCCTCGAACTGCAGGTTCGCCAGGCGCAGCGAGGTCACTTTACGGCGCAGCAACGGGAGTACGGGGACGCCGAGTTCCTGAGCGTAGCTCAGCTCCCGGTCGACCCATTCCGAGGCCAGAGCGGCCGGCGTGACGATCACGACCAGCACAGCTGCCTGGTCTATCTGCCGTTGGACGGTGGAGGCCCATCTGTCGCCGTATTCGAGGTCGTCGTCGACCCAGAAGGAAATGCCCTCCTGGCGGAGACGGGACTTGAGATCGGCGACGTAGGACCTGTCTTTCCGGCTGTAGCTGATGAACGCGTGCCCCGTCATGCCAGTTCCCTCAGACGTGCGTCCGGTCCGACCCCGGTGTTCCTACCCCGCGCAGCGCACGAACGCACCCCACCTGTCGGGTCGGCGCAGTCGTGAGCCTTGGCTGTGACGACGAGGGTCTTTCGTTCGCTGGGCTACGCTGCGCAGTATGAATACCGGGACGGCGTCGCGCCACACACGGATTGGCGACCCGGTGCTCCTCTGAGCGCCGTACGGGCCGACGTCGGCCCGCAGTTGGGTCGGGGGTCTGGCGCTGCCGCGCGCGCTCCGCCTCCTGTCGTGACGATCACAGCACGCCACGTCAGTCACGACAGGAGAATTGATGCCCACCAAGACGCTGCACATCGCCACTGCGGACGGCCAGGCCGACGCTTTGGTCGCCTTCCCCGACGACGGGGCGCGGCACCCAGGGGTCCTGATGTACGCGGACGGCTTCGGGATCCGGCCCGTACTGCGGGAGATGGCCCGCGAACTGGCCCGGCACGGGTACTACGTGCTGGTCCCCAACTACTTCTACCGGCACGGCCCCGCACCGGTGATCGAACTTCCCGAGCGCATCGGAGAAGACGCCCGGCCCGCGATCTTCGCCCAGCTGATGCCCTTGATCGAGGCGCACCTGGCCGACGAGCGTGTCCTGGGTGACGCAGACGCCTACCTCAGGTTCCTCACCGCACAGCCCGAGGTCGGCGCCGGTCCGGTCGCGGTGACCGGCTACTGCATCGGCGGCCTCCTGGCGCTGCGTACGGCCGCGGCCCACCCCGGCCAGGTGGCCGCCGTCGCCGGATTCCACTGCCCCGTGGTGGCGGACGGGCCCGACGGCCTGCACGGCCTCCTCGCCAAGATCACCGGCCAGGTCCATCTCGGCCACGCGGAAGGCGACTTGACGCCCGAGGCTCTCGGCGAGCTGAACCATGCCCTGCAAGCCGCGGGGGTCGACTACACCTCCGAGATTTACCCCGGCACCGTCCACGGCTTCACCATGTCCGACACCGACGCCTTCGACCCCGCCGGACTGCAGCGCCACTGGGACCGTCTGCTGGCCCTCCTCGATCGCACCCTGGCCAACGGCTGAGGCTCCGGGAACGGGCCGCCGACTCCCGGAACGCTGTGGCAGCATTCCGGGCATACGTGGGGTCGGACCTTCGCGAACACCCGTCGGCGGCCCACGGCGATCAGCGCCGCGTTCCGGGAGGCCGCGAACCAAGCAGTCGTGCGGTGTTCCGGCCCTGGAGACGCGTCATCACGGCGTACAACCCACCCCGCCGGCGTACTTCGAGCTGCTGATGAACCAGGTGGGGCCCAAGGTGTACGTCGAGTGGGCGGCCACGCACTGGAAGCTCTGGCTGGCACCCAGAGCCCATGTCTCGATCAGGTGGCTGTAGTTGCCGCAGTTGATCCACTGAGCCCAGCCGTCGATGTTGTCGTTGTAGCCGCATATGGCGGCGGGGGCCGCGGCGGTCTGGTCCGCGGCCTGTGCCTGGCTCGTGAGTGTCAGGGGGCCGACGATCGCGAGCCCCAGTGCCGCCGCGGTGAGCGATATCTTCCTGAACATCGTTTTCCTTCCATGTGTCGATCCACCGGGACGGGTCCACTTATGGAGCCGTTCCGGTGAGCAACGTACTTTTCGCGGCAGAGTGGCCGCGATGTATTCGAACTGGGTCGAACCGTGTTTGCGCGGGAGGAGGGCTCTCGGTTGCCGATGAGTTCGGGCGTGCGGGACGGTCCAAGTCGGCACACCTAGCGAAGGGGAGAGCCTGATGGGTAGGACGCGCGTGGATTCGACGACCCGCATCGCCCGCCGTATGCATGAGCTCCTGGAGCCGATCTGCCTCGTCACCTACCTCGCTGACGAGTGCAATGAGGAAATGGCCGCGCTCGGCCATCGCACCTACTGGGACGGCTATTTCGCCAGCCGCGCGGCGCCGCTGGGGCGGGTGCCGGCTGAGGTCGTGCACGCCGCCTTCTACAACTTCGCCGAGGGGGAAGCGGCACGGCACATCCCCGGCGCCTGGGAGACGATCCCGCCCGAGGCGTCGCTCGCCGCACGGGAGCGGGGCAGCGTGGCCTCACTACGGCGGATCCTCGGTGCTGAACTGGCCGATTCCCCAGGGCTCGTGCGCGCCGCCGACCTGACCACCAAGGCGGCGACGGGCGCGCCCACGGAGGGCAGGGTGATGTACGCCGGGATGCGCGCCCTTGCGGTGCCGAGCGACCCCGTCGCCCGGCTGTGGCACTCTGCGACGATGTTGCGCGAGCACCGCGGTGACGGGCACATCGCCGCTCTGGTCGGGGCACGCATCGGCGGTACGCAGGCCCATGTGCTGTCGGCGCTGGACATGGGCATCCACCCCGCGGAGTCGTTCGGACGGATCCATCACCTGCCGAGAAAGCGTCTGGCCGCCGTCATGGACCGTTTGCGCGAACGCGGACTCATCGACGCCGACGGCCACTTCACCGACGCGGGCCGCGAGACCAAACAACGCATCGAAACCCTGACCGACGAACTGGCCGCCCCGCCCTACGACGCGTTGACCCCCGCCGAACTCGACGAACTGATGACCGAGCTCGAACCCATCACCGCGAGGCTGGTGGCGACAGGCTCACAGTGACACGCCGCAAGAACCGCGGCTCCGCATGAACAGAGTCCGCCAACACTCCAAGTCGGCATGAGGACGGCCAGGCGCGGCAACCGCAGCGCCTGGCCGTCGCGCTTATCAAGCCTTTGCGTCCCAAGCGTCGGAGTTTGCGGGCGCGGGTGGGTTCGACCGCCGCTCGGCGGCACCGATTCCGGTTTGCCGTCGCTACCGGCGGTTCCTCGGTTACGCACCCGGGTGTCGGCCCCTCTTGCATCGTTGCCGACCAGACGACGCTCGATTGTCGAGCAATTACGAGTTTGACGCGCAATCTTGCGTTCACTTGTCGGTGGTGGTTGAGTGTGGCCCGCCCCACAACGCACCCGTACCGAAGGTGGGGCCTCCTCCACGTCATGCCCGAAGGGGACCCACCCATGAGAGTTGCCCGGTTCCGTCGTACGCGCCGCGCCAGCGCGGTCGCTCTCGTCTCCGCACTGACACTGACCGCCCTGGCCGCCTGCGGCACCAGCAGCAGTGACAACGGGGACAACGCCGAGGGGAGCGGATCGAGCGACCCGTCCGCCCCGCTGGACCCCAAGACGAAGGTGACCCTCACCATCGACTGCATGCCCCCGACGGCGAAGGCGGCCGAGCTCAAGGAGTGGAAGGAGGACGTCGCCGAGTTCAACAAGACGTACCCGAACGTCACCATCGAGGGGCGCTCCACCCCTGGCCAGTGCCTGGAACCGGCGCGGTTCACGGCCATGCTCAAGGCCAAGTCGCAACCGGACGTCTTCTACACCTACTTCACCGACCTGGACCAGGTCCTCTCCGAGGGCGGCGCCGCCGACATCAGCGCGTACGTCAACGACAAGACGGTGCCGCTGCTCAAGGACATCGACCCCAACGTGCTCGGGCAGCTCAAGCAGGACGGCAAGCTCTACGGCCTGCCCACGAGCAACTACACGATGGGCCTGCTGATCAACCGCAAGCTCTTCAAGCAGGCCGGCCTCGACCCCGACACCCCGCCGCGCACCTGGGACGAGGTCCGCGCCGCGGCCAAGAAGATCGCCGACCTCGGCGACGGCATCGCCGGCTTCGGTGAGTACAGCGCCGGCAACACCGGCGGCTGGCACTTCACCGCGCAGACGTACAGCCGCGGCGGCGAGATCGTCGACGCGAGTGGCAAGAAGGCCGCCTTCAACAACGACATCGGCAAGCAGGTCGCCGAGAACCTCCACGCCATGCGCTGGGAGGACGACAGCATGGGCAAGACCCAGCTGCTGAAGTGGGGAGACCTGCAGAAGCAGATCGCCACCGACAAGCTCGGCATGTTCCTCGCCGCGCCCGACGACATCGCGTACATGGTCCAGCAACTGGGCGCCCAGTACGAGAACTTCGGCATGGGGCCGATCCCCGGCGGCCAGAGCACCCTCGCCGGCGGCAACAACTACATGATCAAGAAGGGCATCTCCGGCGACAAGGTCAAGGCCGCGATCGCCTGGCTCAACTTCAAGAACCTCACCGTCGGCAAGGGCCAGTTCAACTGGGAGCGCACCAAGGCCGACAAGCTCCCCGTCGGGGTACCGCAGCCCAACTTCTGGCTGAACGAGTCCAAGACCAAGGACGACGCGGCCCGCCAGGCCAACGCCACCATGCCGGTCGCCAACTTCAAGGCGTTCATGGACAACCCGGTCCCGGGCAAGGCGGAGCCGCCGAAGGCCCAGGAGATCTACAAGGTCCTCGACAACGTGATGTCCGGCATCCTCACCAACAAGAACGCCGACATCGACAAGCTCCTGTCCACCGCCGAGTCGCAGGTCAACCAGGTCCTGGCCAACCAGTGACCGGCCGGGGCGGGGCAGCCCTACCGCGGCGGCCCCGCCCGGCAGCAGATACGGCGGCAGACACCACTGCTGCAACGGCAGCGGATTCGGCCGCAGCAACGGCAGTTGAGTACCGAGGAGCGACGATGTCGGCCCCGAGCCTGACCCCGAGCAAGGCGGGACCACCCCGCCCTCCCGAGCCGCGCACCGCAGGCCCCACGGCCCCCGGCGGTTCCTTCGCCAGAAGCCTCAGACGCAACCTGACGGCCCACGGCTTCCTCATCGGAGCCGTCCTGTGTTTCCTGGTGTTCTCCTGGTATCCGATGATCCGGGAGTTCTTCCTCGCGTTCCAGAAGACCGAGAGCGGACAGACGACCTGGGTCGGCTTCGACAACCTCGAAACCGTCTTCAACGACCCGGCCTTCTGGCAGGCCTGGCGCAACACCCTGCTGTTCACCCTCCTGGCGCTGGTCCTCGGCTTCGCCGTGCCGTTCGTAGTCGCGGTGGTCATCAACGAGTTCCGGCACGGGCAGGGCTATCTGCGGCTGCTCGTCTATCTGCCCGTGATGCTGCCTCCCGTCGCCTCGGTCCTGCTCTTCAAGTACCTGTACGACCCCGGATACGGGCTCCTCAACGAGCTGTTCGGCTTCCTGCACCTGCCCGAACAGCAGTGGCTCCAGGACCCCGACCTGTCCATGCTGTCCGTCGTCATCGCCGCGACCTGGATGAACATGGGCGGCGCCACCCTGATCTACCTCGCCGCACTCCAGTCGGTGCCCGGCGAACTGTACGAGGCGGCGGAACTCGACGGCGCGGGCCTGTTCCGCAAGATCTGGCACGTGACCATCCCGCAGACCCGGCTCATCCTGTCGCTGATGCTGCTCATGCAGATCATCGCGACGATGCAGGTCTTCGTCGAACCCTTCCTCCTGACCGGCGGCGCCGGCCCCGAGGGGTCCACGACCACCGTCGTCTACCTCATCTACCAGTACGCCTTCAACTTCAACAACTACGGTGCCGCGGCGGCGCTGGGTCTGATGCTCCTCGTACTGCTCGCCGGATTCTCGGCGCTGTACGTCAAGATCAGCCGCGCCGAGGACAAGTAGGCCAGGGGGAGTCCACCATGTCCACACGCACACTCATCGCGCCGGCCGTGCTCGCCAAACGCAAGGGCAAGGCGGTGTACTGGTCCGTCTTCGCGCTGGTCGTCGGCGGATTCAGCCTGGTGTTCCTCGGGCCGCTCTACTGGCTGGTCTCCAGCGGCTTCAAGGACACCCAGGAGGTGATCCAGACCCCGCCCACCCTGGCACCGCACAGCTTCACACCGGAGAACTACAGCCGGGCCTGGGACGTCATGGACCTGTCCTCGCTGCTGTTCAACACCCTCTACTACGCGTTCGGCGCCCTCGCCTTCCAGCTCGTTCTGGACGTGGCGGCCGCGTACTCGCTGTCCAAGCTCCGTCCCGTGCTGGGCAAGGCCATCCTGGGCATGATGCTCGCCACGCTGATGATCCCGGCGACCGTCCTCGTCGTACCGCAGTACCTGACCGTTCTGGACGTGCCGATCGTGGAGCGCAACCTGCTCAACTCGCCCTGGGCGATCTGGCTGCCGTCGGTCACCAACGCGTTCAACATCTTCCTGCTCAAGCGCTTCTTCGACTCCATCCCGCAGGAACTCCTGGACGCCGCCTCCATGGACGGGGCAGGCCCGATGCGGACCCTGCGCTCCATCGTGCTGCCGATCTCCCGGCCCATCCTCGGCGTGGTGTCGATCTTCGCGGTCGTCGGAGTCTGGAAGGACTTCCTGTGGCCGATGCTCACGCTGCCCGACCCCGCCAAACAGACGCTCAACGTCGGCATCTACTCGCTGTCCAACGGCGTGCCCGTCAACGTGCTGATCGCGGCACTGACCATCGCCTCGATACCGACGCTGCTCATCTTCCTGATCTTCCAGCGCAACATCATGAGCGGCCTGACCGCGGGAGGCCTCAAGGGCTGACGCCCACCGCACGGAACACACCCCAATGAGCTTCGCCGCCGCCCTGTCCATCCGCCCCGCAGCAACCGGGGCGGCGGCGAGGACCTTCTTCCTGCCCGAAAGGAACGCTCTGTGGCAGCCCCTCACGCGCCCCGCACCGCCGACTGGTGGCGCGACGCCGTCATCTACCAGGTGTACCCCCGCAGCTTCGCCGACGGCGACGGCGACGGCACCGGTGACCTCGCGGGCGTCCGGGCGAGACTGCCCTACCTCGCCGAACTCGGAGTCGACGCCGTCTGGTTCACCCCGTGGTACGCCTCACCGCTGGTCGACGGCGGCTACGACGTCGCGGACTACCGCACCATCGACCCCGCCTTCGGCACCCTCGCCGAAGCCGAGAAACTGATCGCCGAGGCCGCCGCGCTCGACATCCGCGTCATCGTCGACATCGTCCCCAACCATGTCTCCGACCAGCACGTCTGGTTCCAACAGGCGCTGGCCGCAGGGCCCGGCAGCGCGGAGCGGGAGCGGTTCCACTTCCGTCCCGGACGGGGCGAGAACGGTGAACTGCCCCCGAACAACTGGCCCTCCCAGTTCTCCGGACCGACCTGGACCCGGGTCCCGGACGGCGAGTGGTACCTCCACCTGTTCACCCCCGAACAGCCCGACCTCAACTGGGCCCACCCGGAGGTCCGCCAGGAGCACGAGGACGTGCTGCGCTTCTGGTTCGAGCGCGGCGTCGCCGGCGTCCGCATCGACTCCGCCGCACTGCTCGCCAAGGACCCCGCGCTCGCCGACTTCGAGGAGGGCGTCGACCCCCACCCGTACATCGACCAGGACGAACTGCACGACGTGTACCGGTCCTGGCGTGCCATCGCCGACGAGTACGGCGGGGTGTTCGTCGGCGAGGTGTGGCTGCCCGACGCCGAACGCTTCGCGCGCTACCTGCGCCCCGACGAACTGCACACCGCGTTCAACTTCAACTTCCTGTCCTGCCCCTGGGAGCCCGGCCGGTTGCGCCGCACGATCGACGACACCCTCGCCGAGCACGCCCCGGTCGGCGCGCCCGCCACCTGGGTGCTGTGCAACCACGACGTCACCCGCACCGTGACCCGCTACGGCCGTGACGACACCGGCTTCGACTTCGCCACCAAGCGTTTCGACACCCCCACCGATCTCGTCCTGGGCGCGCGCCGAGCCCGGGCCGCCGCGCTGCTGACCCTGGCGCTGCCCGGGTCGGTCTACCTCTATCAGGGCGAGGAACTGGGCCTGCCGGAGGCGGACGTCCCGCTCGACCGGATCCAGGACCCCATGCACTTCCGTTCCGGCGGCATCGACCCCGGCCGCGACGGCTGCCGGGTGCCGCTGCCCTGGGAGGCCGATACCCCGGCCTACGGGTTCGGCGCGGGAGCGGCCCCCTGGCTGCCGCAGCCCGAGGACTGGGAGCGCTACGCCGTGGACCGCCAGAGCGTCGACGCCACCTCGATGCTCGCGCTCTACCGGCAGGCACTGCGCATCCGCCGCGCCGAGCCGGGTTTCGGCGACGGGCCCATGCGGTGGCTGCCCGCCGAGGAAGGAGTGCTGGCCTTCGCCCGGCCGGGGGGAGTGATCTGCGTCGTCAATCTGTCCGCCGAGCCGGCCGGGCTTCCCCCGCACCGTGAACTCCTGTTGGCCAGCGCGCCGCTCGGCACCGACGGGACCCTGGCACCGGACACGGCGGTGTGGCTGAGGGTCGCCGACGACGCCTGACACCGACCCTCGGCTTCCCGCGCGCACCGCCCGTCGTTCTCTGCGCGCCCCGCCGTCCGGAGCAGGTCGGCCGGGCGCGCAGGTTCCACCCGCCCGCGCGGCCCCGCGCAGGCCCATGTCCGCGATCACCGCACCTTCCCCACCCGCTCACCGCTCGACGTGCCGCGTCCTTCCCTCCGACAGAAGCGAGTCCCCGATGTCTTCCAGACGTGTACGCGCACGCGCCGGCGCGAGAACCACCACCTTGTTCTGTGCGCTGCTCTCTCTCGGACTGGCGGCCGACGGCATCGCCGCCGCGGCGCCCGCTCGTGGCCCCGACGCGTCCGGCAGCCGTCCGGTCGTCACCCGCGCCGGACTGGATCCCGCGCTGGTCGCCGGGCGCGGCGCGGACGTGGACTTCGACGAGCAGGAAGCCGAGAACGTCACCACGGACGGCACGGTCATCGGTCCTGACCGCGCCCCGTACACGCTGGCTTCGGAGGCGTCCGGCCGGAAGGCAGTCCGGCTGACGCCCGGGCAGTACGTCGAGTTCGTCCTGCCGCGCGCCGCCAATGCCCTGAGCGTGCGTTACAGCATTCCCGACGCGCCGGAAGGCGGCGGCATCACCGCGCCCCTCGACGTGCGTGTCGCGGGCCGGCACCGCGCGACCATGACGCTCACGTCGCAGTACTCCTGGCTCTACAACCAGTACCCGTTCACCAACGACCCCCGCGCCGACCTGCTGCACCCCGACTGGTGGATCACCGAGTGCTCGTGCGTGCCCTCGGCCACCACGCCGGCCCCGGAGATCGACAAGCCGTTCCGGCCCACGCACTTCTACGACGAGCAGCGCCTGCTCCTGGACCGCACCTACCGGGCGGGCGACCGCGTGCGGTTGACGGTGCCCGCGGGCAGCCGCGCGCCCTGGACCGTGGTGGATCTGCTCGATTCCCAGCTGGTGGCGCCGCCGAAGGCCGTACGTGGGGGAGTGGACGTCCGCGGCTTCGGCGCGGACCCCACCGGCCGGCGGGATGCGGCGCCCGCGATCGAGCGGGCCATCGCCTTCGCCCGCCGCGTCGACCGGCCCGTCTACCTTCCACCGGGCACCTTCCAGGTCGACCGGCACATCGAGGTCGACGACGTCACGATCATCGGGGCGGGCAGCTGGCACACGATCCTGAAAGGCCGCCAGGTCACCCTGGACGCTCCCGCGCCCGACGGTTCCCGGCACACCGGCGTCGGGCTGTACGGCAGGAGTGCCGCGGACGGCGGCAGCCGTGACGTGCACCTGTCCGGCTTCGCCGTCGAGGGCGATGTCCGTGACCGCGTCGACACCGATCAGGTCAACGCGATCGGCGGCGCCATGAGCGACTCCACCATCAGCGGTCTGTATCTGCACCACACGAAGGCCGGGTTGTGGTTCGACGGCCCGATGCGGAACCTGCGCGTGCGCGACAACGTCATCGTCGACCAGGTCGCCGACGGCCTCAACTTCCATACGGGTGTGACCGGTTCGCTCGTGCACGACAACTTCGTCCGCAATACCGGTGACGACGGTCTGGCGATGTGGTCGGAGAAGACGGCCGACTCCGGCAACACCTTCTCCCGCAACACGGTGCAGTCCCCTACGCTCGCCAACGGCATCGCCCTCTACGGCGGACGTGACAACACGGTCAGCGGCAACCTGGTCGCGGACCCGGTGCGCGAAGGCAGCGCGCTGCACGCGGGCGCGCGCTTCGGCGCCATCCCGTTCGGCGGGTTCCTGCACTTCACCGACAACACCACGGTCCGCGCGGGCACTCTCGACCTCAACTGGCGCATCGGGCTGGGCGCCCTGTGGCTCTACGCCCTGGACGGTTCCATCGACGCCGACATCCGGGTCACGGGCGATCACTACCTCGACAGCACCCACAACGCGATCATGCTCGTGAGCGAGTACGGAGTGAAGGACCTCTACGACATCCCGTCCGTCCACTTCAAGGACATCCGCGTCGACGGCACCGGCAACTCGGTGCTCAGTGCCCGTACGAAGGGCTCCGCCACCTTCGAGAACGTGGACGCCCGCAATGTCGGCGCGGTCGGGGTGAACAACTGCGGCTCCTTCAACTTCCCGTCCGGCGGCTCGGAGTTCGCGCTGACCGACCTCGGCGGCAATGACGGCGGCTGGCTCGCCGGGTGGATGCTGCCGAACACCATCACCTGTGACGACCGGCCTCCGGTGGTGGAGCCTCCGGCGCCCTCACCCTGGTGACGCCCGGCCGGGGGCGAGTGGAGCGTCGCGCGGGCGACGGAAAATCGGAATTCTCTGCAATTGGCTTGCGTATTTTGCGCTAGGCTTGCGTTCATGACACGACGACTTGCTCAGGTGGCGAAGAAGGTTGGGGTCAGCGAGGCGACGGTCAGTCGTGTCCTCAACGGAAAGCCCGGGGTGTCCGAGGCGACCCGTCAGTCGGTCCTGACCGCTCTGGACGTGCTCGGCTACGAGCGGCCGACCCAGCTGCGCGGTGAGCGGGCCCGGCTCGTCGGCCTGGTGCTCCCCGAACTGCAGAACCCGATCTTTCCGGCGTTCGCCGAGGTCATCGGTGGTGCACTGGCCCAGCAGGGGTTGACGCCCGTGCTGTGCACGCAGACCCGGGGCGGCGTGTCCGAGGCGGACTACGTGGAACTGCTGTTGCAGCAGCAGGTCTCCGGCGTCATCTTCGCCGGCGGCCTGTTCGCGCAGGCCGACGCCCCGCACGAGCACTACCACCAGCTCGCGGAGCGGAAGATCCCCGTGGTGCTGGTCAACGCCTCCATCGACGGGCTGGACTTCCCGTGCGTGGCGTGCGACGACGCGGTCGCGGTCGAGCAGGCCTGGCGGCATCTGGCGTCCTTGGGGCACGAGAGGATCGGCCTGGTCCTGGGGCCCGAGGACCACATGCCCTCGCGCCGCAAGCTGGCGGCCGCCCGACTGGCCGCCGACGCGGTGGGCACGGTGTGGGACGACGCCCTGGTCCAGCGGTCGATCTTTTCCCTGGAGGGCGGTCAGGCGGCGACGGCCCGGCTGCTGGAGGCGGGGGTGACCGGCATCGTCTGCGCCAGCGACCCGCTCGCCCTGGGCGCCATCCGGGCCGCGCGCCGGCGAGGTCTGGCCGTGCCCGGGGAGGTGTCGGTCGTCGGGTTTGACGACTCCGCCTTCATGACCTGCACGGAACCGCCGCTGACCACCGTGCGCCAGCCCATCGAGGCCATGGGGCGTGCGGCGGTGGACCTGCTGTGCGCCCAGATCCAGGGCAGCGCGGCGCACCCGGGCGAGCTGCTCTTCGAGCCGGAGCTGGTGGTGCGCGGTTCCACCGCGCAGCCGCCCACTGCGTGACCGTCTGATCCCGCGTCGCCGCACGGCACCGGTGTCACCGCTTTCCCGGCGGTCGTGACACCGGTGCCGTTGTCGTTTCTCCAGCAGTTCCCTGTCGTGAACCTGACGGAGACGTTGACACGGACTTCATTTTGGAGAAACCTGTCACCTCAGCGTTGCAAGTGAGTCACATAACTACTCAATAAATCGACTCAACGGCGCCATCCCTCAATGAAGTCGTGCTGGGATCTCGGCGCGCGACCCCGCCACCCCCCACTCCCCGGCCCCGCCGCGCTCCGCGCCCGCGGGCCCGGTCCGGGCGGTGGCGGCGGGGCCGCCGCACCGTGCCCGGATTGCGGAGAGGCCACCATGAGACGCATCAACCTGAGCAGACGGCTGGGGGTCGGCCTGCTGCTCGCGGGTCTGACAGCCACCGGACTGCTCCCCGCCCCGGCACACGCCGCGGCCGAGACCAATCTGGCCCTGGGCAGAACGGCCACGGCCGGCGGAGCCCTCGGCGGCTACCCCGCCGCCCACGTCACCGACGGAAGCCAGCAGACGTACTGGGAAGGGCCCACCGGCTCGTTCCCGCAGTGGGTCCAGGTCGACCTCGGCGCGCCGGTTCCCCTGGACCGAGTCGCGCTGAAGCTGCCCACCGGCTGGGAAGCGCGGACCCAGTCGCTGTCCGTCCTCGGCAGCACCGACGGCGGCTCCTTCAGCACCCTCGCCGCCGGACAGGGCCGCGCCTTCAACCCGTCCGCCGCCAACACCGTGAACATCGACCTGCCGGCTACCACCGCCCGTTACGTACGGGTGCAGGTGACCTCCAACTCCGGCTGGAACGCGGCCCAGTTGTCGGAACTGGAGGTCTTCGGCGACGCCGGGCAGGAACCCGAGGAGCCGCCCACCGAGGCGGGCGACCTCGCCCGGGGCAAGCCCGTCGAGGCCTCCTCCACCACCCAGAACTACGTCGCCGCCAACGCCAATGACGGCAACGTCTCCACCTACTGGGAGTCGGCGGGTTTCCCGGCGAACCTCACCGTCAAGCTCGGCTCCGACGCGGATGTCGAGGCGGTGCGCGTCAAGCTCAACCCGGACGCGGCCTGGGGGCAGCGGACCCAGTCCCTCGAAGTCCTCGGCCGCGCCACGGGCGTGTCCGGGTTCAGCACGCTGAAGGCCCGCGCCGACTACTCCTTCAGTCCGTCCTCCGGCGGCAACAGCGTCCTCATCCCGGTCACCGGCCGGATCGCCGACGTCCGCCTCGCCTTCTCCTCCAACACCGGCGCGCCCGGCGCACAGGTCGCCGAGGTCGAGGTGCTCGGCACCGCCACCCCGCAGCCCGACCTCGTCGTCACCGACCTGACCTGGTCCCCGGCCGCACCCTCCGAGGCGGACCCGGTGACGGTCAAGGCCACCGTCCGGAACGCCGGGACCGCCACCGCGCCCGCGAGCGCACTCGACGTCAGCGTCGAGGGCACCGTCGCCGGTTCCGCCTCCGTCACAGGCCTGTCCGCGGGGCAGTCCACCACGGTCGACGTACCCGTCGGCAAGCGTCCGACGGGCTCCTACACCGTCTCGGCCGCCGTGGACCCGAGCGACACCGTCACCGAGTCCGACAACAGCAACAACAGCCGTACCGCGACCGGGAAGTTGACCGTCTCCCAGAGCCCGGGCCCCGACCTGACGGTCACCGGCATCACCACCAACCCCACCTCACCCGCGGTCGGCGCCGACGTCTCGTTCACCGTCGCCGTCCGCAACCGGGGCACCACCGCCGTCCCGGCGGGCAGCGTCACGCAGTTGACCGTGGGGGAGCAGACCCTCAAGGGCACGGCCGGCACGATCGCCGCGGGGGCCACGGCCGACGTCGCGATCAGCGGTACCTGGAAGGCCGCCAGCGGCGGCGCGACCCTGACGGCCACCGCCGACGCCACCGGCACGGTCACCGAGACCAACGAGGACAACAACGTCTTCGCCCGCTCCATCGTCGTCGGACGCGGAGCCGCCCTGCCGTACACCGAGTACGAGGCGGAGACCGACCGCTACCGGGGCACCCTGCTGACCGCCGACAGCAAGCGGACGTTCGGGCACACCAACTTCGCCACCGAGTCCTCGGGCCGCGAGTCGGTACGCCTGGACACCACGGGCGACTATGTGGAGTTCACCTCCACCAACGCGGCCAACTCCGTCGTCGTACGCAACTCCATCCCCGACGCGGCGGCCGGCGGCGGCCGGGAGGCGACCCTCAGCCTCTACGCCGACGGCACGTTCGTGCGCAAGCTGACCCTGTCGTCCAAGCACAGCTGGCTGTACGGCAGCACGGACGAACCCGAGGGGCTGACCAACCGTCCCGGCGGCGACGCCCGCCGCCTGTTCGACGAGGCGCAGGCGCTGCTGACCACGACCTACCCCGCGGGCACCACCTTCCGCCTCCAACGCGACGCGGGTGACACCGCCGCCTACTACGTCCTGGACCTGATCGACCTGGAGCAGGTGGCGCCGCCCGCCACCAAACCCGCCGAGTGCACCTCCATCACCGCCTACGGCGCGGTGCCCAACGACGGCATCGACGACACCGACGCCCTCCAACGCGCCGTCACGGCCGACCAGAACGGAGACATCGCCTGCGTCTGGATCCCCGCCGGACAGTGGCGCCAGGAGCAGAAGATCCTCACCGACGACCCTCTCAACCGCGGGCAGTACAACCAGGTCGGCATCCGTGACGTGACCATCCGCGGCGCCGGCATGTGGCACTCGCAGCTCTACACACTGACCGCGCCCCAGGACGCGGGCGGCATCAACCACCCGCACGAGGGCAACTTCGGCTTCGACATCGACGACAACACCAAGATCTCCGACCTCGCGATCTTCGGCTCCGGCACCATCCGGGGCGGCGACGGCAACGCCGAGGGCGGCGTCGGTCTCAACGGCCGCTTCGGCAAGAACACGAAGATCAGCAACGTGTGGATCGAGCACGCCAACGTCGGTGTGTGGGTCGGCCGCGACTACTCCAACATCCCCGAGCTGTGGAACCCCGGCGACGGCCTGGAGTTCACCGGCATGCGGGTGCGCGACACCTACGCCGACGGCATCAACTTCGCCAACGGCACCCGCAACTCGACCGTGTACAACTCCTCCTTCCGCAACACCGGGGACGACGCGCTCGCGGTGTGGGCGAGCAAGTACGTCAAGGACACCTCGGTCGACGTCGGCCACGACAACCACTTCCGCAACAACACCGTCCAGCTGCCCTGGCGCGCCAACGGCATCGCGGTGTACGGCGGTTACGGCAACACGATCGAGAACAACGTCGTCGCCGACACCATGAACTACCCGGGCATCATGCTGGCCACCGACCACGACCCGATCCCGTTCTCCGGCCAGACCCTCATCGCCAACAACGCGCTCCACCGCACCGGCGGGGCGTTCTGGAACGAGGACCAGGAGTTCGGCGCCATCACGCTGTTCGCACAGGGGCCGGACATCCCCGGGGTGACCATCCGCGACACCGACATCCACGACTCGACCTACGACGGCATCCAGTTCAAGACGGGCGGCGGTGCGATGCCGGGTGTGAAGGTGAGCAACGTCCGCATCGACAAGTCGCTCAACGGCTGCGGTGTCCTCGCCATGGGCGGCGCCCGCGGCAGCGCCACCCTGACCGGTGTGACCATCACGGGCTCGGCGGAGGGCGACGTCTGTGTCGAGCCGGGCTCCCAGTTCGTGATCAACCGCAGCTGACCTGTGCGGCGAACGGTTCGGCGGCCCGCCGCGCGCGGGTCGCCGAACCGGCATGTCCGCGCTCACGCGCCGTGGATGTCCGCCCATCGGGCCTGTTCGGCCGACCGACAACTCACCGTGCCGGATCTGTAGACGCTGCGACAATCCTCTGCAACTCTCTGACCGTTCAACGCAAAGTCTGAATTCCAGGGCGTCATAAGTGGATGCCCTCACCGGAGACGCGACCCGCACCCCCGACGTGCGATCCCGAAATGCGAGGAACGATGAGAACCCCCACCTGGAGATCACGGTGGCTGAGCGCCGCGATCGTCACGAGCCTGCTGGCTCTGGGCGGCCCCCTGATGACCGCCCACGCCGCCGGCGGACCCAACATCGCGCTCGGCGACACCGCATCGGCCAGCAACACCAACAACGGTTACACCGCCGCCAACATCACCGACGGCAACCAGGGCACGTACTGGGAGAGCGCGGGCAGCAGCCTGCCCCAGTGGGTCCAGGCCGACCTCGGCAGCAGCCAACGCATCGACGAAGTCGTCCTGAAGCTGCCCGCCGGCTGGGAGAGCCGCACCCAGACCCTCGCCGTCCAGGGCAGCGCCGACGGCACCAGCTTCACCACCCTCAAGAGTTCCGCCGCCTACACCTTCGCCCCCGGCTCCGCCAACACCGTCACCATCGGCTTCCCCGCCGCGCAGGCCCGCTACGTCCGTATCGCCGTCAGCGCCAACACCGGCTGGCAGGCCGCCCAGCTCTCCGAACTCGAAGTCCACGCCGCGGGCGAGTCCTCGACCAATCTCGCCTCCGGCAAGACCCTCAAGGCCAGCAGCCACACCGACGTGTACGCCGCGCCCAACGCCAACGACGGCAACCGCGCCAGCTACTGGGAGAGCACCAACAACGCACTCCCGCAGTGGCTGGAGGCCGACCTCGGCGCCTCTCTCGCCGTCAACCGCGTGGTCCTCAAGCTCCCCGCGGGCTGGGAGACCCGCAGCCAGACCCTCAAGATCCAGGGCAGCACCAACGGCAGTACCTACACCGACCTCTCGGCGTCGCAGGCCTACACGTTCAACACGGCGAACGACAACACCGCGACCATCACCCTCGACTCGACCACCACGCGGTTCGTCCGCGTCCTGGTGACCGCCAACTCGGTACAGCCCGCCGCCCAGATATCCGAGCTGGAGATCTACGGCCCCAGCGGCGGCGACACCCAGGCGCCCACCGCTCCCGCGAACCTGGCCTACACCGAGCCCGGCAGCGGACAGATCAAGCTCACCTGGACGGCCTCGACCGACAACACCGGCGTCACCGGCTACGACATCTACGCCAACGGCTCCCTGCTCACCTCCGTCGCAGGCGACGCCACCACCTTCACCGACAACCGCCCGGCCAACCAGACCGTCTCCTACCGCGTCCGGGCCCGTGACGCCGCCGGCAACCAGTCCGCCGACAGCAACACCGTCACCCGTGTCGGCGACGCCGGCGACACCCAGGCGCCCACCGCTCCCGCGAACCTGGCCTACACGGAGCCCGGCAGCGGCCAGATCAAGCTCACCTGGACGGCGTCGACCGACAACACCGGCGTCAGCGGCTATGACATCTACGCCAACAACGTCCTCAGGGACAGCGTCGCGGGCAACGTCACCACCTTCACCGACACCCAGCCCGCGACCAGCACCGTCACCTACTACGTCCGCGCCAAGGACGCCGCCGGCAACCAGTCGGGCAACAGCAACAGCGTCACCCGCAACGGCAGCGGCGGCAACGGCTCCAACCTCGCCGTCGGCAAGCCGATCGACGCCTCCTCCACCGTCCACACGTATGTCGCCGCCAACGCCAACGACAACAGCACCGCCACCTACTGGGAAGGCGCCGGCGGCAGCTACCCCAACACCCTCACCGTCAAGCTCGGCGCCAACGCCGACCTCGAACGCCTCGCCCTCAAACTGAACCCCGACAGCGCCTGGTCCGCCCGCACCCAGACCATCGAAGTCCTCGGCCGGGACCAGAACGCCTCCGACTTCACCAGCCTGGTCGCCGCCAAGAGCTACGCCTTCGACCCGGCGAGCGCCAACACGGTCACGATCCCCGTCACCGCCCGCACGGCCGACGTCAGGCTCCGCTTCACCGCCAACTCCGGCGCCCCGGCAGGCCAGTTGGCGGAGTTCCAGGTGATCGGCGTGCCCGCACCCAACCCCGACCTACAGGTGACGAACCTGACCACGACGCCCGCCTCGCCGGTCGAGTCGGACGCCATCACCGTCGCCGCCACCGTCCGCAACGACGGCCCCGCCGCCGCGGCCGCGAGCAAGCTCGCGGTGCGCCTGGGCGGTACCAAGGTCGCCACCGCCGACGTCGGCGCCCTAGCGGCCGGCGCACAGACCACCGTCACCGCCTCCATCGGCCAGCGCGAGGCCGGCTCCTACGAACTCAGCGCCGTCGCCGACGACACGGGCACGGTCATCGAGCAGAACGAGTCCAACAACACCTACACCCGGCCCACGCCCCTCGTCGTCAAGCCGGTCGCCAGCTCCGACGTGATCACCACCTCGGTGACCACCACACCCTCCAGCCCGTCGGCCGGAAACACCGTCTCCTTCAAGGCGACCGTGAAGAACCAGGGCACCGAGCCCACCGCCGCGGGCAGCCACGGCGTGACCCTCACCCTCCTCGACAAGCAGGGCGCCACGGTCAAGACCCTGACCGGCTCCTACGACGCGACCCTCGCCCCCGGCGACTCCACCGTCGTCACCCTCGGCCCCTGGACCGCCGCCAACGGCACCTACACCGTCAAGACCGTCCTCGCCGCCGACACCAACGAACTCCCCGTCAAGCGCAACAACAACACCGCCACCCAGCCCCTGTTCGTCGGCCGCGGCGCCAACATGCCCTACGACATGTACGAGGCGGAGGACGGCACCACCGGCGGCGGCGCCAGTGTCCTCGGCCCCAACCGCACCGTCGGCGACCCCGCCGGTGAGGCATCCGGGCGCAAGGCCGTCCGCCTCGACGCCACCGGCGAGTACGTCGAGTTCACCACCCGCGCCGCCACCAACACCCTGGTGACCCGCTTCTCCATTCCCGACGCGGCGGGCGGCGGCGGCACCGACGCCACCCTCGACCTCTACGTCGACGGCACCTTCAAGAAGGCCATCCCGCTCACCTCCAAGTACGCCTGGCTCTACGGCGCAGAAGCCTCACCCGGCAACTCGCCCGGCGCGGGCGCCCCGCGGCACATCTACGACGAGGCACACCTCATGCTCGGCGAGACCGTACCCGCCGGCAGCAAGATCCGCCTCCAGAAGGGCTCCGCCAACACCTCCACCTACACCATCGACTTCATCAACCTCGAACAGGTCGCCCCGGCCGCCAACCCCGACCCCGCGACCTACGCCGTGCCCACCGGATTCACCCACCAGGACGTCCAGAACGCCCTGGACAAGGTCCGCATGGACACCACCAACACCCTCGTCGGCGTCTACCTCCCGCCCGGCGACTACGAGACCGGCAGCAAGTTCCAGGTCTACGGCAAGCCGGTCAAGGTCGTCGGAGCCGGCCCCTGGTACACCCAGTTCCACGCCCCCAGCACCCAGGACAACACCGACATCGGCTTCCGCGCCGACGCCACCGCCAAGGGCTCGCTCTTCAAGGGCTTCGCCTACTTCGGCAACTACACCTCGCGCATCGACGGCCCCGGCAAGGTCTTCGACTTCGCCAACGTCTCCGACATCACCATCGACGACATCTGGAACGAACACATGGTGTGCCTCTACTGGGGCGCCAACACCGACCGCATGACCATCAAGAACTCCCGGATCCGCAACCTGTTCGCCGACGGCATCAACATGACGAACGGGTCCACCGACAACCTCGTCACCAACAACGACGCCCGCGCCACCGGCGACGACAGCTTCGCGCTGTTCTCCGCCATCGACGCCGGCGGCGCCGACATGAAGAACAACCTCTACGAGAACCTCACCACCACCCTGACCTGGCGAGCCGCGGGCGTCGCCGTGTACGGCGGCTACAACAACACCTTCCGCAACATCCACATCGCGGACACCCTCGTCTACTCGGGCATCACCATCTCCTCGCTCGACTTCGGCTACCCGATGAACGGCTTCGGCACCGATCCGACGACGTTCGAGAACATCTCGATCGTCCGCGCCGGCGGGCACTTCTGGGGCGACCAGACCTTCCCCGGCATCTGGTTCTTCTCCGCCTCGAAGGTCTTCCAGGGCATCCGCGTCAACCACGTCGACATCGTCGACCCCACCTACAGCGGCCTCATGTTCCAGACCAAGTACAACGGCACCACGCCCGAGAACCCGGTGAAGGACACCGTCCTCAACGACATCTCCATCACCGGCGCCCGCAAGAGCGGCGACGCGTGGGACGCCAAGTCCGGCTTCGGCGTCTGGGCCAACGAGATGCCCGAACCGGGCCAGGGTCCCGCCGTCGGCGAGGCCACCATCAACTGCCTGCGCACCGGGAACAACGCCCAGGACATCCGCAACACGACGACCACGTTCAAACTGACCGTCAACCCCTGCTGACAAACCCGATCACACCTGCCAGACCAGTAACAACCACCCGCGCCCACCGCACACCGCGGCGGGCGCGGGCACATGTGTGTGTCAGCGGCGTGCCCTACGGATACGAAGGGGGCCGCGCGCCTCGCCCTCCACGACCGGCCGTCCACCCTGGGTCACCTCGACCTGGCCCACTGCCGCCAGACGCCAAGCCGCCTGCCGGGTCGGCTCCATCAGCGCTCGCCAACCGTCGTCGTCGCCCTCGTAGACCTCGCGCGCCACGTCGGACGGGCAGATCGAAGCCGTGTCGGCACGACGCTCCAGCAGGCTGGTGATCGCCGTCTCCAGCCTCTGGGCCAGGTCCCGGTCCCTGTCCGCCATGGGGCGGTGTCACGCAGGGGTGCCGAGCGGCGGGTGTTCGAGCACGCGGGGCTTGTACTCGACCAGCTGGATGCGGCCGTCGAAGGTGCGGTGCTCGGTCATCTCAAGGGCGACGTCCGGATAGCCGTCGTAGATGCGTTCCTCGCCCGTGGCCCCCGTGATCACCGGGAACATCACGACCCGGAAGCGGTCGACGAGTCCGGCCCGGAGCAGGGACCGGGACAGGCTGAGGCTGCCGATCGTGCTGAGGAGCCCCGAGCCGGTCGCCTTCATGGCGCGGACCGCCTCGACGGCGTCGTCACGGACGAGCGTGCAGTTGGCCCACGTCAGCGGCTCCTCCAGCGACGAGGAGAACACCACCTTGGACGCCCTCGTGAGCTCGTCGACGGACGCCTCTTCCTCGGGCCGGAACTCGTCCTGGCCACCGGGAACCTCGCCCGCGGCGAAGCCCGACATCAGGCGGTAGGTGTTCGCCCCCATCAGGTAGGTGACCTCGGGCTGCTCGCCGAGCCATGCGAGGTACTCCGGGCCCTCCAGCCCCCAGAACCCGGGCCATCCCGCTCCCGACGCATAGCCGTCGAGAGAGGTGATGAAGTCGACGAGAAGCTCCGACATGGCAGTGTCCTTTCGTGGGGTGTCACGAGTTTGGACCGACCGAGACCCACAAACTCATCGGCCGCGCCGTGGAGCAACGCGATGGCCGTAGTGAGCGGCGAGGCCCAGGGGTGTCTGCCCGGTGGGCCCCGGAAGCTGCGGGTCGGGGTGTGCGGACGGAGTGGTCAGCGGACCGCGCCGTCGGTGGCCGTACCGGGGAGTGCCGCCGTCGGGTTCTCGGCGGAGCCGATCGCTCCTGCGGCCCTGCGTCGGCGTGCCAGGGACTCCTCGGCCGCCTGGCGCGGGTGGCGGCGGCGCCAGTACGGGTTGTCATGGGGGAGCCTGCTGGTGACCCGGCCGTACATGCCGAAGGTCAGGATGACCAGGCCCATGACGAAGCTGAACATGACGTTGGTCAGGCCGAAGTCGAGGAAGTTCGCGTCCTTGTCCAGCACGAAGATGTGCCAGAAGCCGCTGAGGAGGAAGAGGGTTCCCACCGTCATGTTGAGCGTGGACGCGAAGTTGCCGCCGATCACGGCGCCGGCGATCAGCGCGAGGCCGACGACGACGGAGACGAGGCTGAGGGCGCCGTTGGTGGTCATGCCGGCGATGGTGTCGCCGTCGGTGCCGAACGGGCTGAGCCGGTCGGCGAAGCCGAGGACTCCGAAGATCAGCAGGACCACGCCGCAGAAGGCGGCGCCGTACCGGTAGACGGTGGCGAGCTGGTGATCGACCGGAAGTTCGTCGCGGAGCTGCATGTCAGGTGATCCTCTCCCTGGGGGGTATGCCCTCCTTTCCGCTGGTTCGGTGTCAACGGTTGCACCTGCCACGAGGTCCGTGAGCCGGAGCGGCCCGCATTCAGCCGCCGTGGCCGGAGAGGGGGTCGTGGCCCCAGTTCATGAGGGAGTGGCGCCACGTCGTGTCGGCGACGTCCCCGGAGGGGCGCTGCGCCAGGTGGCGGCGGACGTAGCCGACGACCTTGCGCATGTGCTGGTAGTCCGCGTCGGACAGGTCGTCCTTGCGGGTGCGGAGGATGCCGACGATACGGCGGCCCGAGGCGTGGCCGGTGGACTCACCGCCGCCCTGGTGCTGTCCAGCGTCTCGGGACTCCGGTGTCTTCAGCCACTTGTCCAGTTCCGCGGGCGCCATGGTGACCAGGTCGCGGAACTCGCTCCATGTCTGCTCGTGATCCATGCGTGGCTCACTTCCCTCGCTTCTTGAGGGCGGACGGCTTGTGGACGGCGGATCGTCCGGACTTGTCGCTGCGCACCTCGTACTGCGGCTCGTCGGACGAGGCGTCCACCGTCCGTCCGGCGGCCTCGGTGCGGCGGGTGATCTTCTTCTCGACCTTGCCGGTCGCCTCGCTCCCGTGGCTGCGCCAGGTGACCTTGTCGCCTTTGCGCAGGTTCTTGTCCTGGCTTTCGTCCTTGGTCATGTCTTCAGCCTCCTGGCTTCCGAGTTCCCGCGGGGCGGAGGGTTGTACCGGTCCCAGCCCCGACGCGCTTCGCGGACATCTCCCTCCGGAAGGCGGCTCCGCCAGCACTCCTCAGCCGGGGAAGCGCCCGGTCGAGCGGAGTTGCCAGCGTCGTTCCGCATAGGCGAGATCGTCGCGCCACAGTCGGCCGGCGGCGGCCCGCATCAGGGGGCGCAGCAGCGGCGTCATCCGGCGGGCCACGGCGAATCCAGGCCGATCGGACGCCGCCACCACCGCTTCCACCACCGCTGTCCGCGGCCTGCCGTGCTCGTCGGCGCCGAGCGGGGTGGCGTGCGTCTCGACGACCGATCCCGCGCCCTCACCCCGGGTGATGCGCATCAGGACCGTACGCGGCTCGGGAGCGGTGAACACGGCCCGCACCGGTACGACGAGTCGCCCGGCGACCTTGAAGGACACGTCTACGGTGAAACCGTCCTCGTCCGTCGGGGCGCTTTCGTCCGGGGCGCCGGGCTCACGCTGCGAGGGTCCGTCGGGTCCCTGCGTCGCGGGGGTTGCGGGCACGACGGTCAGGTCCACGAAGGAGTACGGGTGGAACCAGGCGCCGTGCCAGGGGTCGAGACGGTTGGCCACGACGTCCTCGGGTTCGCAGGTACCGACGCCGACGTACACCGCGGACACCGCTCCCGCCAGTGCGGGCCGCGCAGGAACCACAGGCGCCTCCAGCGGTACCTCGCCACCGACGTCGTCCAGGCGCACCCACACCAGCACCCCGTCGTCGTGCGCGGGCAGTGGCTCCCAGCCCGCGAACGAGGTGCCGCGCAGGCCGAGCCCGTGCCAGTGGCAGACGAGGGTGCCGCAACGGACGGGGCTGTCGCGAAGCGGTGCGCCCAGGTGAGGGCAGATGCCGGGTCCGGCCACCAACTGTCCTGCGGCGTCGCGCCAGACGACGACCTCCTGCCCGGCGATCGTCCGGGCCAGCGGGCGGTCGTCGCGTACGTCGCTGGTGGCGCCCACGACGTACCAGTTGCCGGACGGTCGCGCCTGGGCGCGCTTCAGGGCGTCGGCGATGACGGCTGGGCGCGCCTCGCGCCAGGTCGGACGCTGACGTTCCCAGTCCACGGCGTTCCGGCGCAACGACAGGGGGTACCGTCCGCGCCGGACGGGACGGAGGGGAGGAGCGGCAGGAGCGGGAGGGACGGGCCGGAGGGGGCGGGCCGGTCGATCCGCAGGATCCGGTCGCCGCCGCGAACGGTCACCGGAGCGGTCGTCGACGGGGTCGGTGCTCACACGGCCTCCTTGCGCAGCGGGCCGTCCACGGCGTCGGACGAGCGGGGAGCCGGGGCCGGTGACCGCGGGGTCACGGGCTGCGGGGTCCGGCGGGGGCCGCGTGCCGCGATCCTCGCCGCCGACAGCCGTACCGCCCCGTCGAGGGCCACCGCGGCGCGCCGCCGCCGGGACACCACGGACCGGCGGTGCAGGACCGCGTACCCGTCCTCGGCGACGGCGTCCAGAATCGCGCCGTACAGGACGAACGCCGTGCGGATGCAGGGGCGCGCGACCGGGTCGAGCATCGCCAGCCCGGGGGCCGCCTCACGGTAGACGCCGCGTGTGAGGTCCTCGAAGGACCTGAACGCCTCCGTGATGCGCGGGTCGCGGTTGCCGGTCGCGCGGCTCCAGGACAGCAGGTCCCGATGGACGCCGTGGGCGCTCAGCAGGTCGGCGGGGAGGTAGACACGGCCACGGTCGAGGTCCTCGCCCACGTCGCGCAGGAAGTTGGTCAGCTGGAAGGCGACGCCCAGGGCGGCGGCGTAGGGGGCGGCCTCGTCCCGGGGGACCACCGTGCCCAGGACGGGAAGCATCTGGAGTCCGATCACCGCGGCGGAACCGTGCATGTACGCCCGCAGGCTGTCGTAGGTCTGGTAGTCGGTCACTTCCAGGTCGCTGCGCATGGCGGCCATGAAGTCGCCGAAGTGACGGTGGTCGATGTCGTAGCGTCGGGCGGTGTCGGCCAGAGCCAGCACCACCGGTTCGAGGCCGGCGCCGTCCCGCAGCCCCTTTTCCAGGTGCCGCTGAAGGCGGGCCAGTTCCGTCGCGCGGGCGTGGGGCGGGACGCGGGCGTCCAGGGAGTCGACGATGTCGTCGGCCCAGCGGGCGAAGCCGTACAGGGCGTGCACGGCGGGGCGGCGTTCGACGGGCAGCAGCCGGGTGGCGAGGAAGTAGGTCCGTCCGTGCCGGGCGTTGAGCCGACGGCAGTGGGCGTAGGCCTGGCGCAGCGCCGGGTCGGTGATGCCCGCCGCGTCGAGTTCACGGGCGGTCATGCGGGAGTTCCCTTCGAGGTTGCCGAGGAGGCGCGGGTGCTGGATGCGGCCGGCGGGTCCGGCGTGATCGAGGCCGGTGGGGCGGGGCGTCGGCGCCTGGGTGGAGCGGCCTGATGGCCCCCGGTGATCCGGGCCGCGGCGAGCTTGCCGGAGAGCAGCACGGTGGGCACCCCGACGCCCGGAGTGGTGCCGCAGCCGGCGAGCACCGCGTTCTCGGTGCCGCGTACGAGGTTGCGCGGCCGGAACGGGCCGGTCTGCGGGAAGGTGTGGGCCGCCGAGAAGGGGGTGCCGGCCGCGTGCCCCTGGTTCTGCCAGTCGGCGGGGGTGACGAGGGTTTCCTCCTGTACGGCGTCCGCGATGCCCTCGAATCCGCGCCGCTCCAGCTCTCGCAGCACGCTGTCGCGGTAGCGCGGCGCGAGCTCGGCCCAGGCGGTGGCGGAGGGGCCGATGGCGGTGTTGGGGCAGGGGGCGAGGATGTAGTGCAGATGGCGGCCGGGCGGGGCCAGGGAGGGGTCCGTGGCGGTCGGGCGGGTGATCAGCAGGGACGGGTCGCTCATCAGCTGCCCGGTGCGGGTCAGCTCGTCGAACGTGCGCCGCCACTTCGCCCCGAAGGACAGGGTGTGGTGGGCGAGGGTGGGCCACGTCCGGTCGGTGCCGACGTGCAGGACCACGGCCGAGGGCGCGTACCTGAGCGGCAGGATGCGGCGGGGTGTGTGTCCGAGGAGGCGGTAGGCGAGCGGCAGGTCGGGTGTGAGGACCACGGCATCGCAGGCGATGCGCTCCTGGTCGGTGACGACGGCCGTGACGCGGTCACCGCTGCGTTCCAGCCGGGTCACCCGCTCCCCGAAGCGCAGCTGCGCGCCCGCGTCGGCGGCGGCGTCCGCCATGGCCCGGGGCAGCGCGTGCATGCCGCCGCGGGGGAAGTACACGCCGGCGACGGTGTCCATGTAGGCGATCACGGCGTACGCGGCCAGGGCCCGCTCCGGCGGGACACCGGCGTAGAGCGACTGGAACGAGAACACCCGGCGCACGCGCTCGTCGCGCAGGTACCGGCCGATCCGGGCGTCGAGTCGGCCGAACCCGCCGAGCGCGGCCAGTCGGGCCAGATCGGGGGTCAGCAGGGCGAACGGCGAATCGAAGTTGGCGTCGATGAAGTGCCGCATCTGGGTCCGGTAGAGATCCTCCAGCCACCGGCGCAACCGCCGGTACCCGGCGGCCTCCCGGGGGCCGGCGAACCGCTCCAGCTCCGCCTCCATCGCGCGCGCGTCGGTGTGTACGTCGAGGCTGGTGCCGTCGGCGAAGAGCGCGCGGTAGGCCGGGTGCAGCGGGATGAGGTCCACCCGGTCGCGCAGGCTGTCGCCCACCGCCGCGAAGGCCTCGTCCGCCAGGTCGGGCATGGTCAGGACCGTGGGACCGGTGTCGATCCGGTAGCCGTGGTGGTCTAGCCGTCCGGCCCGGCCGCCGGGCAGCGGATCGCGCTCCACGAGCGTCACCCGGCGGCCCGCGCCCAGCAGATGCAGGGCGGCGGACAGGCCGGAGAGGCCGGCGCCGACCACCACGACGTGATCGGTGCGTCCCGGTACGGTTCTGGGCATCGAGCGGCCTCCTCGAAGGCTCATCGGGCGGCCCCTTCGACGGCCGCGGTCAGCAGCAGGGAGACGGGAAGGCCGTCCTCGGCGCTCGGGTGGCCCGGGGGCGGCGGGGGAGAGGCGGAGGAACCCGCCGTCGCGAGGAGCAGGTCACGCAGCGGCAGACGACCCTCCGGCTCCAGCCGAGCGGACTCCAGATGGCGCATCGCGTGGCCCGCCAGCCGGTCGATCTTCGCCTCGACGATGTCCCGCGCACCCGTGTCGATCAGTACGTCGCGGACTTCGCCGAGGCGGCTGTCGGGCAGGTCGGCGCGGCCGAGGCAGCTGCGCAGCACGGCGAGGCCCCGGTGGTCGCCGATCGCCTCGGCCCGGGCGTGCGCCACGGCCACGAGGTAGGTCGGCTTGCCCGCCCGGATGTCGCCGCCGACGGGCTTGCCGGTGCGCCGGGGGTCGCCGAAGACGTCGCCGAGGTCGTCGCGGAGCTGGAAGGCGATCCCGACGCACCGGCCCGCCGAGCACAGGGCCTGGCTGCGTGCGGCATCCGCTCCGGCGAGGGCGGCGCCCAGTGCCAGGGGACGTTCCACCGAATACAGGGCGCTCTTGAGGCAGGCGGCGCGGATGGCCCGCCGCATGGACCGTGAGGAGGTGGCCTGCCCCCGGAGGTCGAGATACTGCCCGGCCACCATCTCCGTGCGCATGACGCTCCACAGGTCGCGCACGGCGCGAGCCCGCGGCCGGGGCGCCTCGATGTCCGCGACCAGGTCGTCCGCCCAGGCCAGGGCCAGGTCCCCGGCGAGGATCGCCGCGGCCTCGCCGAAACGCGAGCCCGCGGCGCCCGGAACGGTGTCCGCGTACTGGGCGGCCACGTCCGCGTGCAGGGCGAGCCGTCCGCGCCGCAGCCGGGATCCGTCCATCACGTCGTCGTGGACCAGGGCGCAGCTCTGGATGAGTTCCAGTGCGGCACCCACATGCAGGGCCGCTTCGCACTCGGCGGCTCCGCCGCCGCAGGCGCGCATCGCCCACCACGCGAACTGCGACCGTATGCGCTTGCCCCCGTCCAGGGTGAAGCGCGCCAAGCGCTCGGCGAGATCACGGCCGAAGTCCGGGTCCACGGCGGTGGCCCGCTCCGTGCGTTCCGCCAGCACGGACTTCAGTACGCGGCCCACGGCGGCGGGCACATCGGCGTCGACGGCGCGCGGGTCCCTGCCGTCCAGGGCAGAGCGGGCCGGGGCGGGACGGGAGCCTGGCGGCCTCCCGGCCACAGGGTGATCCTTCGCCTCGGTGGGGCGCATCCCGGTTCCTCCCGTGTCGCTCGCGTAGCTTCCTGACCGAAGGCCTTCCTCACGAGCGGCCCGCACGGATGCGCCGTCGCGGCCGCGATCCCTGATCCGTCACAGCGATCGCACCTGGAACCCGGGCGGCGCCACGCCGACCGAGGCCCGCACGGCGCTGCTGAGGTGATGCCAGGTGGGGCCCGGCGCCGTCTCGTCCATGCTCGACGGACCGGCCGCCGACCGCACGGCGGAGCAGCCACCAGGCCCTGCCCACCAGGTCACCCCCGCCCGCAGCTCCGGCCCCGCTCGCCCCCGTGCTGCCGTCCCGCCCGTCCCTCCGCGCGTCGTCCCTCGGTTTCCCGGGGCTGCCTGCATCCGTGTCTACGGTTTGCACGGAAGGAGTCCGACGGGCAGTTGCCCGCACCGCCGGGCTCGGGACCCCGGCGGTGCGCGCAGGGAGGGAAGAGGGGACATGTGGGAGGCCGAGGTGGCCATCGTGGGCGCGGGAGCCGCGGGACTGTCTCTCGTACACCACCTCGCCCGGCCGGCTCCCGGTGCCCGGCGCGTGACGGTCGTCCTGCTGGACGCCCCGCCGGGTCCGCTGCGGCCGCCGGAACGGACATGGTGCTTCTGGGAGAACGGTCCCGGACCCTACGACGCCGCGGTCACCGCGACCTGGCGGCGGCTGCGCCTGCACACACCCGCGGGCCGTCCGCTGGAGGACGACATCGCCCCGCTTTCCTACAAGATGATCCGCTCCACGGATTTCGAGCGCCTGGTCGAGCGCGAAGTCGCGTACAGCCGGGACATCCGCTGGCTGGAAGCGGCCGTGGAGACGGTGGACCCCTGTGCCGACGGGGCCGAGATCCGTGCCCGGGACGACCGGGGGCGCCCTCTCGTGGTCCGTGCGCGCTGGGTCTTCGACTCCCGGCCGCTGGGGAGTCTCCCCGCGGCCCGGACCACGTTGTTGCAGCACTTCCACGGCTGGTTCGTCCGGACCGAGCGGCCCGTGTTCGATCCCGGGACGGTGGAGTTCATGGACTTCCGGATGCCTCAGCCGGCGCGGGGCCTCGCCTTCGGATACGTGCTGCCGACCAGCCCGCACGAGGCCTTGGTGGAGTACACGCGGTTCTCGCGTGCCGTGCTGTCGCGGCAGGCGTACGAGGCCGAGCTGCGCCGGTACACGGAGGACGTGCTGCGCCTCGGGTCCTTCGAGGTCCTGTCGACCGAGACCGGCGTGATCCCGATGACCGACGCGCGCTTCGCACGCCGCTCGGCGCCCTCGGTCTTCCGCATCGGCGCCGCGGGAGGTGCCACCAGGCCGGCGACCGGGTACACCTTCTCCGCCGTCCAGCGCCAGACGCGAGCGATCGCCGAAGCCCTGTACGCGGGCCGCCGTCCGGAGCCACCGCCCGCGCACTCGGCGCGCTCGCTCGCCATGGACGCCGTGCTGCTCAGGGCGCTGGACAGCGGACGGGTGGACGGAGCGTCGTTCTTCTCACGCCTCTTCACACACGTCTCGGCGGAGCGGCTGTTGCGGTTCCTCGACGGGCGGACCCGGCTGGGCGAGGACCTCGCCCTCGGCAGCCGCACGCCGGTGCTGCCGATGCTCCGCTCGGCCGCGGAACTTTTCTGGCTTCCCCGCAGGCCTGCCCCCTGACCGTGATGACGGCACGAAGGAGTTCTGTGCACCCCTACGCAGGAGACGGCATGAGCGTGCTGCGCGACGAGGACCTGGCCGCCGCGTTCGACCACGCGTCGCGCAGCTACGACATGCTGGTGGCCGCGAACCCCGGCTACCACGCCCATCTGCGCCGTTCCGTGCGACGCCTGCGACTGCCGCGCCACGGCGGCGGCCTGCGGGTGCTGGACCTCGGCTGCGGTACCGGCGCCTCGACGGCGGCGCTCACGCAGGTGCTGCCCGACGCGGAGATCGTCGCGGTGGACGCCTCCGCGGGCATGCTGGAGCGTGCCGCCGCCAAGCGGTGGCCGCCGGGCGTGACATTCGTTCAGTCCCCCGCGGAACGGTTGGCGCAGGCGGGCGTGCGGGGACCGTTCGACGCCGTCTTCGCCGCCTACCTCTTCCGCAACGTCGCCGATCCCGACGCGGTGTTGGCCTCGGTCCACGACGTCCTCGCCGTCGGTGGCCGACTTGCGGTGCACGAGTACACCCTCAGCGGCCGGGCCGTCGACCGCGCGGTGTGGACCGGGGTGTGCCGGGGTCTGGTCCTGCCGGTGGCGACCTTGCTCGGCGACGGTGACCTGTACCGCCATCTGTGGCGCAGCGTCGTGCAGTTCGACACGGCGGGAGACTTCGCCGACCGGATGCGCGACGCCCGCTTCACCGACGTCCGGGTGCTGCCCCTGCCGGGGTGGCAGACCGGCATCACCCACACGGTCGTCGCCCGCCGTCCCGCCGTCGACGCGGAGGCCGTCCGATGAGCGCGCGGCGACGGCAGCCGGCGGTCCGGCGCGGCCGGGACCGGCGTGCGCGGACCGTGCCGCCCGTGCCCGGCACGAAGCGTGTGAGCAGCGACCGCACTGTGTCGACGGCGGTCGTGGGCGGCGGCATCGCAGGGCTGGCGGCCGCAACGGCCCTGGCCGAGCGGGGTGTTCGGGTCACGCTCTACGAACGCGGGCGCACCCTGGGCGGCCGGCTCGCGGGCTGGCCGACGGTCCTGGCGGACGGCAGCCGCGTGACCATGAGCCGCGGCTTCCACGCCTTCTTCCGTCAGTACTACAACCTGCGCGGACTGCTGCGCCGTACCGATCCCGGACTGGAGCGCCTGCGTGGCCTGCCCGACTACCCACTGCGGCATGCCGACGGGATCGAGGACAGCTTCCGGCACGTCCCGCGCACCCCGCCCTGGAGTGCTCTGGGCTTCGTCGCCCTGAGCCCCACCTTCGGCCTGGGCGATCTGGCCCGCATGAGCCCCCGGGCCGCGCTGCCCCTCCTGGACGTCCGCGTCCCCGGCGTCTACACCCGGCTGGACGACATCAGCGCCCACGACTTCCTGCACTCGATCCGCTTCCCGCAGGCCGCGCACCATCTGGCGTTCGAGGTGTTCTCCAGGAGCTTCTTCGCCGATCCGCGCGAACTGTCCGCGGCGGAGATGGTGTTGATGTTCCACATCTATTTCCTCGGCTCGGCCGAAGGCCTCCTGTTCGACGTGCCGGACGAACCGTTCCCCACGGCTCTGTGGGACCCCCTCGCCGGCTACCTCGCCGGTCACGGTGTCGACCTGCGCACCGCCACTCCCGTGGACTCGGTGGAATCCCGGCCGGACGGTGGCTTCGTCGTCGCCGCAGGACCGGACGAACACCATCACGACACGGTGGTCCTGGCCCTGGACGCGGCAGGACTGCGCGCGCTCGTGGCGCGCTCGCCGGGGCTGGCCGACGCGGCGTGGCGCGAGCGGATCGCCGGGCTCCGCACCGCGCCGCCCTTCCTGGTGTCCCGGCTGTGGCTGGACCGCCCGGTCGCCGCGGACCGGCCCGGCTTCCTCGGCACCAGCGGCTACGGCAGCCTCGACAACGTCAGCGTCCTGGACCGTTGGGAGGGCGAGGCGGCGCGCTGGGCCTCGCGCACCGGGGGCTCCGTGGTGGAACTGCACGCCTACGCCCTGCCCGAAGGCGCGGTCCGGGACGTCGAACAGAAGCGTCTGGTGGAGCAGCTGCACCGGGTGTATCCGGAGTCCCGCACGGCCGCGGTGGTCGACGCCCGGCACGAGTGGCGCGCCGACTGCCCGCTGTTCCCGGTGGGCGGCTACGGCGACCGGCCGACCGTACGCACCAGTGATCCCGGCCTCGTCGTCGCCGGTGACCTGGTCCGCACGGAACTGCCGGTCGCACTCATGGAGCGCGCGGCCACCAGCGGATTCCTCGCGGCCAACGCGCTACTCGAACGGTGGGGCGTCAGAGGCCAGACCCTGTGGACGGTTCCGGACGGCGGCCGCAGCGCGGTGCTGAGAGGGCTTGCTCGGCTTGCCTGACCTCTGCATCCGGCAGCCGAGTACGACCCGAATGTGCTGCATGAACAGCGCAGTCCACGGGGCGGTCCTGACCCCGCAGCCCTTCGGCGCACTGTCCCGCCCGTCAGGCGACACGCCTGCGCGAGATGTGGACGCGGCCCTCACCTGGCACGCCCTGGGCCTGGAGACGATGGCGTCCCTGCTGGTGCTTTCCCTGCACCGGCTGGGGGACCGCTATTTCGAGGGCCGATGCCAGTGGCCGCGCACGCATCCCCTGAACGAACGCGGCACCACGGTGGCGCATCATCCGCTGATCGTCGTCGAGTCCACCCGGCAGCTCGCGGTGGCCGTGCAGCGGCGTCACCTCCCCACGGCCTCGCCCGCCGACTGCGAGGTGTTGTCGGTCGGCCTGGGTCTGCTTCCGCACCTGGTACCGATGGAGAGCGGCAGCGCCACGGACGTGGCGGTGCGCCTGACCTTGACTGACGTCGTGGCACGGCCCGGCACAGCCGCCTCCTTCCGCGTCACGGCGGAGTACCTGTATGCCGGGCGGGTGTTCGCGACCTGCGTGATGCGTTGTGCGTCGCCCCTGGGGGAGGGGCGGGAGCCGGCCGGCGTGGTGCCGCCCGGACCCGGGCTGCTGCACCCGGCCGCGGCGGCGGTAGGCGCGGCGGCCGACCCGGACGTGCTGCTGGCCCGTGGTCCCCAGGGCCGCCTGGTGATCGCCCCGCGCGACCCCGCCCACCCGGTGCTGCTGCCCGGCCGGCCCAGCAGGCTGACCACTGCGGCCGTCCTGGAGGCGGGGCGGCAGGCGGTCCTGCTCTCCTGCGGGATGACGGCCCGTGCGGTGGTGGGCTTGCGTGCGGACGTCAGGTCGCCGGTCCCGGGCCGGGGTGCCGTGGTGGACGTGACGTTCGAACAGAGCCGGGCCCGTTTCGCCGTGAGTGCGGCTGGGCATGTGGTGGCGTCCGGTGCCGTGAGTCTGCTGCGGTCCTGACCGTCCCGCGGTGCGGATAGCCCGCCGAACGCAGAGCTCTAGGTCTTGCCCGTCCTCAGGGAGCGTCGTCCGAGGCCCGTGCCGCGCCCGGCCTGCTCTCCAGCGCGTCGAGCATGACCAGCGCCTCGTGCAGGCCGTGCGGACGCAGCTGTCCGGGGCGTGGTGTGCGGCCCCAGCCGGGACCCGTGAGCAGGACTCGGGTGCGGGTGCGGGCGCCGCGGACGCCCCAGTGGGTGGAGGCGATGTGCTGGGCCAGCTCCTTGGCGGCCGTAGCCGAGGACTGCGACCACAGGACGACCGCACTCGGCCCGACACGGTGCACCGCGGCCAGCAGTGCCTCCGCCGGGACCGCGCCGCCCAGCATGAGGGTGGCGACCTGCCGCTCGGCGAGCGCGGCGTTCAGTGCCTCCAGCGGCAGCGTGTGCTGTTCTCCGGGCACGCACGCGAGGATCACGGGGGCCGAGGAGGACGACGCCCGGGTGGCCGCGGCGTCCACGTAGACGTGCCGGATCGTCGCTGAGATGTGCCACGACAGGAGGTGCTCGACCTCGACGTAGCGTTCGCCGGCCGACTGCCACTTGCGTCCGACGGCCTGGAGGGCCGGCGCCAGGATCTCCTCCCACGCGACGACCAGCCCGTGGGTGCGCACGGACGTCGTGAGCTGCTCCTGTACCGCTGCGGCGTCCAGCCGTACAGCGGCGCGCGCGAGACCCTTGCACTCAGGTCGCACCGAGCCGAGCGGCAGGCCGCTGCCTGAGCGTGAGGCGTACGGGGAGCCAGGTTCGTCGTCCGTGGCAAGGGGGAGCGCGGCGGGTGTCTGGCGTGCGGGGCGTCGCTGGGCGAGGTTCTTGGCGGCCCGCGCGGCTTCCCCCGGCGGAATGCCGACAGCGGTGAGCCGGCACATCTCCAGGACCATGGCGACGTCTTCCGGCGTCCACCTGCGATGGCGTCCCTGAGGCCGGGCTGCCGGGCCGAGGCCGTATCTGCGGTCCCAGGAGCGCAGCGTGGTGGGCGACACGCCCAGACGTCTGGCGAGGGAACCGGTCGTCACTCCGGCCTCCGCGGGGATCGCTGCCGCCGGTTCGCTCACGTCCATGGAAAGGTCCCGACGTACAGGGCGGAGCGGGCGTATGCGCCCGGATGCCGCGGGCGCACGACACGCTCGACTCCGATCACAAAGGCCTCCCGTTCGGTCTCGCATTCGCCCTCCCCGCCCTGATCTGTTCTTCCTTCGGGTGCTTGACGGATGCACGAACGGGCCGTGATCCGCACCGAGAGGTGGATTCGATGCAGAGACGATGCGAGTGGTCCATCTTGCATTGATTGCGCACTGTGGAGGAGAAGCAGTCGCTCTCGGCGACCGCGAGGCCCGGCGGAGGAGCAGCCATGACGACCGCACAGCGACCCGGCGCGGACATCGACGACAGTGCGCTGGTGGACGCATTCCTCAGGGGGGACGAGGCCTGTCTGGCCACCGTGTACCAACGGTGGGGCTCCCTCGTGCACACCCTCGCCCGGCGTGCGCTGGGGGACGCCAGGGAAGCCGAGGACGTCACCCAGCTGGTCTTCCTCGCAGCGTGGCGCGGCCGGGCGGGATACAACCCGGACCGCGGGACCCTGCCCGGCTGGCTCACGGGCATCACCCGGCGCAAGGTCGCCGACGCGCTGGCGGCCCGCACCCGCCGCACCGAACTGGTCGCCGCCGCGGGCGCCGAGCTGATGCTGAGGGCCACCGACGAGGCCGTGCGGCCGGAGGCCGCCATCGACCACGTCCTGCTGGCGGACGAGATGTCGCAGCTTCCGGCACCGCAGCGCCGGGTGCTCAACCTGGCCTTCTACGACGACCTGACCCAGACCCAGATCGCCGAACTCACCGGCTGGCCCCTGGGCACCGTCAAGAGCCACGCCCGCCGCGGCCTGCGCCGCCTCGCCTCCCGTCTGCGCGAGGACGACCCCGTCGCCTGCGCCGCGTGACATCGACGCACAATCGATTCAACTCAGTCGGCATCATGGCCCTCGGCACAGCGGCGCGATCCGCCGACGTGGACCGCCGGGCAGGCCCCGCGCGTCGGTGAGCCGGCGAACTGCTCAGCTCACGCCCATGACTCCGTCCATCCGGTCCCCGGTGGCCAGCCGCGCGCTCACCTTGAACCGCGGTTTTCTGGGCGTAGGGACAGCCAGGGTACGGGCGGACGTCGTCGCCGTGACGTCCCCGCTGACCGTGAGGCTCGTGACCGCGCGGCTCCCGGCCGCCAGCGCGTACCAGTTGCCCCGGGGGGATCGCCACACCGTGCCGGCCGCGATGTGCTGGCCGAAGCGGCTGCAGAGCGCGGTCGACCGGACGCGCGACACGGGACGGGCCGGTGCCTTTGCCCCGTCCCCGGCCACCCGCAAGGTCACCGTGACATCGCCGGGACCGCGCCAGGACGCCTCACGCATGCACGTCCACACGGCCCGGTCGGCGCCGTCGGGAAGCTCCTGTTCGGCGAACTCCCATGCGTTGACCGCCCGGGTGTCCTTGTCACGCAGGCCGGAGAGGGTGCACGCCTGATGGGACCAGGCCACCAGGGCGGCGGATCCGGTGGCCTCCCTCGGTTGGCGAGGCGGTGGCGTGCCGTGGCCCGGCAGCGGCGTGTAGGTGAGGTGCACCGGAGACAGGTCGCCCAGACCGGCGAGCAGGAAGGCGTGCCGCTCGGCGATCTGTGCCGAGGAACGCAGTTGCAGTACCGGTCGGCTGTGGCACCCGGTCCCGCTCCCGGCGGTGAGCGGGACCGGCTCGGTCACGCCGTCCTCGGTCGTGTCCAGCGCCCGTGCGAGGACATCGGGGCGCAGCAGGTCCCGGGACTGCACCTCGGCCACCCAGGGAGCGATCAGATAGCGGGCACCGCCGCTCCCGGAGCTGAGGTTGACGGCCGCCGCGGTCGTCACGTCCGCGTCGTCGACCCGGGCCACGTCGAGCCGGGTGCGGTCCGGTGAGCGCAGGTCCTCCTGGTAGCGGGCCAGGCGCTGTCCGTCGTGCAGCAGGACCACGGCGTGTGCGTCGACTTCGCCGGCGTAGAGCAGTTGGGGTGCGGACAGGGGCGGGGCCGAGGAGGTGGCGGCGGTGGTGACGACGCGGGTGCCGGGCCCGGGGTTTGACCACGTGGACAGCGCGCGGTTCAGGAGTTGTTCGTCCTCCGTCCGCGAGCCGCGGGGCGGCCAGGCGGTGAAGTCGATGCGCGCGGTGTTGTCCCACTGGTCGGCCGGAGCGCGGGTGAGATCTGCCGCCCGCAGGCCGGAAGCGGCTGCGGGCAGCGCAGTGGTGGGTACCGGGGCGGGGGCGAGCTGTGTCAGCAGCATCGCGCCGGTCAGCAGACCGGCCAGACAGGCCACGAGGGTCAACCGGGTCCGGTGCCTGCGCCGCAGCAGGTCGGTGGGAGTCGCCTGGAGGACGCAGGCGTCGAACTCCTCCGAGAGGGCCAGGGTCCGCGCCGCGCCGACTTCGTCCGCCTTGAAGGCGTGGCAGCCCCGCACAGCGCCGCGCGCGTCCTTCGCCCCGGCCGCTTCGAGCACCTCGACAACAGTGTCGTCCGGCAGGCCGTAGACCGAGCACAGCACGAACGCGGCCCGGGTCTCGGCGGACAGACCGGCCAGGGCGCGCGTCAGGGACAGCGCTTCCGCTCCGCCCGGCCGCGGAAACAGCCTGAGCCCCAGCACGATCGGAAGACGCGGCATCAGCGCGCGTGGCGCGCCGAGCCGAGCCGGCCACAGCGCGGGTCGCCGGTCGTAGGCGAGGACGCGGCCCAGCACCGTTGCGAGGTAGGCGTGTTCGGGACGGGCGTGATCCTCCTCGGAGCGGCGGGGCGAGGGTACGGAGCGTGTCCGTGCCAGGCGGGCGCTGGGCAACGCGCGCTGCACCACCCCATGGGACACGGTCACCTTCCGGTGTCCGCTCAGCGACGCGGGAAGCGTGATGTACGCGAGACGCACCAGATCGGCGTACTGATGGACGAGAGCGTTTTCGGCTTCCGAGAGGGGCGTGTCGAGACGCCCGGCGCGCTGTCGAAGTGAGCCAAAACGCATGATGGGGCAGGCCTTCCTGAGGGAGACACGCTGTGTTGCACCCGTTCAAACGAGTGAATCCCCGGCTGGTCACTGCCGGCCGGTCCGATGATCGTTTCGGGGTGGCGGTGTCTGCTCGTCCGGCGCGTCGGGTGGCGCCGACTCAGCGCCCTGCCTCGCGGCGTTCGACCAGGTGCCGGTGCGATGTGCTCCAGTCGATCCTGTCGGCGAGTTCGGTCAGGAGGCCGTCGGCGACCCAGCCGGCCTGGGGATCGTGGCCCCGCTCGGCCAACTGGCGTACGTGGTCGAGGGTTTGCCGCTGTCTGGCGATCACGGCGTCGACGACGCCCGTGGTCGAGACAAGGCCGTAGGCGTCGCAGAAGTCCTCCAGCCGCGTACGGCGGTCGGGCGGCGTCGGGTGGTGCAACCAGCGCAGACACTCGGCGTCGGCGCGGAACGGGGCGACGTATTCCCATGCGTAGGCGATGTCTTCCATGGGCGGCGCCGGACGGGCGAAGTCCCAGTCGATGAGGCCCACGGGCCGGTCGCCCCGCCAGACGACGTTCCAGGGGCCGAAGTCCCCGTGGCAGATGACCTCGCCGCCGCCCGGGGCCGCGGCACCCGTGGACCAGGTCGCCCCGGGCGGAGGTGCAAAGTCCCGACAGGCGTCGTGGTAGTCGCGCAACAGCCGGGCGAAGCCGACGTCCGCCAGGTGCCGCGGCAGCGCACGCACGATCGGGCGTCACTGTTGGCTTTGTGTCCGCCGAGCGCCCCCGACATCGAGACTTTGTCCTAGTCATGGAAAAAGTCGAGAGATCAGGCGCGAAAGGGGTTACGCGTCCGCACGAAGGCCGCTAACTTCCTTGAAATGAACCGGTCATTCACAGGTGACCGGTTCAACGGCGCGACGGCGCGCGCCTGTTCTCCCCTCGACGGGACCGATCGTGTCCCGCTGTCACCCCCACCCCTCGGGAGACTCTGTGCGCACAAGACTGCTCAGACCCAGGTTCGTCCGCACGTTGGCGCTGACGGTGGTGTGTGCCGTCGGCTTCCTCGCCCCGGGCACCGCGAGCGCCGCACCGCCGGATCGGCCGGCCGGCGCGAGCGCGGCGGCCCCGGCGTTCCAGCAGGTCACGCTCGCCAAAGGCGTGGCCGAGACGGGCGAGCCCATGACGTTGACGGTCCTGCCGGACCGGTCGGTACTGCACACCTCGCGCGACGGCACCGTCCGGCGGACCGACGCGAACGGCAACACCGCCGTGGCCGGCAAGCTCACCGTGTACAGCCACGACGAGGAAGGCCTGCAAGGCATCGCGGCCGACCCGGGCTTCACGTCCAACCGCTTCGTCTACCTCTACTACGCACCCCAGTCGAGCACGCCCGGCGGAGACGCCCCGTCCGACGGAGCCGCCTCCGACTTCACGCCGTTCGACGGCGTCAACCGGCTCTCCCGGTTCGTGCTGAAGGCCGACAACACCCTCGACCTGACCAGCGAGAAGAAGATCCTCGACGTTCCCGCCTCCCGCGGCATCTGCTGCCACGTCGGCGGGGACATCGACTTCGACGCGGCCGGCAACCTCTACCTGTCGACGGGCGACGACAGCAACCCGTTCGCCTCGGACGGTTTCACCCCCATCGACGAGCGGGCCTCCCGCAACCCCGCCTACGACGCCCAGCGTTCCGCGGGCAACACCAACGACCTGCGCGGAAAGGTGCTGCGCATCAAGGTCAACGCAGACGGCACGTACACGATCCCGAGCGGCAACCTCTTCGCGCCCGGCACCGCCAAGACCCGCCCCGAGATCTACGCGATGGGATTCCGCAACCCCTTCCGCATGAGCGTCGACAGGGCCACCGGCATCGTCTACCTCGGTGACTACGGCCCTGACTCCGGCACCTCCTCGGCCGGGCGAGGCCCCGAGGGCCAGGTCGAGTTCAACCGCATCACCAAGGCCGGCAACTACGGCTGGCCGTACTGCACGGGCCGCAACGACGCCTACGTCGACTACGACTTCGCCACCAACACCTCAGGAGCCACGTTCACCTGCTCGGCGCCCAGGAACACCTCACCCCGCAACACCGGTCTCACGGACCTGCCCGCCGCACAGCCGGCCTGGATCCCCTACAACGGTGACTCCGTACCGGAGTTCGGCGGCGGCTCGGAGTCACCGATGGGCGGCCCCGTCTACCGTTACGACGCCGCATCGACCTCCGAGGTCAAGTTCCCGCAGGAGTACGACGGCGACTTCTTCGCGGGCGAGTTCGGACGCCGCTGGATCAAGCGCATCGAGGCGGGGACCGACGGCACCGTGCAGTCCATCAACCCCGTCCCCTGGACCGGCACCCAGGTGATGGACATGGCCTTCGGACCGGACGGCGCCCTGTACGTCCTGGACTACGGCACCGGCTACTTCAACGGCGACGAGAACTCCGCCCTGTACCGCATCGAGTACGCCACCGACGGACTCGCGCCGACCGCCCAGGCCAAAGCCGACACCACCTCCGGCGTGGCCCCCCTGACGGTCGCCTTCTCCTCGTCCGGCAGCGCGGATCCGGACGGCGGTGCTCTCACCTACGCCTGGACCTTCGGGGACGGCGCCACCTCCACGGCCGCCAACCCCTCCCACACCTACACCGCCAACGGCCAGTACACAGCCACGCTCAAGGTCACGGATCCGACCGGAAAGACCGCGACCGCCTCCGTGCAGCTCACGGTCGGCAACACCGCACCCACCGTACGGCTCGACCTGCCCGCGAACGGCTCCGTCTACGACTTCGGGGCGGCGATCCCGTTCAAGGTCACGGTGACCGATCCTGAGGACGGCACCATCGACTGCGCCAAGGTGAAGGTGTCGTTCATCGTCGGACACGACAGCCACGGCCACCCGCAGACCTCGGCGACCGGATGCACCGGAACACTCCAGACCCTGGCCGACGGCGAACACGACCCCAACGCGAACATCTTCGGCGTCATCGACGCCGAGTACACCGACAAGGGCGCAGGCGGCCAGCCCGCGCTGACCGCACACGACCAGCACGTCACCCAGCCCTCCCACCGGCAGGCCGAGCACTACGGCAACTCCTCCGGCGTGGACGTCATCACCCACGCCGCCGCCCACGGCGGCAAGACCGTCGGCAACATCGAGAACGGCGACTGGATCTCCTTCACGCCGTACGCCCTCGCCAACACCACCGGCTTCACCGCCCGAGTCTCCTCGGCGGGCGCGGGCGGCACCCTTGAGATCCGCGCCGGATCACCGACCGGAACCCTCCTCGGAACAACGACCGTACCCGTCACCGGCGGCTGGGAGACCTTCCAGGACGTGACCACCGCTCTGGCCGACCAGCCCAGCGGCACCACCCAGCTGTACCTCGTCTTCAAGGGCGGCAGCGGCGCCCTGTTCGACGTCGACGAGTTCTCCTTCACCACCTCCGGCGCAGGAACGCGCACCGGCCCGGTGAGGGGAGTCAACGGCAAGTGTCTCGACGTGGCGAATGCCGGGACGGCGGACGGTACGCAGGTGCAGTTGTGGACGTGCAACGGCAGCGGTGCCCAGAGTTGGACGGTTGCCGCGGACGGTACGGTGCGCGCGCTCGGCAAGTGCCTGGACGTGTCCGGTGGTGCCAGTGCCGACGGGACGAAGATCCAGTTGTGGACGTGCAACGGCACGGGAGCGCAGCGGTGGGCGCCGCAGTCGGACGGGACGGTGCGTAATCCGCAGTCCGGCAAGTGCCTCGACGCTTCCGGCGGTACCTGGAACGACGGCACCCCGGTCCATCTGTGGACCTGCCACACCGGCCCCAACCAGAAATGGACCCTTCCCTAGAAAGGAGGCGACCTGACATGCGTACGCGACTCACAGCGACCATCGGCCTGTTCACCGGCCTCCTGCTCTGCCTGACCCCGCAAGCCACCGCCGTACCCGAACCGACGGGCACGCCCGCCGGCACGACCCGCCAGGCGGAACCGGCCCCCCTCGCCACGACCGCCGCGGCGGCCGACCCGGCGTACAAGATCCTCGTGTTCTCCCGCACCGCGGGCTTCCGGCACTCATCCATCGACGAGGGCGTCTCAGCACTGCAAGCCCTCGGCGCGGCCAACAACTTCACCGTGGACGCCACGGAGGACCCCCAGGTCTTCACCTCCGCCAACCTCGGCCGGTACAAGGCGGTCGTCTTCCTCTCCACGACCGGAGACGTCCTCGGCGACGCCCAGCAGACCGCCTTCGAGCAGTACGTCAACGCCGGTGGCGGATACGTCGGCATTCACGCCGCCGCCGACACGGAGTACGACTGGCCCTTCTACGAGGGCCTGGCCGGCGCCCTGTTCCACTCACACCCCGCCATTCAGCCGGCCACCGTCAAGGTCGAGGACCGTGCCCACGACGCCACCGCGCACCTCGGCACCACCTGGCAGCGCACCGACGAGTGGTACAACTACCGCACCAACCCCCGCACCACCGCACACGTGCTCGCCTCCCTCGACGAGTCCAGCTACACCGGCGGGAACATGTCCGGCGACCATCCGATCGCATGGTGCAAGGACTACCGAGGGGGCCGGGCGTTCTACACCGGAGGCGGTCACACCGAGGAGTCGTACAGCGACCCCGCCTTCCGACGACACCTCCTGGGCGGCATCCGCTGGGCCGCGGGTATGACTCATGCGGACTGCCGCCCGGAGAACGGCTACACCTCACTGTTCGACGGCACCTCCACCAACGGCTGGCGGCAGGCGGGGCCCGGCGGCTTCACCCTCACCGCCGACGGCAGCCTCACCTCCCACGGCGGCCTGGGCATGCTCTGGTACGCGGCCGAGGAGTTCACCGGCGACTACTCCCTCAAGCTCGACTGGAAAGCCGCCGGCGACGACAACTCCGGTGTCTTCCTGGGCTTCCCCGCCTCCGACGACCCCTGGTCCGCGGTGAACAACGGGTACGAGATCCAGATCGACGCCACCGACGCGGCCGACCGGACCACCGGCGCCGTGTACGGATTCCAGTCCGCCGACCTCGCGGCACGCGACGCCTCACTGAATCCGCCCGGGGAGTGGAACACGTATGAACTCCGTGTCACCGGCGAACGACTGGAGATCTTCCTCAACGGAACCAAGATCAACGACTTCACCAACACCGACCCCGCCCGTAGCCTCCAACAGGGCTACATCGGCATCCAGAACCACGGCGACGGCGACGAGGTCGCCTTCCGCAACATCCGGATCGACGCGGAGAACGCCACCCCTCCCGGTCCCGTCTCGGGCCCGGTGAGGGGAGTCAACGGCAAGTGTCTCGACGTGGCGAATGCCGGGACGGCGGACGGTACGCAGGTGCAGTTGTGGACGTGCAACGGCAGCGGTGCCCAGAGTTGGACGGTTGCCGCGGACGGTACGGTGCGCGCGCTCGGCAAGTGCCTGGACGTGTCCGGTGGTGCCAGTGCCGACGGGACGAAGATCCAGTTGTGGACGTGCAACGGCACGGGAGCGCAGCGGTGGGCGCCGCAGTCGGACGGGACGGTCCGCAATCCGCAGTCCGGCAAGTGCCTCGACGCTTCCGGCGGCACCTGGAACGACGGCACCCCGGTCCATCTGTGGACCTGCCACACCGGCCCCAACCAGAAATGGACCCTCCCATGACGCACTGAGGAACCAGCAACCTCCGCACAGCGGGCCGTAGCGGCGCGTACACCGCCGCTACGGCCACGTCACGTGGACCTGTCCACGCCGGCGATCAGGCCTCGGCAGGGTCCTCAGGGGCGAGCAGCACTGCCGCGCCGGTGCGGTGCGCGACGGCGTCGCTCACCCGGGGGTTGAACAACGCCTCGACGGAGCCCCGGTGATGCGGGGTCAGGATGATCAGATCGGCGCCGAAGGACTCGGCGGACTCGGTGATGGACTCGGCAACCTGCGTGGTCAGCCCGCGCATGAGGCTGCCCTCCGCCCGGACGCCCTTCTCGGCGAGGATCGCCAGCGCCTCGTCGACGACGGCCTTGCCCTCGGCATCGTCCTCAAGGGCGACGACCGTGGCGAGGGAAGCGGCGGAGGCGATGACGTGCAGGACTCGCACCTCGGCGTCGGTCAGCTTCGCCAGGTCCCCCGCCAGGCGTATGGCGGAGAGCCGGGCGGGGTCGGGGTCGACGGCGACGAGGATGCGCTGGAACACGGACACGGTTGATTCCCCTTCCGTGGACACGGAGGATTCTCCGGCTGGTCGGGGCCGCCGGTGGACGGCATGACGCTTCGGCGCGTCCGGCGCCGAAGGAGTTCTTCCTGTCTCCACGGCATGATCTTCTCACCGGCGCGGGGAGGGTCGACCGGCGGGTCCATGTAACGGCCATCAATGTCGCTGACCCCGGTCAGGGCACCGGATCGGGGTGGGGATCGGGGTCGGGGTCGGGCACGATCTCCTGGGCCCGCGACCAGAGGGCGTTGAACCATCTGACCTGGCGGTTGACTCGTTCGTGATGCGCGTCGAGCGTGGTCTTGATGTTGACTCCGAGCTGGTCGGGTTCGAACTCCAGGTACAGGTCGGTGTCGAAGATGACGACGTCCCGCGCGGCCGGCCTCGGGTGCGGATTCGTTTCCGGAGTGGGCGGCAGGACGAGATAGCGCACCGTGATGCCGACGTCGAGCTGGGCCTGGCACAGCTCGGTGAAGCGGGCCATGACCATGGGGTCCTCCGCCTCGGTCTCCTTGATCATGAAGAGGCGGCGGATGGTGACCTGCCGGACCGCCATGGCCTCGGTCTGTGCGTCCAGGTACGGCCCTGCCGTGTCCGTGCCCCAGAAGGGCTGGTCGACGGAGCTGCTGGTGGCGTCGATCGTCCGTTGGGCGCACTGCGTCAGGCGGATGAGCCATTCGTTGTTGTCCCGCGGCCAGTGCGCGCTCTTGCCGGTCAGGTCGGTGACGACGGAGGCGAGACTCTCGACTTCCGACCGGGCGAACGCCTTGACTATCTCCGGGCCCTGTTGACCGACCCGCCTCAGACTTGTGATCAGCCGCTTGGCGTCGCTGGTGCTCATGCCCGCCTCGTCCAGGTCGCTCAGCAGAGCGGCGGCGTCACTGAGGTGGTCGAAGTGCTCGTCCGTCCGGCGGCTGCGCTCGACGTGGCCCGTCTCGACGGTGGCGAGGCGCTGCTCGAAGTCCACCATGTACTGGACGATGAGCGTGGAGCCGCCGATGACGACGGCTACCGCGATCTTCCACAGTTCGTCGCCCGACTGCTTCACCAGGTTGGTGAGCACGTACGCGCCGGTGCTCACGACGATGGTGATGAGGATCTTGAGTATCAGGGGCGAGACATGCACCCCGTGGGTGGCCGGTTGTGGTGTGCCCGGATCGCCTTGCATGTACGTCTCCCCCCGTCAGATGCTCACAGGATGTTGCCCCGTCGGCTCGGCGCCGGCACCTCCTGGAGCGAGCGAAGTGAAAGCAGTGCCAGTCGGTCTCGAATGCGCTGGGTGAGTGTCCGCCACTGCCTTCCGTAGCCCGGTGTCTTGTCCAACTGTTCCCATATCGGGTGCAGAGCGCTGTCGATGCGGGCCCGGGGCATCCACAGGTGGAGCAGGTGGTCGACGAGGGGTCCCAGGACCCCGGGGCCGGACCGGTCGTCCGTGGCACCGGTCCGCAGTCCGTCGAGTGTGTCGGCGACGGTGGTCAGCAGCCAGTCGTGCAGCGCCAGGTCCTCGCAGAGACCGGCCGCGGCACCCGGTGTGGTGTCGGGCGGCAGGCGCAGCTCCACGACCCGCAGGCCGTCCTGGTACTTGGTGAAGAGCACGGTGGGCGGGTCATCGGGGAGCGTTCGCGCGGCGGTCCAGCGCAGCCGGGTGTCGAGGGTGGTGAGGGGCGGATCGTGGTCGAGGACCCGGTGCTGACGAGAGATCCGCGCGGTGAGGGCCTCGGCGATGGATCCGATGTCCAGTTGTCCTGGACGGTGTCCGAGGAGGAAGCCACGGGCGACCGCCTGTCCGGCAGGTCGCCCCACGGGTACGAGCAGCCCGGGCCGGACCAGGTAGTGGCCCCAGGGCTGGCGTCGGTCGGTGCCGGTGTCGGCCAGGGAGAAGAACGCGGAGGACTGGAGCACCCGGCCTTCCACGAGCATCGCGCGCGTGAGCACGGTGCCCACCGCGCGGACCCGTGTCCCCGTGTCGGAGGGCAGGGGGCAGTCGACGCCGGTCAGGACTTCCGGGGAGGCCACGTGACGGTTGGGGTGCCGCGAGACCCTGACGCGGTCGCCGGGGCGCAGTCGCAGCAGTCGTACGGCCGTGGGCTCGTCCAGCGGGTCGCGGGTGGGCAGCAGGCAGGTGCGGACCTCACCGCAGGCGAGGACGGAACCGGTGTCCGTGCGGGCGCTCGTCATGTCACAGTCCGGGCGGGAACACGTAGGAGACACGGTCCGCGATGCCCGCGGGCACGTCGAAGCGCTCGTCCGCGGAGCGCTGCGCGACTTGCCGGAGCGGTCCCTCCTCGACGTGGACCTGGTCGAGGATGACGCGTACGGCGTGCTCGACGGGCAGGAACCGGCCGGGCAGCACACTGCAGGTGGCGTACGCGGTGAAGGGCGCGGCCTGGGGATCGAGCTGCAATACGGCGGGCAGTGCGTCCCATTCCTCGGGGAAGTCGGGGTCGTGCCAGGCAACCGGCTTGAGTACCGCGCGGCCGTCGTCGCGGAGAAGTCCCAGCCGGACCAGTTGCCACACCGCGGCCAGGAAGGCGCAGGACCAGGTGCGTTGACCTTCCGTCTCGTTCCACAGCTCGATGTCCATGAAGACGGAGTGGCCGCGTGCGCCGGTCTCCGCGGGCGGGTGCCAGACCGCTGTGGTGGGGTCCAGGGCGGCGGAGGTGCGCTGTGCGGGGGCGCGTTTTCCGTTGCTGAGCCAGCCGGTGCGGCTGACGGGCGGCCGGAAGCCGCTGCTGCCCGGCGGCGGGGACTCCACCAGCCTGGCCGCTACGGACTCGGCGGGGTGGATGAGCTTGCCGTCGGCACCTGGAGCGGTGGCGCAGGCGGATTCGCGGGCCAGGTAGTCGACGGCCAGTCCGGCGCGGGCGGCCTCTTGGACCAACGACGGCAGGAGTTCGTCGGGAGGGGCGAGCCGGGAGAAGTAGTCGTCGATGAGGAAGCAGGTGCTGACGCGCGGACGGGTGCCGGTGAGGGACGTGCCCAGCCCGGACCGGACGGCGTCCACCCACGGTCGAACCGTGGCGAAGTGGCGCCGTAGCCGCTCGGGTCCCTCGACGATGTCCTCCATGTACAAGTGGCCGATCTCCAGGGAGAGATGGGAGAACGGCAGGGACTCGGTGCGTGGTTCGGCGCTGGATTCGCGGAAGATCGGGACGGGACGGTTCACCGCTCCCCCCAGAATCCGTCGTCGGTCAGCCGCTGGGCGAGGTCGCCCAGGGCCCGCCAGGTCTGCGGGTCGGCGATCTGGCGGTCGTGCACGTCCTGGTCGGTGATGAGCCGCTCCTGCCACTGGAGGACCGGTTCCAGCGGGATCTTGGCGACCATGACGGTGCGGCCCAGCCCCCGGTCGGAGGCGAGCTTCTCCAGGGTGCTGTCGCACTGGGTCATCCACGCGTACCTCGCCGGTCCCACCTGGGACCACAGGGGCGAGTCCGGATCGGGTACGGCCGCCCGTACGAAGCGGATGGCACCGCGCAGTGCGTCGCGGTCGTGGCCCATGTCCTCGCCGGTGCTGAGGATGCCGCGTGGGCCGAAGGCGAGTTCGGCCGCCGCGGCGACGTGCTGCCGTGTCCAGCGATGGAAGACCAGCCACCGGTGGGGGAGTCGGTCGAGTCCGAGTCCGGGTGAGGTGGCTTGGAGGACCAGGTCGACGGCGTAGCTGCGTCCGGCGCTCAGGTCCACGATGAGCATGTCGAACTCGCGTCTGAGCCGCAGGATGAGGTCGACGCACCGGTGCACATGCTCCTGGTCGGTGACGAACTCACCGCCGTAGCGGTCGCCCGGCAGGAGGACGAGGCGGCCGGAGCCATTGGGCCGGGCGCGCAGGTCGGAGTGTTCCGTGCGTGCCCAGACATCGACGCGCAGGGGTTCGCCGACGACGCCTTGCAGATACGCGTGCAGTCCCGCCGTCTCGGCCTCGCGGTGGACGTCGGGCAGATCGAAGACGGTGGCGGCGGTGGGGGATCCGAAATCGAAGTCCAGGAAGCAGACGTCGGAGCCCTCCAGAGCGCACTGGTAGGCGAGGTTGGCGCTGGTGACGGACCTGCCGGTGCCGCCCTTGTCCGAGGCTGCGAAGACGAGCACGTCACCCCTTCCCGTCGGTGCCGCGGGCCCGGGCGAGGGTGTCCAGCCGGGCCAGGACGTCAAGGGCGAGCGCGAGAGCGGTTCCCGCCTGCTCGCCCACCAGCCGGTGCGCCCGCTCCAGGTCGGCTTCCAGGCGCTTCATCCACTTCTCCTGGTCGGTGGCCCGGCTCGGGGCCGGGTACATCTCCTGCTCCCTGCCGAGCAGATGGGCGGCCTCACTGATCGCCTCCTGGGCCTGTCCGGACAGGTCGCGGCTGTGGCTCGGCGGCTGGATGTACAGGAGGTGCGCGGCGACCATGCACTCGGCGACACGTTCCGTGATGCTCCACGAAGGGCTCCCGGCCGGGAGCGGCGTGTGCAGACCGGTCACCGGAAGGGCGCTCCACAGGCCGATGCCCGCACCGTCCTCGATACGGTGGCTCCACACGTGATCGAGGGTCTCCTCCGCGAGACGCAGCAGCTTCTCCTCCTCGGAGGTCTTCTGCGCCAGCGAGCACAACTGGACCGCGCGCTTGAGCAATTGGGTGGGAAAGTCGCCCATCACCCAGGCCATGGCAGGCCCCAGCGCCTCGCTGCCCGGCAGCGGCAGGGTGACCCCTGGGCTGTGCGGGCCGCTCTCCTGGCCGTCGCTCGTGGCGGCACCCGTGAAGCGCCCGTGCTCGTTGAGGCGTTCCATGACCTTGATGAGGTTGCTGAGGTCGTGGCCGGTGGTACGCCGGCGCATCATGTCGTGCACCAGGACGGAGACGACGGACAGGGAGAAGTACGCCGAGTCCGCTTGCTGGGACGTGGTACGCCACGGGATCTTCGCGAGCGGCCAGTGGTCTTCACCGAGGCGGGCCAGGGCCGACCAGTACTGGTGGGTGATTTCCCAGCGCAGCCGCAGCGCGTTGGCCAGCTTGTGCTGCTCCGCGTCGAGCAGACCCCGGGTGAGGGTGCGTTCGGACAACAGGTCGACGATGCCGTCCAGCGCTACGACCGTGAAGTGCAGGTTGGGCAGAGGACGGGCGACCCCGGACGGCTGCGGAACCGTCTCGTGGGCGGGGCCCTTGAGGGGGACCTCCGGAGCGTCCCGCACGACGCTCCACGCCCAGCCGCACTCGAACAGGCGGTTGGGGTTGGTGAGTTCGTCACGGACCTCGGCGGGCAGGTCGAGGCCGGGGCTTTCCGTGATGGTCGCGCGCAGGGTCCCGAACCGGCGCTGGAAGCGCTCGACGACCTGACGGTCGGAGAGGCCGTCCTGGTCGAGGAGACCGGCGAGGACCTGCCCCTGCGGAGACGCGATGTCGATCACGTGCACGGTGAAGGACCGCAGCAGGCCCACGAGCGCGGCGGTCAGCCGCAGGCTGGTGTCGCTGTGGAGCCGGTCGATGCGGTCGAGGGTGGATTGCCGGCGGGTCGTGCTCCGGCAACCCTTGAGGAACTCCAGCACGGCCAGACACAGGCTGACGGACATGGAGTAGGAGTCGACCACGTCGATGTCCCGTTGTTCCGGGGCGAGTTCGTCGGCCGGGTCGACCGGGACGAAGTAGTGGCCCCCGGCGAAGCCGGGACTGTGCCCGGAGCGATTGCGGTCCATGAACTCGCCGAGCACATCGATGAGCCGCAGGGGGATGTCCGTGGTGTCCCCCCAGGCTTTGAGCGCCTTCGCCACGTCGAGCTGCGTGGTGTCGGGGTGGTCCAGCCGGAACGCCGGGATCTCGGTGGCGGGATAGAGCAGGCACAGCAGCCGTTCGGCGTCCGCGACACTGCTGCGCCCGTCCGTGTCGTCCCAGACCCACACGCCTTCGGGGAAGGAATGCCTGGCCAGCGCCTGCCATATGTCGAGCAGATGCTGCCGTGGCCTGATCCGCATCCGGCGCCCCCTTGCCGTCCCTGTCTCCCCACGACGGTCATCGAAAGCTACCCGCTCAGCGGAAACCGCAAGCGAGAATTATGTAGTCGTAACCGGTGCGCACCTCGCCCTGCTCGCCGATCTCATGGATCCGCACGGAATCGGTGAAACGCCTGATGCTGGCCTCGATTTCCGTCCGGTCCACGTTGCTGGCGGGAAACCAGAGATCGCCTACTTGGTATCCGGCGCTGTGCTCCATGAAGGCGGCGGCGAAGGGTGCGCCCGGAGCGAGTGCCTCCAGAAAGTGCTGGACGGCGCGGTGGAAGTCCTTCGTGTCGGTGGAGATCGATTCCGCCACGAAGAACATGGTGCCGGTCTGCCAGTTGTCCGGCAGATCGAGCGGCCGAAGAATGTCGCCTTCCTTGACCTGTGCGACCTCGCGCAGCCGGGGCCAGGGGCCGTCGGGAAAGCCGGCGTAGGCCTCGTCCGGGCACAGCTTCTGCCAGAACTTCTCCCAGCTGCCGTCGTGCTCGTCGATCTGCCCACGCAGGTAGGCGCGGTTGGTCTTCGACCGGTCCAGCAAGGTGATGCGGTCGCACCAGGGCAGCATCAGAAAAGCCGGGTAGAGATTGGCTCCTGCCCCCACGTCGATACCGTGGACCGGCAGATTGGGCCGCCCCCGGAAATGATCACTGAAGTGTTCGCGGACGATCGACATGATCTCCTCGTCGACGGAGAGCACTTCGATGTAGTTCTTCTCCACGTACTTCGCGGAGTCGAAGTCGTCCCACGGCGCGTCCCCGTTCAACTGTGCCTGTCCATCTGATGATCCGAAAGGCATGCCTCACGGTACCAACACTGTCGGCGAAAGAGGGGTGCGATGAACGCACGGCCGGACGCGACGCGCCGTGCCTGATCCAGGCACTTGAACCGGCGGGAGCGCCAGGCAATTCTGGTGCGATGCCAGCACCTTCGCTTCCGCCCGGCCAACCTCGCGAGGCCAACGGGCAGGACATGCCCGACCTTCTGCGCCTGGACGGTGCCGCCTTTCCCGACGATCCGATGCGGAATTCCACCCTGCGCCAGTTGCTGGACATGTACGCGGACCATCTGCTGGTCATCGATGACGACGACGGCCACCTGTGTGCCTACGTACTCGCGACACCGCCCTACAGAGGGGAAAGCTGGATCTTCAGCCTGGGCGTCGCGCCCACGAGACGCAGGAAGGGACTGGCCCGCACCCTGATGACGCAGGCGCTGGAAACCCTGCGCTCCGACGGGGCGAGCATCGTCCGGCTCTGGGTGGAGCCCACCAACGAACCGGCCCGAGCGCTGTACGAGTCCCTCGGTTTCGTCCCTGATCCCGAGGGACCACACCCCGACCACTTCGGCCCCGGCGCCCACCGCCTCGGCATGACCCTCAAGCTGTGATGCCGGGGCGCGGCGGCCGTCGTTTCCGCGACGGGACCCGTCGGCCTCCCTGCGCATGTCCGCCGCCAGTCGCATCACGTCGTGGCTGCGGAGGGGTGGCTGCGCATACAGCGAGTGGGTGGCGATCAGGCACTCGATGACCGCGAAGCAGCGCAGGATACCGATCATCGAAGCCCTTGCCCGAGCACCGGCGGCGTCCAGTAACTCGGCGATGACGGCCTGTACTTCGGGCCGGGTGGTCGTCGCCTCATAGAGAGGCTGTGGAAGGTGACGAGGATGTCCGCCGCGCTGATCGGTATCGTCCTGTCGCTGCGATGAGCCGGGGTGCGATCTCCGGTCGACTGCCGAGGTTCTCCAGTGCGCGCAGGACGTCTCGTTCGGTGGTGCCCGGGCACATGTCGACACCCCCGCCCTGATCGTGCCCACTCATCGATGCCGCGATCCGTGTCGTCGTCTTTCGCGGTGGTACCGGTCACCCTCAGGATGAGTGAAGCAGCGGACGCGGCCAACGCGTGCGCAGACGCCTGCGGCATCCGTCCGCCCGAGTCGGCCGGGAGCGTCATGACCGCCGAACCTCTGGGACGCTTCTTCGCCACCGGGCACGTCGCCGCACCCCAGGCCCGCCCGCCCCTGCTCCGCGGCGTACACGAGGCCGACCTGCCCGAACTCGAGCGGCTTGAACAGGAGGTGTTCCAGGATGCGGCCTACCCCGCCTTCATCCTCCGACAGTTCTACGAGGTGTACGCCGACCACTTCCTGGTCCTCGACAACGGCACGGGGAGCTTGCACGGCTATGTGCTGGCGCCTCCTACGCCGTGTGGGCGGGACGCCTGGGTTCTCGCCCTGTGCGTGGCCTTGGACCGTCGGAGCCAGGGCTTCGGCCGTGCATTGATGGCGGCGGTGCTCGCCCACCTGTGCAGCATGAGCATCGAAACGGTTCGGCTGACCGTGGAGCCCGACAACCACCCTGCGATCGAGCTCTATCACTCCCTTGGTTTCCGTGTTGAGGAACCGTACGGCGGGGTGCGACGGGACTACTTCGGGCGTGGCGAGGACCGCCTCGTGATGAGCTTGGCTCTCGGTCCCGGCCACTGAACTCTCAGCACAGTGACCGAAGTTCCGCCCTGCGGCCCAGCCCATTGGACGTCCGCTGGTGACGGCCTCGGTCTCAGGATGGTGCCGTGCAGGCGGCTTCCGCCTCGGCGACAGTGTCGTAGATCCTCAGGACCTGGTCGCTTCCGGTGAGCTCCAGGATGCGCCGCAGGGATGCGGGTACGCATGCGAGGAGCAGCTGCCTGTCGTTCTGCTCCGCCTGGCGGCGCAGGTCCAGCAGGACGTTCAGCCCGGATGAATCACAGAACCCCACCCCGGCCAGGTTCACCACGATGCAGGCTTCGCTGTGCTTGAGCAGCTCCTCGAACCGTTCGCGCAGCAGAGCCTGGTGCTCGTAGATCATCTCGCCGTCGACCAGTGCGTGCACGCAGCCGCCCGAGACGCGCGTATCGACCGAGGGAACTGCCATCACTCACCTGTCCGCGAGACGCCCGCTGATGATCCAAGACCCTACCCCGATCGGCTGCTGCTGCGCGCTGTGTACGGGGTCAAAGGACAGGTGCGGTCTGTGGGCCGCAGGCTGCCTGTCCTCGTCCTCAGCGTCGTGGCCTCGGTGCGAGAGGTCTGCGCGCGGGTCGTGGAGTTCGCGGCCACGCTGGCGGGGCGCCTGCCGGGGGCGCCTGTCTCCTGACGAGGTTGGCTGCTGTGAAGGCGCCCTCACCAGGAGTCGGCCCTGTCCCGCGTCGCTTGCCGGGCCTCCCAGTCAACCTTGGCGTCGATGGTCTCGGGGTGAGCGATGGTCAGATGCCGGCACTCGCCGGTGGAGCGTCGCCGGGGGTGCCGGCGACGCTCGGTGTCCGGTGCGGGTGGGTCGGGCTCTGCCCTAGGCCGTGTCTTTCGGATCATCCCGGGGCCGCAGGGCTTGGCACGCCCATCTGCCGCGTTGTCGTCGGTCGCCGACGCTCCGCGTCGACTCCCTCCTCCGCCTTGCAGCTGCACGCACCAAGCCCCGCTCATCGGCACCGGTTCAGCACCGTCGCTCCGAGTCGGGCTGATCCGAAAGACACGGCCTAGCGGCCGTAACCCGGCTCGTCGGTGTCGTCGAGGATTTCGGCGTCGCTGTCGATGCGCTCCTTGCGCACCTGTCCGCGTACGGTCCTGCTCGGTGTGCTCCTCCGTGGTGAGGCGGACGCGCTCCTTCGGCACGACCTCGGTCTCCATGACCGGCCTCTCCTCGTGCAGCACGACCTCCTGTTCGGCCTCGCCGATCTCCGTCTCCCGCCGGGCGGCGTCGCGGTCGGTCTCGGCGATGGGCTCGCGCTCGACGCGTACTTCCTCGTGCCGCAGTGGAACGGTGCGCTCCTGCTCCTCGGTCACGACGTACTTGCGCAGGCGGGCCCGGCCCGTCTCACGCCGCTCGACGCCCACGTGCAGTTCTTCCTCGGAGCGCGTCAGGGCTTCGTCCTGATAGCCGCCACGGTCATGCCCCGCGGCGTCACCGTGCGCCCAGCCGCTCTCGCCGGGTTCGTTGGCGCGAGCCCAGGACTCGTCCCAGCTCATGCCGTAGTACTCGTAGAGCCGGTGTTCCTCGGTCGCCGACAGATGGCCGCCGGCCTCGACGTCGACATGAGGTGCGTCCTTCACCTTGCTCTTGGAGTAGGGGACCTCGACGTGGCCGTCCACCACCGAAGCGTGGCTGATGGGCACGAAGGACTCGCTGGTGCCGAACATGCCGGTTTTCACGGACGCCCACTCGGGGCGCCCGGTGGCGTCGTCCAGGAACACATGCCTGGCCTCACCGATCTTCTTGCCGCCTTCGTCGAGGATCGGATGGTTCAGGACTGCTGGAATCTGCTCGTTGGTGATCATGCTTGTCTCACCCTTCTTCCGGCGTGATTCCCCCGACGAGTAGACATCGCAAAAGGCATGAAACGCCGCATATGCCACAAGGGGCACATTCTTTCCGTAAGCGCTATCCCGTCACATCCATGAACTGCTGCCACAAAAACGAACGACGCAGCCCCTCAGAGCCCGGTCACCTTGGCGCTCGCCACGATGTCGTAGACGAGGGTGAGCGTGCGGCGGCCGTTCGGCGGCAAACCGACGTCCCAGCGGGCGATGCCCTCGGCGTCGACCGTGTCCGGAGCGGGGGAACAGGCTTCCTTGCGCAGCCGTACCTCCACCGCCGACACCTCGGAGACCGGGAGGCGTTCGCGTACGGTCACCGTCTGCTCGCCTGTTTCACCCGGAGCCGAGAAGCGGGAGAGGTGCAGACGAACCGTGCGGGTGACGGTGGTGCGCTGGGGCAGTGCGGAGGAGTCACGGGATTCCTCCACCTCGCGCAGCACCCGGTAGTCGTCGTGACTGCCGAAGGCCAGCTCCAGGGGCGCTCCGGGAGCAGTGAAGCGCAGCACCCCACGGCCGCCGAAGCCGCCCGCACCGACCAGGTCCACCGGGCCTGCCAGCAGTGCGTGCCCCGCCGGATTGTCGCAGCGCACGACGTGCGTGACGAGTGGGGACAACTCCGGTGAGCAGGCGTACTCGTGGCGCGCGACCGTGTCGGCCACGGACAGCGGGATCCGGTGGGCGCGGCCGTCGGCGGGGACGGAGACGGGGGCGGGGGAGCGCAGGATCTGGGCACGGCCGCCGTCGTCCACCCCCGGCAGGCCGAGCACCGGGGCCGGACCCGGTTCGGCGATGTCCTCCTCGCGCAGTTCGACGGCGACCGTGCGCCGCTCGGCGGGGGAGCGGTCGGTGAGCGTCAGCCGGTCGGGCATGAGGCGCGGCGGTTCGGTGGCCAGCGCAGAGCGGGCCGTGGACAACGTGAGGCGTACGTCCTTCCAGTCCTCGCCGGTGTGCTGCCAGACCATGGCGTCGGTCTCCAGGGTGAGTTGCTCTCCGTCGAGCACGGCCCGGTAGGTGGGGCGCCACAGGGCACAGGCGGTGAGGTGGCTCAGCCTCAGCCGGGCCGGGCCGGCTGTGGAGGCCTCCAGGGTCAGCTCGACGTGGCCGAGCAGTTCCGCGGGGTGCTGTTCCGACAGCTCGACGGCGTGCTCCGCCTGACGGAGCTCGGTGGCGAGGGCTGCCAGACCGGCCTCGACGGTACGCAAGTGCTCGCCGTGCGCGTCACGTTGGTCGTCCACCCGGTCGAGTTCGGCCGTCCACCGTGCGGTGTCGGTCGCTCCGTGACCGGTCCCTTCGCCGATCTCCCGCAGCAGGTCGGCGGCGAGACGGGAGAGCAGGTCGAGGCGGGCACGCAGCCGGTCACGCTGCCGTTCGAGCGCGGAGGATTCCTCGTTGACGGCGTGGACACGCAGACGCAGAGCCGAGTCGTCGGAGCCGGGCAGCGGCCCGCGCGGGGTCCAGGCGCGGACGATCCGGGCGTCGAGGACGGTCGCCGCGCCTTCGGCGGCGGTCACCTCGGCGTGGAGGGTCGGGTCGACCGCGAGAGCGCTGATCGGCCCGAGTCGCAGCCGCTGCACGCCGGTTCGGAGTTCGAGGTCGGCGGAGCGTTCTACCTGGGCCCGGTCCTCCAGGCAGGTGACGGCGGTGACGGGCAGCGGGATCGGGTCGAGGTCGGTGGACATGGTGTGTCAGCTCCTGCGGTTGCCGCCGACCAGGGCCTTCGCGGCCGGGATGCGGATCTCATAGCCGCCGCGGCGGGCGGCGGTGCCTCCGGCGGGCAGGTCCACGCGCCACACGCGCGTGCCGGGGTCGGGGTCGTCGGCGGAAGCGGTGTCCTCGGGGGCCGTCCAGTCGGCCTGTTCCTCGATGCGGATGTCCGCCTCGGCGGCGGTCGGTACTTGTTCGCGGACTTCGACGGTGACGGGCTCGCCCAGGGTGTTGGCCAGTTCCACATGGACGCCGTGGGCGAGCACGGTGACGTTGTTGCGCAGCCCGGCCGTGGACTCCTTGAGGCTCGTGCGGCGGGTGACCCGGATGCTCTCGGCCGGCCCGAGACCCATGCGCCGGGCCGCGCCCGGGGCGAGGGTGGGCAGCGCGGCACTCACCACGAAGTCGTCGTCCACCCGGACCTCGACGGGACCGGCCAGGAGTGCCTGCTCGGTGGCGTTGGACAGCACCAGTGCCGCGTACACCCGCTGCTCCACCGACGGCACACAGACGTACTCGGTCCGCAGACCGACCGGGATCCGGCCGACGGTGACGGTGTGCCAGGTGCCGTCCGAGGGCACGTCGACGCGGGCGACGGCGTCGTAGCGATGGTCGAAGGAGCCCGCCGACGCACGAGGCCGCACGGCGTGTGCGGGCAGGGGCAGCGCGGCCACCGCCTCGGCCCGTCGACGGTGCTCCACGGCCACCGCGTCGAACGACGGGGCGGGGAACAGCCTTCCCCTGCGTGCTCCCGGCTCCTCGGGGCCGTTGAGGACGAGCGCGGCGTAGTCGAGTTCGGCGCCGCTGGGCTGCGGCGGGCCGACGGGTGGGGCAGGCGGCGCCGGGGGTGGAGCCATCATCCCCGGGGGAGCCATCAGCGCGGCCGCGGGGGCCGCCTGGGGCGCGGCGGCGAGGGTGGCCCTCCTCGGTTGCGCCGCTTGCGCGGACGCGACCGGTGCCGGGAGGCCGCCAGGGGCCGGGGGTGCCGGGGGCATGCCGCCGTACGCCGGACGCGCGGGCGGGACGGGCACACCGGCCGTGCCCACGGAGGGGGGAACGGGCGGGAGGGCAGGTCCCTCCGGGCCGGCGGACCGAAGGGCCGCGCCGACGGGGACAGGGGCGGTGGCCGCAACCGGCCGGGGCCCTGCGGAGTCGTACGCCGTGAAGAGGTCGGCGAGCCCGGCGGGCGGCTCACGCCAGCCGGACGGCTCGGGGGCGGGCTGGCGGCGGCCGATGCGCAGCGAGCGCAGTCTCGGCAGCTCCGCGGCGCGCCCCAGGTCGGCGGTGGCCAGGGCGATCCGTACGCCGGTCCAGTCCTCACCGGTGCGCTGGGCCACGCCGGCGCGCAGCACGAGGGTGCCGCTGTCGTCGCCCTGACGGCAGGTCAGGCGGTAGGCGGGCACCCACACGGCGCCCGGGACGCCGTACTCGATCTCCAGGCCCACCTCTCCGGTCCCGCCGTCGAGGGTCACGGCCGCGCAGACCGTGGTGCGCACCTGCCCGGACGCTGCGGCGGTGGACGCGCGGTCGCAGCGATCAGCGGCGACGGCCAGGTCGTGTTCGAGGCGGCGCAGCTCCTCCTCGGATTCGGCGAGGCGCTCGTGCAGGCGCGTCAGCCGCTCGTCGACGAAGTCCGCGAGCGTCAACCATGCCTCGGCAGGGGTACTGCGGTGGTGATCGGGGTCGTCGCGCCTGCGCGGCGGCGGAACCGGACGGAGTTCGGTGATCTCCTTGATCCGGACCAGGAGCCGCTCGTGCTGCCCCCGGGCCGCGGCGCAGGCGTCCTTCAGGCGGTCCCTCTCCCGCCGCAGCCCGTCAGCCGTGTCGCCGTCGGCAGGCTCGGCCTCCACCTCGACGCGTACCGAGGTGACCCGTGCACCGGAGTCACCCGTGACCCGGGCCCGCACGGAACCCGGGTCCACCGTGCGCGGCAGCCCCGTCACCAGTACGCGGCCGTCGGCCGGAACCGTTCCCTGCGCCAGCCGGCTGCACAGCGCGCCCTGCGCGTAGACCACCACCGCGTCCAGAGCCGACGCCCACCGCGGCACCCCTTCGGACTTCATGCACTCAGCCCCCGTCATGTCCGTGCGGGCGAAGCCTAACGTCCATCGAGGGTCACGACCGGGACTCGCGGCATGGACTCGGCGTTGACCGCAGGGTGCTACTCGGTGCCGCGCAGGGCGACCCAGGTGTTGTGTGCCACCACTCCGTCGGCATCCAGGCCCCGGTCGCTCTGGAACGCCTGCACCGCGGTCTGGGTGCCGGTCCCGAACTCCCCGTCGACGCCCGTGCTTCCGACGCCGTACCCGCGCTTGGTCAGCATGCACTGCACCTGTTGGACGCGTCTGCCGGTGTCACCGAGGCGGGTGCGTCCGCTGCCGGTGTAGTAGGTGCACTCGGAGAGCCAGGGAGCGGTGCCCGTGGAGATGGACGTGGTGGGGGAGGGGGAGTCGGCGGGGGACGCTGTGGGAGAGGGAACGCCGTCAGTCGGGTCCGTGTTGGGTTCGGCGGAGCGCTGGGCCTCGCGCTGCGAAGTGGCCGTCTCCGTCCCGCTGTCGAGGTCCTCGGCCACTGCGCCGTCGACGTCCGGGCGGGTCAGCCCGCCGGTGCCCGAGGGCCCGGGGGTGGACGAGCGGCCCCCGGGCACGGTCGAGATGTCGCCGCCGGAGCGGGCGCCGACTTCCGGACCGTGGGTGGTCGCGGACCGCTCCCCGGGAATGCTCCAGAAGACCGCCGCAGCCAGGACACAGGCCGAGAGCGATGTGGCGGCGATCCATAACGCCCTCCTGCCGCGCGAGGACGAAGCCCCGGCCCGGTCCGGCGACCCCGACGGTGCTGTCGCCGGGCCGTGTTCGATCGGCACCGGCGGCGCCACAGGGGCTGGAACAGGGCTGGTCACCCGTGCTGAGGCGGGGACGACCGGCGACCACAGACTGGTCAGGGTCGCCACGGGCAGGCGGCGCAGTGTCTCGTACGCCTGTTGCCGGGCGAGCAGGTTGGCGCCCAGCGGCTCGGGCCAGGCGGCAGGCGTCGTACGTGTCGCGGCGGCGTCGATCAGTTCCTGCGGGGTGGGCCGCTCTGCGGGATCCTTGGCCAGGCAGGCGGTCAGCAACCGGCCCAGGTCCGGATCCGCCGCCGAGATCTCGCCGATCACCTCGGGATTCGCGTTCTCGTACGCCACCCGGTGCATGACGTCGACGCCCGTGCCGTCGCCGAACGGCGCGCGCCCGGTGGCCGCGTAGACCAGGGTCCCGGCCAGCGAGAACACGTCGGACCGGATGTCGGAGCGGCCTTCCTTGAGGTGCTCGGGCGACATGTACGCGGGAGTTCCGACGCGATTGCCCGTACCGGTGAGCGCACTGGCGTCGGCGGCCTTGGAGACCCCGAAGTCGATCACGTGGGCGCCGTGGACGGACAGCAGGACGTTGGACGGCTTGAGGTCCCGGTGCACGATGCCTTCGGCGCTGAGCCCCTCCAGGGCCTGCCCGAGGTCGGCCACCAGTCGCCAGACGGCGTCCGTCGGCAGGGGTGTGTCCTCGCGTACGGTCTCGGCCAGGTCGAAGCCGGGCACGTAGTCGGTGGCCATCCACAGCAGGTCGTCGTCGAAGCCCGTGCCGCACAACCGAGGCGCGTACGGCATGCGCAGTCGGGCGTGCACCTCCGCTTCCCGTTCGAAGCGGCGGCGGAATCTGGGGTCCTCCGCGTACTCCGGCCTGATCACCTTGACCGCGACCAGACCGGGGTCGTCCTGCGCGGGGCGCGCCAGATAGACCCGTCCCATACCGCCGCTGCCGAGCAGCGCCACGGGCACCCAGGGGCCGACCCGTCGCGGGTCGCCGGGCCGCAGCGGCGCGGCACCGGTCCGCCGCAGCGCCGCACCCGCGTCGTCCGCCCGCTGCGGCTGCTGTCCCGACAAGAAATCCCCCGAAGTCGCTTTCGGCGTACGCCAGTTCGTTTGTGGTGGAAGAGGAGGCTAACCCAGCCCGCCCACGCGTTCAGCGATTCGATGACTTCGGTCCCACGGAGGCGTTCGGTGCGGGCCTGGGCAGGTGTTCGGGCACTGCCGGTGGTTCCAGCCGGACGGATGTGGAACCGGCCGACGGGTCGAGAGCGGACGTGACGCGGATGGTGCGGGTCAGGACGTCGGTGACATGAGTTGTCGGCGGATCACGTCGTGGGCAAGTCGCGCCGTCGCGAGCAGGTCCTCGCGAGCCGTGTCGACGGTGGATCGCACCGACAATCCGTGCCAGACGCATTGGACGAGCCCGGTCAGGACCGCTGCGTCGGTGCCCGCGGCCAGTTCCCCGTCCTGGATCGCCTGTTCGATGCGCGCGAGGAGGGCCTGCTCGTTCGAGCTGTGCAATTCGGCGACGTAGGCGCTGGTATCGAGCGTGCTAGTGCTGTCGGTCATCACGGCGCTGCTGATGAGACATCCGGGGTGCGTGCTGCTCGGCTGGGTGAACTCGTGGACCGAGTCGGTGAGGATGCGTTCGATGACCGTGCGGACGTGCTTCTCGGCGACAGCCTGTTGGTAGATCTCGCGGTAGCGCTCGCCGTAGGTGCGCACCGCTTCCTCGAACAGTCCGGCCTTGTTGCCGAAGGCCGCGTAGAGGCTGGAGGTGGAAAGCCCGAGGGTCGCGGTCAGGGTGCGGGTCGAGGTACCCGAGTAGCCGCGTCGCCAGAAGAGGCGAGCGGCGTCGAGGACCGCACGGTCGCGGTCGAAGGCCCGGGGGCGTCCACGGTTGCGTTCGGTCACGCTTGCATTGTAGATCGTTCGCTCCATAATGAATTTGTGGAGCGAACGATTCAGAAGAAGCTGTCGGTCGGCGGGGGCAGTTGGGTCACGGTTGATGTGTACGGGGAGCCGGATACTCCGGGCCTCGTCGTCGTCCCGGGGGTGATGAGCGATGCGCATACGTGGCGCCATGTGGCGGGCGCCATCGACGCTTGGCCCTCCGTGGTGGTCGTGAACCGTCGCGGCCGTGCCCCCTCGGGGCCGTTGACCGATCTGTACTCGCTGCGGACAGAGGTGGAGGACCTCGGCGTGGTCCTCGACGAGTTCAACGGCACGAGAGCTCTCTTCGGCTGGAGCTACGGCGGGTTGATCGCCTTGCTGGCCGCCGACGAGAGCCCGGTTCACCAACTGATCGCCTATGAGCCGGTGCTGGAACCGTTCGGACGCCATGCGCTGCCGGACCTGAAGACGGCAGCGGAGACGGCGGACTGGGATCGCTGCGTCGAGATCGTCAATCGGCGGATCTCCGGCTTCTCCGCAGCGCATGTCGACAACCTTCGAGCCGATCCTCTCAGTTGGGCGATATTGCGTCGCTTGAGCGAACCGCTGTACGCCGAACTCGCGGCGCTCAATGCGACACCGCCTCCGGACCTGATGGCACGGCGGGCAGGCCAAGTCGACCTGATCATCGGCCGGCGCAATCGCGGAACGGCCCCCTACGGAACGACGTTCGACCACGTGCGGCAGCACCTCGCGCACGCCGGAGTCCACGAACTCCCCGACCAGGGCCACCTGGCGCACATCCAGGCACCGGCAGAGCTGGCCCGCCTGCTCAACAGGCTCGTCGCCGTCTGATGGGCAACCATGTCAACGCGCCGCTCTCCCTTGAGGGTCGCAGGCGATTTCTAGCGATGCATGTCACCTCCCCCTCGGCGGACACCCCCCGCGGCGACACCCGGGCGGACCGTCACCGACGTCATGACCCCGTGCCCCTAGACGATGCCGGAGTCGGTGGTCCCCGGGCACCGAGTCGGTTGCGCATCCCGGGTGTTGTCTCCAGGCGGGGCCAGGTGATGTTGCAGTTCGAGATGGCGGAACTGGTACACGGCGCCGACCCTGCGGAGAACCGCTCGGTGTTCGTGAGCATCCGTCAGGAACTCCGTGAGGCGGAACGGGATGCGGTGGCGGACCGCCAGGTAGCCGCGGGTGAGGGCGTAGGGCCAGCAGGCGGTTCGACTCATGGCGGCGGCGAGCCCCACGGCGAGTCCGCCGGTGGCGAGGGCCAGGCAGTAGACGGCGGACCGGGCGGCCGCAGGGAGCGGGGCGAGCAGGTGGGTGCTGTCGGGCTCGACGGGAAAGCCGGCCAAGGGGTCCCTGGCGACCAGGAAGGTCAGCGCGCTGGGTGCGGCGAGTGCGAGTCCCGCGAAGAGGGCCGTGAGCAGGGCGAGATGACGGAAGGCCGTACGGTCCTGGCGCAGGAGGAGGCCGGGCGCGGCGGCGGTGGCCGCGTCGGCCGGGCGGGCTCGCACCGCGGCGGCCAGTCCGAGGCCGAGCCCGTCGAGCGCGCAGTACAGGACATAGCGGATGGGGCCGTCGACGAGAGCGTGCTGGTCGCCCGCCAGGAGTGCGGCGGGGTAGTCCATGAGGAGCAGGGCCAGTCCGAAGGCGGGCCCAGTGGTCAGCCCGATGGCGATGGTGCGCGGATCGAAGGACCAGCGAAGCCGGGTGGCCGGGGCAGGACGGTGGGTGTCCGGGCGCCTGGCGGCCGACCCGAGCAGGCCACCGGCGGTGGCATAGACGGCGGCGTTGACCAGGGCGACGGACCAGGCGGTGACCGCGCCGAGCCATGCGAAGGGGAACCACAGGGCCGAGCCGGCCGCCAGACCGCGCAGACACATGCCCCTGTCCCAGGTCCAGGAGGGCGCCGGAGGAGGGGAGTGGTAGGGCCGGTCCGTGCGGGCTCCGACGACACTGCCGACCAGCCCGCCGGCGAATCCGAAGGCGAGCCCGCCGAGCGGAACGTAGTCGGAGGGAAAGCGTGGTCCCGCCGCCGCGGGGTCGACCAGCCAGAAGGCCACCGCACTGGCGGTCGTGGAGGTCACCCCCGCGGTCATGGCCGCGCCGATGTCGCAGGCGAGACCCGCCGCCATGCCGGCGATCAACGCCGCGGGCGCTCCCGCCACCCACCAGAGGTGTGTGTCGCCGGTCAGGCTGGTGCGGACGTAGGCGGCCAGGAGCGCCGCGGCCCAGGAGACCAGTCCCAGCACAACGCCTGTGGAGTGGGAAACGAGCCGGGGCGGCAGGGCGGATCGCAGCCGCCACCATGCCAAGTCCGTGCTGCCACCGTCGAGATGGCGCAGATGGGCGGCGAGGAAGCGGAAGGTGCGGGTGGCGGTGCTGTTGTCCCACTGGCAGGGGCGACGTGGGCGCGGGCGGTAGGCGGCGGGTACGGCCGCGGCCAGCAGATGCCGTTCGACGTCCTGGCGTCGGGGCAGGCGGGCGCGGTCGCACAGCTCGGCCGGATCCGGCAGGGCCGTGAGAGCCTCACCGGGGCGGGCGTTGTAGACGGCGGAGGCCAAGGACAGCATCAGCGGCGTGGACAGCGAAGCCGCCAACGGTGAACGTGCGGGGCAGTCCAACTGCTCAAGTACCGGTCGCCAACGGGCTTCGACCGCCCCGTCCGAGCAGTCGGAGCCCTGCACCAGATATTCGCCGATCGTGCGCTGGTCCAGAGGGCACAATTCCACCGCGGGGGCGGCAGCCAGCCGTACCGCAAGCCGGTCGACGGGGCGTGCGGTGGCGACGTAGGCGTCCCTCCGGCTGGCGAGCACTACCGCCTGGCCGGGCGGCAGAGTCGCGTTGAGCTCGTCGAGGGCCAGGGCCCAGGTCTGTGGGGGCATCTCGTCGAACCCGTCCAGCAGGGGGACGATCATTCCCGCCTCGATCAACGCCCGCGCACCGGCGTCCTGCCCTTCGGACACCGCCTCGCCGGCGCCCAACATCGGGTAGTCACCGGCGAGTTGTCCTACCAGCCACGCGTCGAAGGGCAACTGAGCGGGGTCCCAGGACGCCAAGGGCACCAGCACGGGAACCGGGCCTCCCGGCTCGCGGGTCTCCAGCAGGCCCAGAAGCAACCGGATCAGCAACACCGTCTTGCCGGACCCCGGTTCCCCCAGCACCACCAGGCGCCGGGTCGGGACGCGCCGCAGGAACACGTCCGTGATCTCACCGTCCCGCCCTGCCAGGTCCGTCGGTTCCCGCGCCCACCCCTCCGGGCTCCCCGGCGACCCTCCCGGCCAGCCACGGGCGGTGCGGCCGAGCAGCTGCCACGGCCCGCTCAGCGCGGGCGGGGCGGCCCGCCAGGAGACCGCGAGCGCATAGGGGACGGTGACCCGTCGCGCTGTCAGTTCGGCCATCCACTGCCCCCGCACCTCGATGGCCAACCGGTCCGCTGTCGCAGCGAGATCACGGGCGCCGGCCGGGAGGAGCGTCGGGCTGCTGTTGCGGAAGGCGGCCCACGACAGATACATCCCGCCCACCGACGGCAGCGACGCCGTGACCGTCCCGGCCACCGGCAGCCCGAACCGCCAGCTCACCCACACCGCCCCCGCCAGGCCGGCCACCGTCAGCGCCAGATACATCCACCCGTCACGCCGCCGCCCGACCGCCACTGCTCCGCCCGGCCCCCTGATCGCCATACCCGCTTCCTACCGGCCGCCGCGGCCGACGACCGCCGAGCACCTGCGCCTTCACCCGAACGTGGGTCACGCGTGCCGTGGCGCAGGAACCTTCGCAGCGCCCGAGTCGTCCTCCTTGTCAGCCTGGCGATAACGCCTGTATAACGTTGTAAAAGCTCATGTACGGGGACTCCGGCACGGCTCATGGTGAAGACTCCGTACCCTTACCGGTCACTTCGGCCGGGACGCTGGTGAAGGGAAGGCCGTGCGGGTCAGCCTCAAGGACGTTGCCGCGCACGCTGGGGTCTCGATCAAGACCGTCTCCAACGTGGTGAACAACTACGAGCACGTCACACCGGCCATGCGGGAGCGCGTCCAGGAGTCGATCGACGCACTCGGCTACCGGCCCAACCTCACCGCTCGACATCTGCGCAAAGGACGCACCGGCATCATCGCGCTCGCGCTGCCCGAACTCGGCAACCCCTATTTCGCCGAGCTGGCCGCGGCCGTCATCGACGCCGCCTCCGCGCACGACTACATCGTGCTGCTGGATCACACCGGAGGCCTGCGCGAGCAGGAGGTGCTGGTCAGCCAGGGCTTCCGGGCGAGAGTGATCGACGGCCTCATCCTCAGCCCCATCGAGCTGGAGACCGAGGATCTGCGTGACCGGGCGGAGAACGTCCCCCTGGTGCTGCTCGGCGAGCGGGACTACGCCCTGCCGTACGACCACATCGCCATCGACAACGTCGCCGCCGCCCGCGCCGCGGTACGGCACCTCGTCGGTCTGGGGCGACGCGAGGTGGCGTTCATCGGCGCGCGGCGAGGACGCAGCGAACCCGCGCAACTGCGCATCCGCGGCTGGCGCGAGGAACTGTCCGCCGCGGGACTCCCGGCCGACGACGGGCTGGTCGCGGCCACCGACGGCTGGGGTCACATGGACGGGGCGACGGCCATGGCCCGCATCCTGGAGTCGGGCCGGCGTCCGGACGCGGTCTTCGCCTACAACGACCCGATGGCCATCGGTGCGATGCGCGTGCTGCATGAACGCGGGCTGCGGGTGCCCGAGGACATCGCGGTCGTCGGCTTCGACGACGTGGTCGAGGGACGGTTCGGCGCGGTGACGCTGACGTCCGTGTCGCCGGACAAGGGAGCCATCGGCCGGCTCGCGGTCGAGTCGGTACTGGCCCGCCTGGGCGGTGACACGCCGCCAGAACCCCGCCGGGTGTGGGCGGACTACCGCCTGGTCGAACGGGAGAGCACGCTGGGCCGGGCCGCACCGGACGGCGCCCGCCAGGGGTGATGTGCGGCGCGTGGACGGGCTTCGGGTAGCTCGTCTGCGATGTTCCGGGTGGGCCTTTCTCTGCCCAAAGCGAGCCTTACGCAGGGGCGTTGCGATCAGCAATGAACGGGCAGGTCGACGGCCGTCTCCGTCGCGCCACATGCCTGCGGCGCGACGTCGTCCCTCAATGCCGGTGCTCTGGACTGCTGTTGAGGCTGGCGCTCCGCAACGCGCGCACCAGGTGCGGCCGTTGTGATCGCCGTGGCCGTCGAGGGTTCGGCCGCCGCGGTGTGCACAGGGGGTTTACAGCGTCCTTCCAACGATGTAAAAACCTCTGTGCGGCGGGTCGAACAGCAGAATCCGCCGGGGGAGAAGCGCCACCCTGCTCGACGTTCCTGCTCGACCTGTGCTCGGCCTCAGCTCGCCCACCACCTCCCCAGTTCCCCTTCAGCGTCGCCCGGATCGGGGTCACCATGCAGCGCACCGCACATCGCCGTCGCCTCCTCGCCCGTCCAGTGGTCGTCTCACTGGCCGCGGCGGTGGCACTGACCGCAACCTCCTGCGCCAAGTCGGAGGACGACGCGTCGAACGACTCCTCCAGCTCGGCCGCCGCGGACTCGGAACAGAAGGTCGCCTCGCCCGCACCGGACGCCAAGACCTGCACCATCGATGCCTACGGCGCCGAGAAGCTCGACCTCAAGAACGCCACCGTCGGCTTCTCCCAGTCGGAGAAGGCAGCCAACCCGTTCCGCATCGCCGAGACACAGTCCATCAGGGACGAGGCGAAGAAACGGGGCGTCAAACTGCTGACGGCCAACGCCCAGTCGCAGTTCTCCAAGCAGATCAGCGATGTGCAGGACCTGCTCGCCAAGGGCGTCGACCTGCTGGTCATCGCGCCGCTGAACTCCGACGGCTGGGACCCGGTCCTCCAGGCCGCCGCGGCCAAGAAGGTCCCCATCGTCACCATCGACCGCAAGATCAACGCCACCGCCTGCAAGGACTACGTCTCCTTCATCGCCTCCGACTTCGTCGAGCAGGGCAAGCGCGCAGCCGACCAGATGATCGAGGCGACCGGCGGCAAGGGCGAGGTCGCGATCCTGCTCGGCGCCGCGGGCAACAACGTCACCACCGAACGCACCAAGGGCTTCAAGGACCAGCTCGCCGCGAAGGCACCGGACCTGAAGGTCGTGTTCGAGCAGACCGGTGACTTCGCCCGCGAGAAGGGCCAGCAGGTCACCGAGCAGCTCATCCAGTCCAAGCCCGGCATCAAGGGGATCTACGCCGAGAACGACGAGATGGGCCTCGGTGCCGTCGCCGCGCTGAAGGGCGCCGGCAAGAAGGCCGGCGACGTCGAGATCGTCACCGTCGACGGCACCCGGAACGCGGTCCAGGGCATCGTGGACGGCTGGATCAGCGGGGTCATCGAGTCCAACCCGCGCTTCGGACCGCTGGCCTTCCAGACCCTGGACACCTTCACCCAGGGCGAGAAAGTGGCCCAGGACATCGTTATCGAGGACGGCGCCTACACCGCGGACAACGCCAAGGGCGACCTCGGCAAGGCCTACTGACGGATCCCGGGGCCCGGTCGGCCGGGCCCCGCGCGCCTTGCCGGCTCCCGCTGTCCCTTCCACGCACTCTGGAGGCACAACGTGGCACCCACCGCCGAAGTCCTCGCCGTCCGCGGACTCAGCAAGACCTTCCCCGGCGTCCGGGCCCTGGACGACGTCGACCTCACCCTGCACGCGGGTGAGGTCCACGCCCTGATCGGCGAGAACGGCGCCGGCAAGTCGACCCTCATCAAACTCCTCACCGGCGTCTACCGACCCGACGGGGGCGAGCTCCTCTACCAGGGCCGCACGGTCTCCTTCGCCACTCCGCTGGAGGCGCAGAAGGCGGGCATCTCGACCATCTACCAGGAGGTCAACCTCATCCCGCTGCTCAGCGTCGCCCGCAACCTGTTCCTGGGCCGCGAACCACGCGACCGCTTCGGCCTGCTGGACATGACACGCATGAACCAGCAGGCGGAGGAGACGCTGCGCACCTACGGGGTGCGGGTGGACGTCCGCCGCCCGCTGCGCACCCTCGGCGTCGGCGCCCAGCAGATGGTCGCCCTGGCCCGAGCCGTAGCCACCGACGCACGGATCGTCATCATGGACGAGCCGACCTCCTCCCTCGAACCCCGAGAGGTGGAAACCCTCTTCACCGTCATCCGCCGCCTGCGCGACGCGGGCATCGCCGTCGTCTACGTCAGCCACCGCCTCGACGAGCTGTACGCCGTGTGCGACACCGTCACCGTGCTGCGCGACGGCCGACGCGTCCACCACGGCGACCTGTCCCGACTCGACCGTATGTCCCTCGTCTCGACGATGCTCGGCCGGGACCTCGGAGAGGTCCGCACGGAGGGCCTGACCAAGTTCACCGGCGACCACAGCGCCACTGACACCGAACCGGTCCTGGAAGCACGCGAACTGACGGCCCCTCACCAACTGCACGACGTGTCGCTGACCATCCGGCCCGGCGAGGTCGTCGGACTGGGCGGGCTGCTCGGATCGGGCCGCACCGAGACCGCCAAGGCCATCGCCGGTGCCCTGCCCACCCGTTCGGGCACGGTCACGGTCGCCGGTGTGCCGCTGCGCACGGGATCCACCCCGGCCGCCCTCCGGGCCGGCGTCAGCCTGCTGCCCGAGGACCGCAAGAGCGAGGGCATCGTCCCGGGCCTGTCGGTGCGCGAGAACATCGCCCTCGCCGTACTGCCGCGCCTGTCCCGCTTCGGCCTGGTCTCCGAGACCCGCGTCGACGCCGTCGTGGACACCTTCGTCCAACGGCTGCGCATCAAGGCCTCCTCGCCGCAGCAGAAGGTGGGCGAACTCTCCGGCGGCAACCAGCAGAAGGTGCTCCTCGCCCGCTGGCTCGCCATGCACCCCAAGGTGCTCCTCCTCGACGAACCCACCCGGGGCATCGACGTCGGCGCCAAGGCCGAGGTGCAGAAACTCGTCGACGAACTCGCCGCCGACGGCCTGGGCGTCCTGCTCATCTCCTCCGACCTGGAGGAACTGATCGAAGGGTCCGACCGCGTGGTCGTACTGAAAGACGGCGCCGTCGTCAGCGAGTTGACCGGCGGCGACGTCACCGAGGAGAAACTGATGCGCGCCATCGCCGGGGACCCCTCCGCGCGCGACACCCGCGAGGAGGCCGCCGCCGATGGCTGAAGCCGCCCTGCGCACCGTCCCGTTCGACAAGAACCGTGTCCTGCAATGGCTCCAGACCTACGGCGTCTACGCCGGGGTGGGAGCGCTGCTCGTCGTCAACGTCGTCATCACCCCGCACTTCCTGTCCGCGGAGAACTTCCGCACCCAGGCCGTCCAGGTCGCCCCCGTCATCATCGTCGCCCTCGGCATGGCGCTGGTCATCGGCACGGAGGGCGTCGACCTGTCCGTCGGCGCCGTGATGGCGCTGGCCGCCTCCGTCACGGCTCTCTACCTCGGCTACGGCCTGCTGCCCGCCCTCCTCGCCGTCGCCCTTTTCGCGTCCGGCGTCGGGCTGGCCAACGGCGCGCTGGTCGCGGTCATCGGTGTCCAACCCATCGTCGCCACGCTGGCGTTGATGGTCGGCGGCCGGGGACTGGCCCTCGTGCTGCTGCCGCAGCTCAAAGACCTGCGCAACCCCGGCCTTGCGTCCCTGGGCTCGGGCGATGTCATGGGCGTGCCGTATCTGATCCTGATCGCCGCCGGGCTCGCACTGCTGGTCGCGTTCGTCGTCCGCCGCACCACGTTCGGACGCCAGCTGCTGGCCGTCGGCGACAGCCGCCCCGCCGCCCAGCTCGCCGGCCTGCCCGTACGGCGCGTCCTGATCGTCGTCTACGTGGTCAGCGCGCTCCTCGCGGCCGTCGCGGGCGTCCTGGCCACCGCCAGGCTCCAGGCCAGCGACCCGACCTCGCTGGGCAACCTGATGGAACTGTCCGCGATCACGGCCGTGGTGGTCGGCGGCACCCCGCTGACCGGCGGACGCGTCAACATCGCCGGAACCGTGGCCGGAGCCGTCCTCATCCAGCTCCTGACCGCCACGCTCATCAAGCACGACCTGCCGCCGTCCTGGACACAGATCGCGCAGGCCGTGGTGATCGTCGCCGCGGTCTACGCGGCGCGGGGACGGGGGAAGCGATGACCACGACCGGGACGGACGCACCCGTGACCACCGCGAGCAACGAACCCGAGGAGGCCACCGAGCCGGTGGGCCCCGCCCGCTCCGAGCGACTGAGCGCACTGACCCAGCAGCACGGAGCCCTGGCCGTCCTCGTGCTCGTCTCCCTGGTGGCGTCGTTCTCCTTCGACACCTTCGCCACCGGCGACAACCTCGGCAACATGGCGACCAGTTCCGCCTTCCTCGCGATCGTCGCCCTCGGCATGACCTTCGTCATCATCACCGGCGGCATCGACCTCTCCGTCGGCTCCCTCTTCGCCCTGGGCGGCGTCCTGGCCGCCTGGGGCTCCCGCCACGGCACCCTGGTGGCGCTGCTGCTCCCGCTCGCGGTCTGCGGCCTCATCGGCGCCGTCAACGGCCTGCTCGTCGCCCGGTCCCGGCTGGCGCCCTTCATCGTCACCCTCGCCGCCATGCTGGGCGCCCGCGGGCTGATGCTGGCACTGACCGACGAGGGCGCCGACACCTACCTCATCGCCAAGGGCTCGGTGCTCGCCGAACTCGGCCAGGGCAAGACCCTCGGCCTCGGCAACCCCGTCTGGATCACCCTCGCGCTGTTCGTCGCCGGTGCCGTCGTCCTGCGCCGCACCCGCTTCGGGCAGCACGTGTACGCGGTCGGCGGCAACGAGGACGCGGCGGCTCTCATGGGCGCCCCGGTGGCCCGCACCAAGATCCTCGTCTACACCCTGTCCGGGCTCCTGGCGGGCCTGGCGGGCGCGTTGAACGCCGCCTGGCTGGCGTCCGGGGTCACCATCCTCGGCTCCGGCATGGAACTGGAGGCCATCTCCGCCGTCGTCATCGGCGGCACCCTGCTCACCGGCGGCCTCGGCTACGTCAGCGGCTCGCTGGTCGGGGTGCTGCTGCTGAAGGTCATCCAGAACGTCATCAACCAGATCGGCTCCCTGGACTCCTCCTACCAGCAGGTCGTCAGCGGCGCATTCCTGGCCGTCGTCGTCATCGCCCAGACCTGGCTGGGCCGCAGACGGCAACTGATGTGACAGACCCCGGACGGCGGCAGGGCCCCGCAAGCCTGCCGCCGCCTCCGGTTCCAGGCGGTCGGACGCCCACGCCCCGGCCGCCTTTCGCACGCGCACGTCTCCCCGCCCCACCACCCAAGGAGTCACGATGCGTCGAGTACCCGTGCAGCAGAGGCAGTTGGCCCGGCTGAGACACCGCCTGCGGTGGACGACCACCGTGCTGGCCGCGCTCGCGACGTTCGCCGCACTGGCACTGACGGCCACCGGGACCGCCACCGCCGCCGCGCAGGCGTGGACGCCCAAGCCGTCGCCGATGACCACCCCGTGGACCAATCAGGTCCCCACCGACACCCCCCTGCCCGAATATCCACGGCCCCAGCTGACCCGCCCCGACTGGGCCAACCTCAACGGCATCTGGGACTTCGCGGTCACCTCCGCCGACGCCGGCCGGCCCGCCTCGTTCACCGAACAGATCCGGGTCCCCTTCGTCGCCGAGTCCGCCCTCTCCGGCATCCAGCGCAAGATCACGCAGAACGACAAGCTCTGGTACAAGCGCACCTTCACGGTCCCCGCCGACTGGAACGGGCGCCGCGTACAGCTCAACTTCGGTGCCAGCGACTGGCGGACCACCGTCTGGGTCAACGGCGTCCAGGCGGGCGCGGTGCACAACGGCGGGTACGACGCCTTCTCGTTCGACATCACGAGCCTGCTCAACGGCGGCACCAACACGGTCGTCGTCTCGGTCTGGGACCCCACCGAGACGGGCAACCAGGCCATCGGCAAGCAGCGCATCCGTGACGTCGCCCCGCACTCCGGCGGAGGCATCTTCTACACCGCGGCCTCCGGCATCTGGCAGACGGTGTGGCTGGAGCCCACCGCCTCCGCCGCCGTCACCCGCCTCGACCTGGTCCCGGACCCTGCCAACAGCAGACTGAAGGTCACCGTCCGCGGCACCGGCATCAACGGACACCAGGCCCGCGTCACCGTGACCACCGGCGGCACCACCATCGGCACGGCCGTCGGCGCCGTCGGCAGCGAGTTCACCGTCCCCGTCCCGAGCCCCCACCTGTGGACCCCGGACTATCCGTTCCTGTACGACGTCAAGGCCGACCTGCTCTCCGGCGCGACCGTCGTCGACTCGGTCGGCAGCTACACCGGCATGCGCACCATCGGCCTCGCGAGCGTCGGCGGCCATCTTCGGCCCGTCCTCAACGGCAAGTTCGTCTTCCAGACCGGCACTTTGGACCAGGGCTACTGGCCCGACGGCATCTACACCGCGCCCACCGACGCGGCACTCCGCCACGACCTGCAAAAGCACAAGGATCTGGGCTTCAACATGGTCCGTAAGCACATCAAAGTGGAGCCGCAACGCTGGTTCTACTGGGCCGACCGGCTCGGCCTGCTGGTGTGGCAGGACATGCCCGCCATGGACACCCGCACCCCCGACAGCGCCGCCCGCACCCAGTGGGAGGCCGAGTACGACCGCATCGTCGACCAGCACCGCAGCTCACCCTCGCTCGTCGTCTGGGTCAACCAGAACGAGGGCTGGGGGCAGTACGACCAGGCCCGTATCGCCAACGAGGTGAAGGCGTACGACCCTTCACGCCTCGTCGACAACATGAGCGGCGTCAACTGCTGTGGAGCCGTCGACGGCGGCAACGGCGACCTCCTCGACCACCATGTCTACGTCGGGCCCGGCACCACGGTGCCCAGCACCACCAGAGCCGCCGTGCTCGGCGAGTTCGGCGGACTGGGCTACAAGGTCTCGGGCCACGAGTGGTACCCGGGCGGCGGCTTCAGCTACGAGGACCAGCCGAGCCAGACCAACCTGAACAACCGTTTCGTGGGCCTGATCGACGCCATCCGCCAGGTCCGTATGCCCCGCGGGCTGTCCGCGTCGGTCTACACCGAGATCACCGACGTGGAGAACGAGGCCAACGGCCTGCTCACCTACGACCGTCAGGTCGTCAAGGTCGACGAGGCCCGGGTACGCGCCGCGAACCGGGCCCTGATCGACGCCTCCCAGGGCACCACCACCCCGGCCACCCTGCCCACCGGCCAGTACAAGTCCCTGCGCGTGACCACCCCCGGCTACACCGACCGGTACGTCCGTCACCAGGACGGCGCGGTCTTCACCGCGGTCGTGGGCAGCGGCAGCGACGCACTGCTCAAGAACGACGCCACCTGGAAGATCGTCCCCGGCCTGGCGAACAACACGTGCTACAGCTTCGAGTCCCGCAACTACCCCGGCGAGTACCTGCGCCACCGCGACTACCGCGTCTACAAGGAGTCCGGCACGACCGACGTCTTCCGCGCCGACGCCACCTTCTGCCCCGTCCCCGGCGCGAACGGTGGCGTCCGCCTGTCCGCCTACAACTTCCCCGAGCAGTATCTGCGCCACTACAACGCCGAACTGTGGCTCGCCACGCCGGGCGGCGCCCACACCTACGACAACCCCGCCCTGTTCACGCAGGACACGACCTGGTCGGTGGACGCGCCCTGGGCGCCGTGACCGCCGTCCGACGTCGTGCGGCGGCCCCGGCCACGGGAGTTGGACTCCCGTGGCCGGGGCCGGCCCGTGCGGGGGAGGATCAGGGCTTCTCGTCGCTGTAGAGGCCGCTCACCTCCTCGGTGCTCAGCGCCTTGTCGAACGCGTGGACCTCGTCGACCGCGCCGTTCCAGAAGTCGACGTTCGAGCCGCCCCAGTGGGCGCGGCCCACGGTCAGTCCTCCGGTGCTCGGGTAGGCGGCGCCTCCGGTGGTGGTCGCGGCGAGCTTTCCGTCGACGTAGAGGCGGATCTCGTTGGTGGTGGCGTCCCGTACGCCCACCAGGTGGTACCAGCGGCCCGTCTCCACGGCCGTGGCCACCTGCGCGCGCCGTTCACCGGGCGTGCTGAAGGCGAAGCTGCCGTGGCCGTACTGGAGGTAGAAGGAGTTGGCCGTGGCCCGGGAGTCCTGGCTGACCGCGGTGGCGTAGTTGCCGGGGAGCTGGTCGAGACGGACCCAGGCGGCCACCGAGTAGCTGCCCGAGGTGTCGAGGACGGGACCCGCGGTCTCGGCGTACTGCTTCTGTCCGTCGAACTTCAGGGCGCTGCCGCTGACTCCGGGGGTCCAGGACGCGCCCTCGCGCAGGGTCAGGGGCTGGGTGCCCGACCCCTGGCCCGCGGCGGTCGTGCCCGTGTTCTCGTCCAGGTTCCACGCACCGCCGGTCAGCGGCTTCCCGGAGCCGGCCGCGGCGCCCGCCGCGATCACCTTGCGGTTCACCGCCCGCACCTGGGCCGCGTCGACCTTGATCTCCCGACGGTCGTACGTGTAGAGGCCGTTGAGCTCGTTCTCCAGGTCGGTGATCTGGGTGTAGACCGAGCCGGACAGTTCCGCGCCGGCCTGCGCGAGGTAGAACTGCTCGGTGTTCTGCACGTACTTGCGGGTCAGCTCCTCCTTGGAATTGACGCCGCTGTAGATCACGGTCGGGGCGCCCGGCCACATGTGGCCCGGGGTGCGCAGCACGAACCCGCCGTGCTCGCCGTCCATGGCCGCCCGGGTGTCGTCCGGGAAGGCGGGGTCGGTGTTGTTGTAGTCGTGGTGGTCGATGATGTCGCCCTTGCCTGCATCACCCTTGGAGTTGCAGCAGTTGACGCCGCTGTGGGCGTTGACGACACGGGACGGGTCGGCGGCCTGCACGGCCTCGGTGATCCGGCCGGTCTCCTCGCGGCTCCACTCGCCCCAGCCCTCGTTGAAGACGATCCAGCCGATGACCGAGGGCGCGTTGTGGTGCTGGCGCATGGTTTCCCGGCCCTGCTCGACGAAGGCCTTCTGGCCGCTCTCGTCGGTGATGTTCCCGGAGACGAAGTCCTGCCAGACCAGCAGGCCGAGTTTGTCGGCGTGGTAGAACCAGCGGGCCGGTTCGACCTTGATGTGCTTGCGGACGGCGTTGAAGCCGAGTTGCTTGTGCGCCTTGAGGTCGAAGGCGAGGGCTTCGTCGCTGGGCGCGGTGTACAGACCGTCGGGCCAGAAGCCCTGGTCGAGGGTGGCGAGGGAGAAGATCGGCTTGCCGTTGAGGACGAGCTTGTTGAAGCCGCCGACCTTCTTCACCCCGATCTCGCGCATACCGAAGTAGCTGGTGACCTTGTCGGTGGCGCGGCCGTCGGTGAGCTTGACGTCGAGGTCGTAGAGGTAGGGGTCGTCCGGACTCCACAGGTGCTGCTTGGCGACGGGCAGCGTCAGCTGCTTGTCGGCCGGGCCGTCGGCCCTGCCGACGACCTTGCCCTTCTTGTCCCGGGCCACCGCCTCGACGCGTGCCGAGGGGGAGGCGTTCTGGGAGTCGACCGTCACGGCGAGCGTGGAGGTGTCGATGTCGGGGGTGGTGACGATGTCGTCGATGGACGTGGCGGCCACGGGCTCCATCCACACCGTCTGCCAGATGCCCGACGTCTGCGTGTAGAAGATGCCACCGGGGTTGCTGGACTGCTTGCCCATGGGCTGGTTGGCGCCACCGGTGTCGGTGACCGCGACGACGATCTCCTGAGGGCCGCCGCCCTGGAGCGCGTCGGTGATGTCGGCGGTGAACGCGTTGTAGCCGCCGGTGTGTTCGGCGACCTTCGTGCCGTTGACGTACACGGTCGCCCGGTAGTCCACGGCACCGAAGTTGAGCTTGAGCCGGTTGGCCTGCCCGCTCTTGCCGACCTTCCAACTGCTGGGTACGTCGACCAGCTTGCGGTAGAACATGTGGTCCTCGTGCCGCTCCAGCCCCGACAACTGCGACTCGACGGCGAACGGCACGATGATCTTCTCGTCGAGGTTCTTGCCGAAGACCGGGGCCTCGCCCGCCTCGGCGGCGCTGAACTGCCAGGGCCCGTTGAGGTTCTTCCAGGCCGAGCGCTTCTGCTGGGGGCGCGGGTACTCCGGCAGCGGATGCTTCGTGTCGAGCTTGTCGCCCCACTCGGTGGTGAGCCGGTGGGTGGAGGCGTTCTCGGCGTAGCGGATCAGCTTCGGCACGCTCTCGCCGCCGACGGTGAGACCGCCCTGACCGTCGTAGGAGACCCTGACCGACTGGTTCAGCTGGATCGCCTCGGAGAGCGTGACGAGCAGGGAGTCGGGATCGCCGGGGTGGACGGCGACGGACTTGACGGGCATCGCGGTGGTGTCGGCCTGGATCTCCAGATGGTCCTTGACCGTCTGGAGGCCGCCTGTCCTGCCGTCGAAGCGCAGTCGGACCCGCTTGCCGTCCGTGGCGACGGTCGGTTCGACCGGGTACACCTCGAAGTCGCCGGGCGGAGTGAACGCCGACATCGGCACGAGCTGCTTGGGCAGCGTCGGTGTCGACCAGCGCAGATACATGTTGGCTCCGCCGGTGTCCTGGAACAGCTCCAGGCGGAAGTCGTGCTCCTCACCGGCGGTCAGCTGGACGGGTGCGCTGGTCTGCTCCTGGTCCCAGTCGCCCACCCAGTGGTCGATGACGGGCTTGCCATCGATGTACAGCCGGAATCCGTTGTCGCCGATGGCGTAGAAGGTGTAGTCGCCGGTCGAGGGTGCCGTTATCTGTCCCGTCCACCGAGCGGTGGTGTGCTCGGTCCGGCCGGTCAACTCCTGGAAGGTGCTGGTCAGTCCGGAGAAGTTGATCTGTGGGTCGAGAAGGGTGCCGCCGAGCTTGGCGAAGTCGCGGGCTCCGGGCGCCGACATGCTGAAGTACTCGCCCTTGAGCCCGTGCGTCTGGACGGCGGCCTCGGCGACCGTGGACGTCGACGTCACGTTCGGCTGCTCCGCGGCGGTGGCGACGGGCAGCAGCCCCAGGGAGGGCAGCGCCAGGGCGGCCGCGACGAGCAGGGCCCACAAGCCCGGTCTTGGGTGGGTGCGGTGTTGTGTCATCGAACCTTTCCTCGCGCAAGAGGCCATGCCGCGGCGGGAGGGGGAGTCCGCACCGGCATAAGCCTTTTCAACGTTGGAAATCCTGTGACAGCGGTATGACAGCACGGCCTCCTGAGGCTGTCCAGACCTCACGCAGCACTTGGTTGACCGACCGTCACGGAACGACCGGGTGGGTGGCCCGGCCCGGTGCCGGACGGCGGCCGGAGGGTTGCCGGCCGCCGTCAGGCCAGGTCAGTCGGTGTACACCTCGGCCCGGTCCACACTCACGAAGGAGCCCGTGGACTGGGTGCTGTGCTCGCCGGTCACGCGGACACGCAGGGAGTGGCGACCGGGGGCCAGTTTCGGACTGACGTAGTGGACGGTCTCACCGGTGCGGATCGCGCCGTACAAGTCGACCCGGGTCTCCGTCCCGCCGTCGACGCTGATCGCGGCGATGCCGTTGCCGGTGTCGCGTACCGACAGCAGCGCGATCCTGGTGCCCGTGAAGGTGAAGGTCGCGGTGTTTCCGGCCTTGTCGCTCCAGTGGTCGTCGCCCCAGAAGCACTGCGCCGCACATCCGGTGCCGGAGTTCCACGACCCGGAGTAGGCGAGGGTGCCGTCGCCGCTGGAGCGGCCGTCGTCGTTGATCCAGTGGTTGCCCGAACCGGGGTCGCCGGAGGGCAGGTTCTGGGTGGCGCCCATCGCGAGCGGCGTCCCGAGGTTCGGGCTGCCGTCGGCGTTCCAACTGATCCTCTGGGCGCGGCTGGTGCGGTCGGTGTACGTGTACTGGGAGGTCGTCTTGGCGTGGTAGACCATCCAGTCCTGGGTGCCGTCAGGGGACTTGAAGAAGGCGTGGTGGCCGGGGCCGTACACGCCGACCGCGTCGTTGCGCGCGAACACCGCGCCGCTGCGCTGCCGCCAGTTGGCGGGCACCAGCGGATCGGCGCCGTCGGCGAGGGACAGCATCCACAGCTGGTAGTCGGGCTTGCCGGTGTCGCACGCCGAATAGGTCATCCAGGTACGGCCGTTGCGGTGGAGGAACTCCGGCCCCTCGCGCACCTCCGCGCAGCCGCCCGCCGCGTCGATCGCGACCGCGTTGCCAGAGACGGTGTACGGGTTCGACAGGGGCGCGATGTTGAGCCCGTTGTGCTGGTAGGCGTTGATGCCGCTGTAGCCGAGGTACAGCTTGCCGTTGTGGGTGAAGACGCTGGGGTCGATCGCGAAGTCATCGGTGTGGTTGGGCGGGATCAGCGCCGACTTGAAGTGGTAGGGGCCGGTGGGGGAGTCGGCGTCGGACTCCAGGACGTGGACGCGGTGGTGGTCGTCCACGCCGTCGTCGGCCGTGTAGTAGAGGTACCAGCGGTTGTCGAAGCGGTAGAACTCCGCGGCCCAGATGTTCTTGTTGCGGGAGTTGTCGGTGTCGGTCCAGACGGTCACGGGGTCGGAGGCGAGCAGGGTGGCCAGGGACGGCGAGCGCCACATGCGGATGCTGCCGCCCTGCGTGGTGGTCATGTAGTAGGAGCCGTTGAAGTACGTCAAATACGGGTCCGGCCCGGTGTTGAGCGGATTGCGGAAGGTGGTGCTGGTGGCGGCCGCGGCCTGGGGCGCCGCGGTCGACGTGGGCGTGGAGACGAGGGAGAACATCACGGCGAGCAGCAGGGCGAGCAGTGCCGTGGTGCGGGCCGTGCGGGGGGATGTGCTCATGGGCGACTCCATGGGATGAGTGGTGCCTGAGTGTGAGGTGCCTTTCAGCCGGTGGACGGGTTCACTGACCGCCGAGTCCCGTCGTGGCGACGGACTTGACGATGTGCCGCTGGAAGAACAGGAAGACGACCACCAGCGGCAGCGCGGCCAGCACGGCCGAGGCCATCGACTGTGCGTACTGGACGCCGTAGGCGTCCTTCACCGACGTGATGCCGACGGGCAGGGTCATCAGGTCGGGGTCCGAGGTGGAGACGAAGGGCCACAGGAAGTTGTTCCAGGCCCCGATGAACACGAAGATCGCGACGGCCGACAGCATCGGGCGGGACAGCGGCAGCAGCACGGACCAGAAGATGCGGATGTGTCCGGCGCCGTCGATGCGGGCGGCCTCCTCCAACTCCGTTGGCAGGGAGTCGAAGTGCCGCTTCAGGATGAACACCATCACCGGCGCGACGGTCTGCGGCAGGATCACGGCCGCGTAGGTGTCGACCAGGTTCAGCGTCAGCATCTGCTGGAACCAGGGCACGATCAGCATCTGCGGTGGTACCAGGACGGCCGCCACGGTGAGGGTGAACAGGGCTTTGCGGCCCGCGAACCGGGTGCGGGAGAAGGCGTATCCGGCCATCGCGGACACGGCCACGGTGATCACGGTGACGACGGCCGCGATCAGGAAGCTGTTGAACATCCACAGCGGAAGGTCGCCGCGCTCCCACACACTGCGGAACCCGTCGAGGGTGAAGCCGTGCTGCGGCCAAAGCCAGTGGACGGGATCGCTGGCGTCCTGCTCCGACTTGAACGCGGTCAGCAGTCCCCAGCCGGCCGGCAGCAGCCACAGCAGGGCCAGCAGGGTCAGTACCGCGAAGGTGAGGGTGCGGGCGGTGCGGCCATCGCCCAGGGAGAGGTGGGTGCGGCGGGCCCCGGCACGGTGTCTGCGGGCCGCGACTTCCCGGATGACCGGTGAGCGGGGTGCGGTCTTCGGGCTGCGGGCGGGCAGCTCGGTGGTGGAGGACATGGTCACTTCTCCCGGCGGCGGAGGGCGGCGTACTGGGCCGCGGAGGCGAGGATGACGAGGGCGAAGAAGACGTAGCTGATCGCCGAGGCGTAGCCGAGCCGGTAGCCGGTGAAGCCGACGTCGTACATGTACTCGATGACCGGGCGGGTTGAGTTGTCAGGACCGCCCTTGGTGAGCAGGTAGATCTGGTCGAAGACCTTCAGCGAGGCGAGGACCTGGAGCACGGTCACGACGACGGTGATCCGGCTGAGCTGGGGCAGCGTGATGGAGAACAGGCGTCGCCAGGCGCCGGCGCCGTCGAGTGCCGCCGCCTCGTAGAGGTGGTCGGGCACGGACTGAAGGGCGGCGAGGTAGAGAAGGAAGTTGAAGCCGACGGTCCACCACAGGGTGGTGAGCACGATCGCCCACATCGCGACCGACCTGTCGCTCAGCCAGGCCACGGAGTCGAGACCGGCGGCGTCGAGGAGCTGGTTGTACAGGCCGAGGTCGCCCTGGAAGAGCCAGGCCCAGATCAGAGTGACCACGCCGACGGGCAGCAGGTAGGGCGCGAAGAACGCCAGCCGCCACACCCACTGGCCGGGCAGTCCGGTGTGGACCAGCAGCGCCATGCCGAGGGCGATGACGACGAGCGGGACGGTCGACAGGACGGTGAACCACACGGTGTGGCCGAGGGCGCGCCACATCTCGGCGTCCCGGAGGGCCTCGGAGAAGTTGTCGAGGCCGATGAAGCTGGGCGTGTGGGCCGACAGCGAGGTGTCGGTGAAGCTCATCCACAGTCCCTGGACCAGGGGCCAGACCATGAAGAGGGCGAACAGGACGAGGAAGGGCAGGGCGAACAGCGGGCCGGGGGAGAGGATCCGGCGCGCCGGGGTTGTCCCGGTGCGGGACGGGGCGAGGGGAGAGGACATCGTTGTGCCTCCTGCGCGGGTGGTTCGCGGCCGGATCAGGCCGGGCTGGGCTTGGAGAGGAAGGTGTTGAGGCGCCGTACCATCGCGCGGGCCGCGCGGTCCGGGTCGATGTCGCCCAGGAGCGCCTGCTGGAGGACCTGGGACATCGCGTTCTGGAAGTCCGAGCCGGCTCCGGCGAACCACGCCGCCGGATCGAGGACGACGTGGTCCGCGGCCTGCGCGTAGTGGGACTGCGGGGTGAGCGCGGCGTAGGCGGTGGTCTCGGTGACCGGGGTGTAGGCGGGGATGTGGCCGGCGGTGGCCCAGATCTGCCCGGCCTTGAGCAGCGCGGCCACCGTGCGGTGCGTACGGTGCCGGTGCTCGTCGTCGGGATGGTCGCGACGGGGCAGGACGAAGGAGTGCGAGTCGGCGTAGACGGCCGGGGTGCCGAACACGGTGGGGAAGGGTGCCGCGCCGACGTTCTTGTCGGTCGACCGGAAGGTGCCCAGTTCCCATTCGCCGGACAGGATCATCGCCGTCTGGTTGTTGACGAAGGAGGCGATGGCGGAGGCGTAGTCGAGGCTGCGGGGGTTGACGGTGCCGTCGACGATCCTGGTCATGAAGGAGATGACCTCGGCCATGCGGTCCACGTCCACCTCGGCGGGGCCGCCCTCGGGCAGGTCGAACCGGCCGCCGGTCTGGTGGTAGAGGCCGTAGAAGAGCCGCCAGCACTGGGCGGTGTCGGTGACGTAGCCGAACGCGATGCCCTGCTTCCCGGACGCCTTGGCGAGTTCCCTGCCCGCGGCCAGGAACTGGTCGGGGGAGGAGAAGGCGTCGGTGTCGAGGGTGCCGTCGGCGGTGAGCAGGCCCGCCTTCTTCGCCGGTTCTGGGTGGTAGAAGACGATGAAGGGGTGGGTGTCCAGGGGGATGGCGTAGGTCTTGCCGTCGAACTGGGTGCGCGACCACACGGCGTCGGCGAAGTCGTCGGGGGCGATGCCGTACTCCGCCAGCACGTTCAGGTCCCAGGGGTCGAGCAGTCCGGTGGGCGCGTATCCGGCGAGACGGGACATGTGTGAGACGGCGACGTCGGGTCCCCGGCCGCCTGCGGAGGCCATGGCGAGCTTGGTGTAGTAGGGCGTGCCCCACTCCAGGACGGTGCGTTCGACATGGGTGCCGGGCATGTCGGGCCGGGCCTTGGCCACCATGTCGTTGAGCAGGCCGCCGTCGGCTCCGCTGAACAGGTCCCACAGCCGTACGGTGGTGCCGTCGTCGGCGGCGAGGGCCGATCCGCAGCCGGTGAGCGCTCCGGCGCCGAGGGCGGCCGCGCCGGCGGCGAGTGCTGTCGTCAGGACGCGGCGTCTGGTCGGTCCGTGGCGACCGACCTGGGCGGGTGTGCCGGTCATGGAAGTCCTTTCCGGGGGGTGGCGGCGCGGGTGGGGAGTCCGCGCGCCGCCACCCCCACACATTCGTACTTACATCGATGTAAATTTTGGGTGGAAGGCGGTCTGTCCGCTCACGAGGAGCGGTGCTCCGGGGTTACGGCGTCTTCTCGTAAGCCGCGCCGCGCCGCTGGGCCTCGCGCAGAGCCGCCGTGTCGGCCTTCTCGGAGCGGTCGAAACGGTAGACGCCGTTGCGCTCCTGGAAGACGTCGGTGAGCTGGGTGTAGCAGTAACCGAACATGCCGGGGTCGTCGAGCAGCACACCGGTCAGGCCGCGGAACCGCTCCACGAACCCCGCCTCGGTGCGCGGCCGTTCGCCGTACCCCCAGGAGCTCGCCGCGTCGTCACCGGCCGCGGCGGCTGCCTCCGGGTCCCACCAGATCCCGCCGAACTCGCTGCAGAAGTAGGGCTGTCCGCGGTAGGGCACCGACCAGATGCGGCCCTCGGGGCCGGTGTTCACGTACGGCCGGTCCTCGGCGAGACCGGCCATGGTCTTGGCGAACGCCGCCGGGTCCTGCTCGTAGCAGTGCGAGTCGTAGACGTCCGTCTCCGGCACCCGGTGCGCGTAACCGGAGGCGTCGATGACCGGCCGGGTCGGGTCGGCCTGCTTGGTGGCGAGGAACATGCCGCGGGTGACGTCGTCCAGCACGGTGATGCGGTCGTGCAGGTTCTGGTACGTCTCGTTCAGCGGGCACCAGCCGACAATGGAGGGGTGGGAGTGGTCCCGCTCCAGGGCCTCCAGCCACTGCGTGACGAACGACGCGTCGGGCCGCTGGTTGTCGTCGCGGGCGCCGGTCTCGCAGCCCCAGTCCCCGAACTCGCCCCACACCAGGTAGCCGAGCCGGTCGGCGTGGTAGAGGAAGCGCTCCTCGAAGACCTTCTGGTGCAGCCGGGCCCCGTTGAACCCGGCCGCGATCCCCAGCTCGATGTCCCGCACCAGCGCGGCGTCGCTGGGCGCGGTCATCAGCCCGTCGGGGTAGTAGCCCTGGTCCAGCACCAGCCGCTGGAACACCCGTCGGCCATTGAGGAGCAGTTCCTTGCCGCGGACCGACACCGAGCGCAGGCCCGCGTAGGACCGCACGGCGTCGACGACCGCCCCGTCCGGGCCGAGGACTTCCAGGGCGAGGTCGTACAGGTGCGGGTCGTCCGGCGACCAGGTGCGCTGCCGCTCCTCGGGTACGGCGAGGGTGAGCCGCGGGCACAGATCGAGATCGGCGCGCCCCTCGGCGGTGACGACGACGCCGTCGGCATCGGTGAGGGTGGCACGTACCCGGTGTCCGGCGACGTTCGCGGACAGCGGCAGCTCCACCAGGAAGGAACCGGTGGCCAGTTCGGGGGTGATGCGGGGGCGGCGCAGGGCGACGGTGCGGGGGACCGGTTCGAGCCACACCGTCTGCCAGATGCCGGTGGTGCGGGTGTAGTGGCAGTGGGAGTTTGCGTACCAGGTGGCCTGCTTTCCACGGGCCTGCACGGTGTGGCGGCTGTCCCGGGCGCGGACGACGACAGTGAGCTCCTCGCCGGCCGCGACCACATCGCCGAGATCGGCGGTGAAGGAGGTGAAGCCCCCGCGATGGCGGGCGACTTCCTGACCATTGGCCCACACGGTGGTGTCGTGGTCGACGGCCCCGAAGTGCAGCAGGACGCGGGCCTCGGTCCACTCGGCGGGCACGGTCACGGTGCGCCGGTACCAGACCGCCTCCAGGAAGTCCGTCTCGCCGACGCCGGACAGCTCCGACTCCGGGCAGAACGGGACGAGGATGCGGTCGGCCAGGTCGCGGTCGGTGAGGCCGCGTTCCAGACCGGTGTCGGACCGGTCGATCTCGAACTGCCACTCGCCGTTGAGATTCAGCCAGGCGTCCCGGGTGAACTGGGGCCTGGGGTACTCGGGGCGGGGTGGCTCGTCCGGGAGGTACGGGTCGGGCATGGTGCTCCTCGAGGCGAGAGTGCAGGTCGGTGCGTGATGCGGGTGGTGCGGGCACATGGCACCATGCCGATTACATCGATGTAAATAGCGCGGTGCAGATTCCGTGGGATCCGGTGACCGAAAGCGCTCTCTTCCATCGGTATGATCACCGGAGTTCGGAAGGAAGGGCAGCGTGGCGGCCAGACCGAGGATCAAGGACGTGGCGGAGTACGCCGGCGTCTCACCCAAGACCGTCTCCAACGTGATCAACAACTTCGAACACGTCTCGGAACGGACCCGCACCGCCGTCCAGGAGGCGATCGACGCCCTGGGCTACCGCGTGAACATCGCCGGCCGCCAACTGCGCCAGGGCCGCACCGGCATGATCACGCTCGCCGTGCCCGAACTCGACGTCGCGTACTTCTCCGAACTGGCCCGTCATGTCATGGAGGCGGCCGGACGCCACGGCCGCACCGTACTGATCGACCACACCGGCGGAGACCGCGAGCGCGAACTGGCCGCACTCCACGGCTTCGACACCCAGTTCTGCGACGGAGTGATCCTCAGCCCCCTGTCGCTGCTGCCCCACGACCTCGCCACCCGCGACCGCCGACTGCCCCTGGTACTGCTCGGCGAACGCGCCGCCGAAGGGCACACCGACCACGTCGGCATCGACAACGTGCGCGCCGCGCGTGAGGCCACCGAACACCTGCTGGCCCGGGGGCGACGCCGCATCGCGGTGATCGGCGGCACCTTGCGCGGCAGACAGGGCACCGACCGACTGCGCACCGACGGCTACCGCGCGGCCCTGGCCGCGGCGGGCCAACCCTTCGACGCCGGCCTGGTGGTGCCGGTGGAGGCCTACCACTGGCGGGACGGCGCCGAGGCGGCCGCCCGTCTGGCCCGGGACGCGTCCCCACCGGACGCCCTGCTGTGCCTGAACGACAACCTGGCGCTCGGCGCCCTGCGTGCCCTGCACGAGGTCGGCGTGCGGGTGCCTGCCGACATCGACGTGATCGGTTTCGACGACATCCAGGCCTCGCGGTTCAGCGTGCCCAGTCTGAGCACCGTCGCCCCCGACAAACAGGAGATCGCCCGTCTGGCGGTCACCCTGCTTCTGGACCGCGTGGACACCCCGGACTCCGCGGCCCCGTACCGGGACGAGGTCGTCGGCCATCGGATCGTCGTGCGGGAGAGCAGCGGGGGCTGAGGGCGGCACCCGCGACGCCGATGTCTTTCACCGACCAAGCGACGGGCGACTGCGGAACCTGCCAACTGCCTTGCCCTGCCGGCGTCCGGCTGCCGCGTCGGTCGGCCACTGGCCGGTCATGTCCCGACGCCGTGGGCGAGGAGGCTCTCGGCGGTCTCCGCGATGGTGTCCTCGATGGGACGGGCCCGCCAGCCGAGAAGGCGCTCCGCCTTGGCGCTCGTGGCGTCGAGATCACGGCCGAGCTGGTGTCTGAGCAGCCGCAGTTCCGGGTTCACGGTCCCCAGCGCTCGCGCGAGCCACACGGGCAGTTCACGGTCAGGGGCCTTGGCGGCACGTTCTCCCACGCGGGCACGGAGAACGCGCGCGATCTCGACAACCCGCAAGCTGCGCCCGGCGGTTGCGAGGAAGCGCTCACCTGCGGCCGCCGGATCGGTCATCGCGCGCAGGTGCAGATCCGCGACGTCGCGCACGTCGACGAAGCCCATCCCGAAGGGCGGGCAGGCGGGCACCCGTCCCTCGATCATTCTGCGCACCAGGCGCAGGGAGGGCGGGTCGTCGGGGCCGAGCAGTGGTCCGAGGACCCCCACGGGATGCACCGCTGCCAGTTCCAGACCTCCGCCTTCGTCCGCGACGAACTGCCAGGCGGCGCGCTCGGCGAGCGTCTTGGAGCGCTGGTAGGGCGGGATGTCGCTGTCGACGTCGGTCCAGTCCTCCTCGGTGAACGGGGTCGAGCGCGGTGGGTGCCCGATCCCGACGGCGCCGAAGGCGCTCGTCAGGACGACCCGACGCACGCCGGCGTCGCGGGCGGCGCGCAGCACCCGCAGGACGCCTTCTCGCGCCGGGACCACCAGCTCGTCGTCGGTCGCCGGGGTGCGACGCAGGGTCGGCGAGGCCACATGGAGGACGAAGTCGCAGCCGGCGACGGCGTCGTCCCAGCCCTCGGCGTGTTCGAGGTCGGCGCGTACGACCGTCAGACGGTCGTCGTCGAACGGAGCGGCTGCCTGGAGCCACGAGCGCAGTGCCGGTGCGCGGCGCAGGTCTCGGACGGTGGTGCGGACGGTGTGCCCGGCTTCGAGCAGGGTCAGGACGCACCAGCTCCCGATGAATCCCGTCCCTCCGGTGACCAGTACCTGTGCCATCTGTGTGCCCTCGTCTCGGGATTCGTCCGTCATGGGGTGCTTCTCGGTAGGGCGGTTCATACGAGAGCCATGCCGGGAACGCGCCTGCGGATGGCCTCCATCTCGGCCTCGTCGGATACGCCCTGCCAGTCATGGCGGGGTGTGTACGGGGCCTCCAGGGCGCGCACGTCGTCGTCGGTCAGCGTGATGTCGAGAGAGGCCACGGCCTCGTCGATCTGCCGGATCGAGCCGGCGCCGACCAGGGGTGCGGTGACGACCGGCTGGCCGCGCAGCCAGGCGAGCGCCACCTGGGCGCGACTGACGCCGTGCGCGTCCGCGACCTGTCCGACCGCGTCGATGATGGCGTGGTTGGACGCCTCCTGCTCGGGCGAATAGAGGGTGTCCGCGTACGCTCCGTCCGTCTCGGAGCGCGCCGTCGAGCGGGCGTCGTCCCACGCGCGGGCGAGACGGCCGCGGGCCAGCGGCGACCAGATGATCGTGCCGACGCCCTCGTCCAGGCACAGCGGGATCATCTCCCGCTCCTCCTCGCGGGCGAGCAGGTTGTAGTGGTCCTGCATCGACGCGAACCGTGCCCAGCCGTGCTGCCTCTGCAGATGCAACGCCTTGGTGAACTCCCAGGCGTGCATGGACGAGGCGCCGAGGTAGCGGACCTTGCCGGCCTTCACGAGGTCGCTGAGTGCCTCCAGCGTCTCCTCCCACGGGGTGGCGTGGTCGTTGCGGTGGATCTGGTAGAGGTCGATGTAGTCCGTGCCGAGGCGGCGCAGCGAGTGGTCCACCTCGGTCATGATCGCCTTGCGCGACAGGCCGCGGCCGTTCGGGCCCAGCCGCATCGGGTGGCGCAGCTTCGTGGCGATCACCACGGCATCGCGGTCGGCGAAGTCCTTGAGCGCGCGGCCGAGGATCTCCTCGCTGGAGCCGCCTGAGTACATGTTCGCCGTGTCGAAGAAGTTGATCCCCGCCTCCAGCGCGTGCCTGATGAGCGGGCGCGCGTCCTCCTCGCCCCTGGACCACACGGGGTGCCCGCGGTCGGGTTCGCCGTAGGTCATCGCGCCGATCGCGATCGGGGACACGTCGAGGCCGGTCATGCCGAGCTTGATGTAATGCATGACGCTCCTTAAAGTATGTGGAGAGTTCTCCGGATAACGTAGTGGAGAACTCTCCACTTAGCAACGTGAGGTCCCGTGGTCCGTTCGGACGCCCGTGAGAACAGGGCACGCATCCTCGCCGCCGCGCGCGAAGCGCTCGCCGCGGACGGCAGTACGTCGATGAACCAGATCGCCCAGCGCGCCGGAGTCGGCGCGGGCACCCTGTACCGCAACTTCCCCACACGCGAGGCGCTCGTCCTCGCCGTCAACCAGGACGAGGTCGCACGGATCACCGGCGCGGTGCCCGACCTGCTGGCCCAGATGCCGCCACTGGAAGCCCTCCGGCACTGGACGATGGAGCTCGTCGAGGCCATGCGGCGCAAGCACGGCCTCGGCGACGCGCTCACCCCGGGCGTCCATCAGGCGATCAGCGAGCAGAGCTACGGGCCGGTCATCGCCGCGATCACCGCACTCCTCGACGCCGGCAAGAAGGACGGAAGCATCCGCGTGGACGCGGCACCCGGGGACTTCCTCCAACTGACCGGCGCGCTGTGGCGTGCCGCGTCCAGCCCCGTGGACCGGGCCCCTCACATGCTCGCGCTCATCCTCGACGGACTCCGCACGCGCCAGTAGCCAAGGGCCTCAGGGCAGAACGGGTGGCGCTGCCGTGCCGGTCGGCGATGCCGCGGAAGCACCGCGGAAGCGCCGACCGGCGGTACGACAGATCATCGTTGGTCAGCTTTCCCACGTGTTCGGTCCGCCGCCCCTCCAGTCGACCAGCGCGGAGCGGACCAGGTCCATCTCGTCCCACTCCTGAAGGCCGGCCTCCTGCACGAAGGCCACCACGTCGAGCAGACCGTAGGCGATCCCGACGAAGTGCTCACCGATGCGGACGCGACGGCCGCCGTCCGCTGCGGGTGGGTAGACGACGACGGGCTGGTCGGTAACCATGATCCCAGCCTGGTGCTGGGGCGCGTGGTGCGCATGCGGAGGCAGCCCAGCTCGTAGGCCGATCGTGCCCGGGGGTGCAGCGGTGGGGGACGCCGTGCTCCGGATTGTCGGGGGCGGCACCGATCAGTACGGTGCCGAGATGAGCGACGCCCGTCGGGCAGATCGCGGAAACCGTCGTCCTGACCGGCGCGTCTTGGTCAGGGAGTGGACCTCGGTGGCGGTGCCTGCCACGTCATCCCGGGCGGCTGAAGCAGGGGCGAGGGCTCGGGGCCGGGGTCATCGATGTCGAGGACTCCGGCGGCCGTGTGGTCGAAGTCGGCGGGCCAGCGGGTGTGCCCACTGGCCAGGGCGTCGGTCGGACGTGCTTCGGCGAGGTACCGGGATCCGGCCGCGTGACCCTCTCTTCTTCGGCGGTCCGCACCCCGCCCAGGGGTCCTCATCGGCGACGCGATGAGGACCCAGGGGCCTTGAGGCACAGGTGTCAGAATCCGGGCAGCTCGCTGCGGACCGTGCGGGCCGCCGTGACGAGGTTCTCCAGGGAGGCGCGGGTCTCGGGCCAACCGCGGGTCTTCAGGCCGCAGTCGGGGTTGACCCACAGGCGCTCGGCGGGGATCGCCTCAAGTCCCCTCCGCAGCAAGGCGGCCGTCTCCGCCGTGCTCGGGACGCGTGGGGAGTGGATGTCGTAGACCCCCGGCCCGGCCTCCCGGGGGTAGCCGTGAGCGGCGAGTTCGCGGGCGACCTGCATGTGGGAGCGGGCGGCCTCCAGGCTGATGACGTCGGCGTCGAGATCGTCGATGGCCTGGACGATGTCGCCGAATTCGGCGTAGCACATGTGGGTGTGGATCTGTGTGTCCGGGCGTACGCCGGCGGTGGTCAGCCGGAACGACTCCGTCGCCCACGCGAGGTAGGCGGCGTGGTCGGCGGCCCGTAGCGGCAGGGTCTCTCGCAGTGCGGGCTCGTCGACCTGGATGACCGAGGTTCCCGCGGCCTCAAGGTCGCCCACCTCGTCGCGCAGGGCGAGGGCGACCTGGCGGGCGGTGTCGCCGAGGGGCTGGTCGTCGCGGACGAAGGACCAGGCGAGCATGGTGACAGGCCCCGTGAGCATGCCCTTGACCGGCCGTGAGGTGAGGGACTGGGCGTACGTCGTCCAGCGCACGGTCATCGGTTCGTGGCGGGAGATGTCACCGGCCAGGATCGGTGGGCGGGCGTACCGGGTGCCGTAGGACTGGACCCAGCCGTGCTGGGTGGCGAGGTACCCCGTCAGCTGCTCGGCGAAGTACTGGACCATGTCGTTGCGTTCGGGTTCGCCGTGCACGAGGACGTCGAGGCCGGCCTTCTCCTGGAAGGCGATCACCTCCTGGACCTCCGCCTCGATCCGCTCCTCGTAGGTGGTGACGTCGATCCTTCGGGCCCTCAGGTCCGCACGGGCGACGCGCAGTTCGGCTGTCTGCGGGAACGACCCGATGGTCGTCGTGGGCAGCAACGGCAGTCCCAGGTGGGCGCGTTGGGCGGCGGCGCGTTCGGTGTACGGCTGGGTGCGGCGGGTGTCGGCGTCGGTGACGGCTTCGGCTCGGGTGCGGACGGCGGGGTCGCTGGTGAGGGGAGAGTGAGCTCGGGACGCGAGGTCGGCGCGGTTGGCGGCCAGCACGGCCGTGATGCTGTCGGTGCCCTGGGTGAGGCCCTTGGCCAAGACGGCGATCTCGGGCGTCTTCTGCCGGGCGAAGGCCAGCCAGCGCAGGATCTGCGGCTCGATGTCGCGCTCGACCTGCGTGTCGAGAGGCACGTGGAGGAGGGAGCACGAGGCGGAGACGTCGACCTGGTCGGCGAGGCCAAGGAGGGTGCCCAGCGTGGACAGGGACTTCGACAGGTCGTTGATCCAGACGTTGCGGCCGTTGACGACGCCCGCGACCAGGCGCTTGCCGGGCAGCCCGCCCACGGCTGCCAGGGCGTCTAGGTTGGCGGCGGCCGCCTCGGTGAAGTCCAGGGCGAGGCCCTCGACCGGGGCCTTGGCCAGCACCGGCAGAGCGTCGCCGAGCCGGTCGAAGTAGGAGGCGACCAGCAGCTTCGGCCGGTCGGCGAGCGCGCCCAGGTTCCGGTAGGTGCGGTCAGCGGCGTTCAGTTCGGCGGGGGTACGGTCCTGCACGAGGGCAGGCTCGTCGAGCTGCACCCACTCGGCGCCGGCCGCGCGCAGGTCGGCGAGGACCTCGGCATACACCGGCAGCAGCCGGTCCAGCAGGGTGAGCGGCTCGAAGTCGGCGGGCACGCCGGGTGCTGGCTTGGCCAGGAGGAGGTAGGTGACGGGGCCGACCAGGACGGGGCGGGCGGCCAGGCCGAGGGCCACAGCCTCCTTCAGTTCCGTGACCTGCTTGGCGGAGTTCGCGGTGAAGGCCGTGTCCGGACCCAACTCCGGTACCAAATAGTGGTAGTTGGTGTCGAACCACTTGGTCATCTCCAGCGGTGCCACGTGCTGGGTGCCGCGTGCCATGGCGAAGTAGCCGTCCAGGGAGTCCTTGTCGAAGGCGTCGCGGTGGCGGGTCGGGACCGCCCCGACCATGACGGTGGTGTCCAGGACGTGGTCGTAGAACGAGAAATCGCCGGTGGGCACCTCGTCGATGCCGGCCTCGGCGAGCTGGCGCCAGTTGGCGGCGCGCAGATCGGCGGCGGTGGCACGGAGGGCGTCGGCGGTGACGTGCCCCGTCCAGTAGCCCTCGATCGCCTTCTTCAGTTCCCGGCCCTGGCCCTGGCGGGGGTAGCCGTACACGGTGGCCCGTGCTGCCGCGGAAGCGGACTTGGTGGTCACGGAGATCTCCTTCGCGAGATGAATCCCTGAGATCCCGGCAACGGGACGAGAGCGCGAAGGGGTCACGCACCGGACGCCTGCGACCGGTCACGGCCGTCCGTTCGGTGTGCACGCCGACCCGCCCACGAGGTCACCGAGATGTCCGCGCGCGAATGGGTTCGCACACGGGCAGTTGGCAGGTCTTCGGACTCGCGAGCACGTCCTCACACACGAATGTGAGGACACCTACTGGCCGTCGCTTCCCAGGCCCGGTACTTCGGGTCCAGTGCGTATGACGGCGGTCGTTCCCGCTCACCGCTGCGGGGCAGTCCCGGATTCCCACCGGGTTCCCTCTTGCGACACCCCGTCTGGCGGACGGGGTGAACCAGCTGCACGGCCAGCGTACGGGGTGTCCGTGGGCAAGCGCCGGAGTCGTCCAGGATCCGGAGGGTGACGCAGCACACTTGAGATCGTGCAGGCGGACCGAGACCGTACGAGGAGACACCTCTCCTCGCTGTGGAAGTCGGCCCGCACCGCGCCCGCGTGGTCTCCGCGTCGCACGGACCGCGCCAACGTGCACGCGCTGTGCGGGCGACGGCCGCCTCACGGGCCCGCACGTGGCGTATGGCAGGTGATCGTGCGTCACCTCATGGGGGACACCGGCGGTCTGGATCCGCTCCAGGACCAGATCGGCCGGGATCTGCGGCTGCCGCGCGTTTTGGCGGCCGCCGTGGTCGGTGCCGGTTCGAGCGCCATCGGGGTCGGGCTGCACGCGCTCCTCCCCATCGCCCAGCGCAGCGGGCAGCTTACCGAGCCGGCTCGACGGCATCAGGGGCAGCCTCGCGGGAGCCGTCCGGTCCGACCTGTGCCTGCCGACAATCGCGCTCGCCCTCGCGTCATCCGGCTGTTCAGCCAGGGACGGCCCGCGACGCGCCGGTGATCGGCGACGACGCGGCGGCCGGGCTCGGAGTGGACGGCCACCTGCTGCGACGCAGGTTGCCCGTGGTGACGTCACTGATGACCGCGACCGTCGTCGTGGTTGCGCAGGCCGTCCGGCTGCTCATCTGTTCGCGCCCTTCTGACCGAGGTGTCGCCTCGGGGTGACGTAGGTCACGGCGGCCCCTCGGAACTCGACCTCCCCGCGACTCGACTACTGGAGGGTACGGCTACAACTCCCGTCATTCACAAGACGGTTCAATGCGACCACGAAAGGTCGGGCATGGCCGACGATCCGCAATCCCGCGCCGCCGACGCGACCGCTCGCAGATGGGTGCCACCTCCCGCGCTCGTTGGCTTCCTGCTCCTGCTCGTCCTGGTGTTCACGGTGTCCTACGCCGTCGGATCCGCGGTCGGCCCCGTGGCGCCCGGCATGCACGGCACTGGGGAGAACGGCGGCAGCGGCGAGAGCGGCGCAGGCGCGGACGAGACGTCGGGGACGGACGGAGACATGGGGGAGATGCCCGGGATGAGTCACGGGGGCGATGAGTGATGGTGACCGAACCGGCGTCGGGTCCGGTCGTCACAGACATCACCGTGGGCGGTATGACCTGCGCGGCCTGTGTCCGCCGGGTGGAGAAGAAGCTCGGCAAGCTTGAGGGCGTCACGGCCACGGTCAACCTGGCCACAGGGCTCGCGCGGGTCCGCCATCCCGCCGAGATGGTCCCGGCGGATCTCGTCACCGCGGTCGAGCAGGCCGGCTACCTGGCCGCACTGCCCGTGAGCGAGGATGACGGTGACAGCCAGGAGACGGACGAGGCCGGGAGCGACGAGGCTCGTCGTGAGCGCGAACGGCTCCTGGTCACCGTGCTGCTGGCGGTGCCGGTTCTGGTGCTGTCGATGGTGCCGACGCTTCAGTTCCGCGACTGGCAGTGGCTCTGCTTCGCCCTGGCCGCCCCGGTGGCGGTGTGGAGTGCCTGGCCGTTCCACATCAGGGCGCTGCGGGGGCTGAGGCACTCCACGGCCACCATGGACACCCTGGTCTCGCTCGGAGTCCTGGCGTCGTTCGCCTGGTCGGTGTACGCGTTGTTCCTGGGCGGGGCGGGCGAACCCGGGATGCGGATGTCGTTCAGCCTGGTGCCCTCCGCCTCCGAGGACATGGCGCACGTGTACCTCGAAGCCGCTGTCAGTGTCCCGCTGTTCGTGCTGACCGGGCGGTACCTGGAGGGCCGGGCCCGGCGCGGAACCGGGGCGGCGCTGCGGTCGCTGGTAGAACTGGCGGCCAAGCAGGTGTCCGTACGGGACGAGCACGGCGAGCGTTCGATCCCGATCGAGCAGTTGCGGGTGGGACAGGTCTTCGTGGTGCGCCCGGGTGAGCGGGTCGCCACCGACGGGCGGGTGACGGAAGGCAGTTCCGCCGTGGACCTGTCCCTGGTCACCGGCGAGAGCGAACCCGTGGAGGTGTCACCCGGCTCGGCCCTGGTCGGCGGGGCCGTCAACGCGGGCGGGCTGCTTCTGGTCGAGGCCAGGGCGGTCGGGGCGGACACCCAGCTGGCGCGGATCACCCGCCTCGTCACGGAGGCGCAGGCCGGCAAGGCTCGCGCGCAGCGGCTCGCCGACGCGATCGCCGGGGTGTTCGTGCCGGCTGTCCTGGTTCTCGCGGTGACTGTCCTGGGGTTCTGGCTGGGCGCCGGAGCCGATCCGCAGGCGGCGCTCACCGCCTGCGTGGCCGTGCTGGTCGTGGCCTGCCCGTGCGCGCTGGGCCTGGCGACCCCGACGGCTCTGATGGCGGCGACCGGGCGCGGGGCTCAGCTGGGTGTGCTGGTGAGCGGGCCGCAGACACTGGAGGCTCTGCAGCACGTGGACACCGTCGTCCTGGACAAGACGGGCACGCTGACCACGGGACACATGACGGTGGCCCAGGTCACCGCGGTGCCGGGCCAACTTGGGGAGGACGAGGCGGTGCGGCTCGCTGGGGCCGTGGAGCAGGGGTCCGAGCATCCGATCGGGCGGGCGGTCACCTCTTGCGCGCGCCGTACGGGGACGGGTGAACCGCTGCCGGACGTGACTGACTTCCTCGCGGTTCCGGGCCACGGGGTCAGCGGCAGCGTGGAGGGCCGCACCGTCGAAGTGGGGGTGCCGGACGGCAAGCTGCCGCGCGCATTGGCCAAGGCGCTGGCTGCGGCGGAGGAGGCGGCGCACACACCGGTTCTGGTACGAATCGACGGTCGGCCCCAGGCGCTGATCGCCGTCGGTGATCTGGTCCGCCCCGGCAGCTACGGGGCCGTGGAACGGCTGCGCCGGCTCGGCATCCGCCCCGTACTCGCCACCGGCGACCGCAAGGCACCCGCCGAGGCCGTCGCCGGTGCGCTGGGCATCGACGAGGTGCACGCCCGCTGCACCCCCGAGGACAAAGCCGCGCTCGTGGGGGAGTTGAAGCAGGAAGGAGCTCGGGTCGCGGTCGTCGGCGACGGCGTGAACGACGCCGCCGCGCTGGCCGCCGCCGACCTCGGTATCGCCATGGGCAGTGGCACCGACGTAGCCATCGGCGCGGCCGACCTGACCCTGGTGCGCGGGGACATCGAGGCGCTCGTCGACGCGGTTCTGCTCGCGCGGCGCACGCTGGGCACGATCCGGGCCAACCTGGCGTGGGCGTTCGGCTACAACGTCGTCACGGTGCCGCTCGCCATGGTGGGCCTGCTCGACCCCATGGTCGCCGCCGCGGCGATGTCGGTGAGCTCGGTGCTCGTGGTGGCCAACAGCCTGCGGCTGCGCGGCTGGCAGCCGTCACCCACCCATGGGACACGGGGCTGGAAGGCTGGTGCTCGATGACGGGGATACCGGGCCCGCTCGCCCGGTCGCGGAGCCTCGACCGGCGCCGAGTGCGGGACGGTGCACTCGCCGCTCTCGTGCCGGTCGCCGCGTGCAGCGTGGCCCTGGCCGGTCTGACCACCTGGGCGGGCACGGGCCGGGCCGGGAGCCCGGCGCGGATCAGTGTGGTCGCGGGAAAGGTCCTGCTGCCGTCCGCCGGAGTACCGGAGACCGCCGCGTTCTTCCTGATATCAAACGACGGCGGATCGGCGGACACCCTCGTCCGGGTCACCGCACGCACCGTGCCCGGCGAAGTGACGCTCGCCCAGCACCGAATGCGGCAGGGCAACGCCGCCTACCGGGCCGAGATCGACTCCGTCCAGGTCCCCGCGGGGCAGCGGCTGGCGATGTCACCGAAGGGGGTCGACCTGACGGTGCCGGTGCCGTCCGACGGGTGGCGCTCGGGTGATCTCGTGTCGTTCACCCTCGAGTTCCGGCGCGGCGGCCCGGTGAAGGCGCTGGCCGTCGTGGTGCCGCCGGCCTCGGCGTGGGTGCAGTAGCTGTCAGCCGATCTTCTGTCGTCCTCGTGTGTCGTTGCGAAGTCGCTTCTGGCGGCGCCTGAGGTCCCATGCGTCTGATGTGAGCCGTGTTACCTGCCTGGGCTTGAGTCAGTCTCTGGGGGTCCACACGTACCCTCTGACGACGACAGAACGCCAGGTGCGAGGGTGGGCGGGCCATGACTGTCCGAGGGGGATGCCGCGCGACGCGGGCCGGTGTGTTCGCCGCCGTCTGCGTGCTGCTCGCCGCCCTCGGTCACGCCACCTTGTCGGGGGCACCCGTCCCCTGGTGGGCCATGGCCGCCGGTGCGGCCGCGACCGGTGCGGCCGGCTGGCTGCTGGCCGGGCGTGAGCGCGGCCGCACACTGATCGTCGCTGGCGTGACCGCCGTCCAGGCTGTGCTCCACGAGACCTTCTCCCTGGCGCAGGCACTCTCCTCGACGACCGCGTCCGTCCCCCGCACCGGCTCGATGCACATGGGCTCCATGGGCGGGATGGACATGGGATCCGCCGCCCATATCGGGCATGGCGCGGTCGGCATGGATCACATGCACGGCATGGCCGGTACGAGCGGTCCAGGCGTAGTCGGCATGTTCGCCGCGCACCTGCTGGCCGCCGTCCTGTGCGGACTGTGGCTGGCCCACGGCTAGCGCGCAGTCTTCCGTGTCCTGCGAGCGGCGGCGGCCTGGCTCGCGGAGCCCCTGCGGCTGCTGGGGGCGTTGCCCACGCGGTCGAGTCCTCCGGCCGCGCCCGGGTGGCGTGGCGCCGTCTGCCCGGCACCGGTGCGGCTGCTGCTGTGCTCTTCCCTCACCTTCCGTGGTCCGCCCACCGGTGCCGCTGTCATCTGAGACAGCCGGATCCACCGGAGCCCCTCCGCCTCCCGACCTGCGGCGCACTCGCGCGCAGGTCCCGGGCCGGCCCCTCGCCTCGGCGCGTACACGTTTCCGCGAGCGGCCCGTTCGTCCCGGGCTCCGGACCCTGCCGTACCTCTCGCGCAGGGCCGCACCCATGTGCCGGTGAGCCGCACGCCCTTGCGGGCCCGGCCCCGGAAGACCCGAGAAGGACGCACGTGATGATCTCTGTCCTCCCTGTTCCACGCGCGGACCGCGCCTGCGCCGATGCCTCGGCGACCGCCTGGGCGCTGGCTGCCCGCGCCGGTGACCCCGAGGCGGCCGAGCACTTCGTCCGCGCCCTGCACGGCGACGTCCTGCGGTACGTCACCCACCTCAGCGGCGATCCGCAGAACGCGCACGACCTGACCCAGGACACCTTCGCGCGGGCGTTCGGCAGCCTGCACCGCTACGAGGGCCGGGCTTCGGCCCGCACCTGGCTGCTGTCGATCGCCCGGCGGGCGGTCGTCGACAACCTGCGCCGGGCCGCGGCGCGCCCCCGGATCGCCGACGCCGTCGACTGGCGGATGGCAGTCGAGCGCAGCCGGCCGTGCGGTCTGCCGGGGTTCGAGGAGGGCGTGGCCCTGCTCGACCTGCTGGAGACGCTGCCCGAGGATCGCAAGGAGGCGTTCCTGCTGACTCAGGTGGTCGGACTGTCGTACGAGGAGGCGGCCGGCTTCGTCGGGTGCCCCGTCGGCACGGTGCGCTCCCGGGTGTCCCGCGCCCGCGCGAGCCTGGACCGGCTGCTCCTGGACTCCGACGCTCCGAGCATCTGAGCGGGAGGTGCGTAGAAGATTCAACTTCCTTGCTTCTCTGGGCAATTGGCGGAACATCGCGGGAACTCCCCGCCCTCCTCGCCCGACTACTACTGCGACACCGACTCGGCAGCCGGCCGGGCGGTAGCGGTCAGGAGGGGCGGGGCCTGCGTGACACCCGAGATGGAGGACGCGTTCGCGGCGATCAGGGGTGAGTACGGTGCGCACTCCCTCGTGCGCGTGGAACGGATGCTGGAGCCCGGGGGAGGGGCGTCACGCCACCCGCTCCAAAAGGGGGCCAAGTGGATCCTGCCGGGGCTGTCTGCGACGCCCTGGCACGACCCCCTGGGACATCCGGAACTGACCCCGGTCGTCGAGGCGTTCGAAGCGGCACATCCGGCGATCAAGGAGGAGCTGGCAGCGGCCTGGGCGGGGCGCCGGAAGGAGTTCTCCGACTACGAGCACTATCTGCGCCGGCAGGAGGACTGGCAAGCCCTCCATCTGTACCGGCGAGGGGGGATGGTCGAGGAATCGGCGGGCATCGCCTCGACGGCGTACAAGGTGCTCAAAGAATGCGCCGTCGACACGGGCAAGATATGTCCGCTCCTGGAATGTCATTTCTCCACCCTGTTGCCGGGTGCGACCATCGCGCCGCATTGCGACCTGTGGAACTTCAGCATCAACCTTCATCTCGCAGTGGACATTCCGGATGGTTGCAGTATCACGGTGGCGGGTGAAACCCGTTTCTGGGATGAGGGTAAATGCCTGCTCTTCGACTACTCCTTCGAGCATGAGGCGCGCAACGCCGGCGAGCGCCCGCGTACTTGCCTGCTCGTAGACCTCTGGCATCCGGAGACAACACTTCCGGAACGCCGGGCGCTCACCGTTCTCATCACGGAGATCAGACGGCTCATGGGGGGCGGCTGACCATCTGAAATTCGCCCCGAGAATCTATCCGACAGTACGACACTGCCGGATCGGAGTGCTGCCCTGAAATACATTTCTCGACTTTGGTAAATATTTTTCCCGGGTCTTTCTCGCACTCTCTCCCGGGTGTTAGGTTGATCGAAATCGACCGGCGGATTGTATTTCCGGCGGTGAATTGTTTTTCATGTTCTTTCGATGAGTGAGGGGGAGGCCGACCGGTGCGGGCACGACTGTCCCTTCTCGTTCTGGCGCTGGCTCAACTGGTGATCGCGCTCGACTACAACATCGTCTACGTCGCGCTTCCCGAGATAGGTGACGGTCTCGCCTTCTCCTCGCACGATCTGCAGTGGGTGGTGAGCGCCTATGTCGTCACCACCGGCGGCTTCCTCCTGCTCGGCGGTCGCACGGCCGATCTGCTGGGCAGGCGCCGGACCTTCGTCGCCGCGGCGCTCGTGTACGCGGGCTCCTCGCTGGTGGGCGCGCTGTCCGGGTCGGCCGGGATCCTGGTCGCCGTCCGCGCGGCCCAGGGGATCGGCGGCTCGCTGCTGTTCCCGGCCACCCTGGCACTGATCAACACGATCTACGAGGAGGGACCCGCCCGGAACCGGGCTCTCGCGGTGTGGGGAGCCGCGGGCGCCGGCGGCCTGTGCTTCGGGTCGCTGCTGGGCGGGGTCCTGGTCGAGGCGTTCGGCTGGCCGTCGGTGTTCTTCGTCAACGTGCCCATCGCGGCGGCGCTGGCGTGGGCCGGCCTGCGGCTCTTCCCGGCGGATGGTCCGCGCACCCGTGCCCGGCGCTTCGACGTCACCGGCGCGCTGGCCGCCACCGGCGGGATCACGCTCCTGGTGTTCTTGCTCGTGCACGCTCCCCAGGCGGGCTGGGGCAGCCCGTCCGCTCTGCTCAGCGCGGCCCTCGCGGTCATCCTGCTGGCGTTCTTCGCGGTCGTCGAGACCCGCTCGCACGATCCGCTGGTACCGGCGCGGCTCTTCGCCCACCGCGGACTGGTCGCCGCGATGGCGGCCACCGCTCTCTACAGCGCCACCTTCAGCTCGCTGCCCTACTTCATGACCCTCTACTTCCAGAGCGTGCGCGGCTACAGCGCCTTCGCGACCGGCCTCGCCTTCCTCGTCCCGGCGGTGGTGACCGCCCTGGGCACCCAGGTCGGCGAACGGGCCGTCGCCCGGGTCGGCGTGCGGACCATGCTGGTCGGCGGCATGGTGCTGGGCGCGGCGGGAGCCGCAGCCCTCGGTCTCGCGCTCACCGCCGACGGCTCGTACTCCCTGCTGCTGCCCGGGATCGTGCTACTGGGACTCGGCCAGGGCGCCGCCTGGACCGGCATGTGGATCGCCGCCGCCTCCGGAGTGGCCCCCGAGGACCAGGGGGTCGCCTCCGGAATGGCCTCCACCTCCCTCCAGGTGGGCGGAGCGGTGGGCCTCGCCCTGCTGGTCGCCCTGTCGTCCGGCGCCGGGCAGGGACCGCCGGGCGACGCCCTACTGACCGGCATACGGTCCGCCGTGTTCACCATCGCCGCCGGTCTCGGGCTCGGCGTTCTGCTCACGCTCATCCTGCGCAGAGGCACGCCCACCGCCGCGTAGCACCCGCGTCCCTTCTCACCCCACGAGGAGTACAGCTGTGCCCAGTGCCACCCCCAGCCCGCCGGGTCCGGCGGCCGTCCTGTGCGGACTGGCCGGATGGGTACCGCCCCGCGTCGTCACCAACGACGAACTCGCCGCACGGCTGGACACCGACGACGCCTGGATCCGTACCCGTACCGGAATCAGCCGCCGGCACATCGCCGAGCCCGGCCAGGCCACCTCCGATCTCGCCGTGGAGGCCGGACGACTCGCCCTGCGCTCAGCCGGCGATGTCCCCGTCGACACGGTGATCGTCACCACGACCACCCCGGACCGCCCCTGCCCCGCCACCGCACCACTGGTGGCGGCCCGCCTCGGCCTGGCGGGAGCCGCGGCCTTCGACGTGGGCGCGGTGTGCACCGGATTCGTGTACGGCCTCGCCACCGCCGCCGGACTGATCGCTGCCGGGGTCGCTCGCGGGGTCCTGCTGATCGGCGCGGACACGTACTCCACCATCGTCGACCCGCTGGACCGGACCAACGCGATCATTTTCGGGGACGGCGCGGGAGCGGCCGTCCTCCGCCCGGGGCAAGCGGACGAACCGGGCGCGGTCGGCCACTTCGACCTCGGCAGCGACGGCGCCCACGAGGACCTGATCACGGTCGCCGTCGGCGGTTCCCGCCAGCGGTCCACCGCAGCCGAACCCACCCACGCCGAACGGCACTTCGCGATGCGCGGCAAGGAGGTGTACCGGCACGCGGTGACCCGGATGGCGGCCTCGGCGAGGGCGACCGTGGAGCAGGCCGGCCGGCGGACCGACGATGTCGACCACTTCGTGCCCCACCAGGCCAACCTGCGCATCCTGCACTCCGTCGCCGACGACCTGGGCCTGCCGCGCGAGCGCTGCGTGGCCAACGTCGACGCCGTCGGCAACACCGGAGCCGCCTCGATCCCGCTCGCCCTGGCCGACGCCGCGGCCGAGCAGCGGATCCGCCCCGGCGACCGCCTCCTGCTCACCGCCTTCGGCGGCGGCCTCACCTGGGGCTCCTGCCTGCTGACCTGGCCTGCGCTCGCGCCCCACCCACGACCGGAACGGAGCACACCATGAACACCTACGAGCAGATCGTCGACATCGTCGTGAGGCTGCACCAGGTGCCCGCCGACCTCATCTGCCCCGAGGCCACCCTCGGCGCCCTCGACGTCGACTCCCTGACCACGGTCGAGATCAGCATCCGTATCGAACGCGACCTCGGCGTCACCGTCGGCGACGACGAACTCCAGCCCGACCTCACCCTCGGCCGGATCGCCGACCTGGTCGACGCCCGCCGTACCACCAGCGTCTGAACCCCACGAGAGGACCGGCAGCCATGCAGATCACGGACCAGCCCGGCGCCGCGCTCGGCGCCATCGTCGAGGGCTTCGACCACACCACGGCCTGCGACGCCGACATCCAGGCCCTCAAGCAGACGGTCTACACCAAGAAGATCGCCGTACTGAAAGGACAGGACCTCACCCCCGAGCAGTTCCTCGCCCTCTGCCGGCGCCTCGGCCGCCCCGAGACGTACTACGAACCGATGTACAAGCACCCGGAGATACCGGAGATATTCGTCTCCTCCAACGTCCCGGAGAACGGCAAGCAGATAGGCGTGCCGAAGACAGGCAAGTTCTGGCACGCCGACTACCAGTTCATGCCCGACCCCTTCGGCATCACCCTGATCCACCCGCAGGTCGTCCCCGAGAAGAACCGCGGCACCTACTTCATCGACATGGGCAGGGCGTACGAGAAGCTGCCCAGCGACCTGAAGAAGGAGATCGCCGGAACGCGCTGCCGGCACTCCGTGCGCAAGTACTTCAAGATCCGCCCGCGTGACGTCTACCGGCCGATCTCCGAGATCATCGAGGAGGTCGAGACCAAGACCCCGCCGGTCCTCCAGCCCACCACCTTCACCCACCCGATGACCGGGGAAACGGTCCTCTACATCAGCGAGGGCTTCACCGTCGGCATCGAGAACGCGGACGGCGAACCCCTCGACGAGGAACTCCTCAAGCGCCTCTTCGAAGCCACCGGCCAACTCGACGACACCTTCGAGCACGAGGGCATCCACCTCCAGAGCTTCGAGAAGGGCGACCTGCTCGTCTGGGACAACCGGAGCCTCATCCACCGGGCCCGTCACACCACCACCCCGGAGCCGACCGTCTCGCACCGCGTCACCGTCCACGACGAACGCAAGCTGTACGACGGGATGCACGCCGCATGACCGCCCCCGCCGACGCGCCACCGCAACGGTCGTACCCCACCGACGAGGCACTGCTGAACCGCGTCCTCGCGCCCTACAAGCCGCACTGCAAGTACCTGACATCGGCCGAGGTCACGGCGAGGGCCGGACTCGCCCGCGCACAGGGCTCGTTCGCGATCCCGGAGTCCTGCTACATCGACGACACCGGCCACCTCAACTCGGTCGAGGTCAACATCGCCTACAACCAGCTGATGTACTACCTGGTCGCCAAGTCCGTTCAGGAAAGGCTGCTGGCCGGGTTCGAGGACTGGACTCTCGACGACTTCTGGCGCCACCAGCTCCCCGACATCCTGATCGCCCGCTTCGCGTCGAACTTCCGGCGGCCCGTCAACCCCCGTGACTTCACGGGTGAGTTGGAGTTCCGCTCCGTGACCCGGCGGGCTCCCGGAGGCAACAGCCCCTTCCTGCACGTCGCGACCGTCTTCCGCTACCAGGACGCCCACGGCGGCCGGTGCCACGGCGAGGCGACCCTCGCGTTCGTCAACGTCCCCTGACCCGCCGGAGGCAGAGCTTTCATGGAGACATCCACCGCGCCGCAGCCCCAGGGCGCCAGGCTGCACCACGCCGAACTGAGCACCCTCGTCCACACCGCCCGCTTCCACGCCGCCAGGCAGCCCGAAGCGGCGGCGGTGATCTGCGAGGACCGCACCCTGACCTACGCGGACCTGCACCGCGCCAGCAACCGCCTCGCACACGCCCTGCTCGCCGCGGGGCTCGGCGAGGGTGACCGGGTGGCCTACCTGGGCAAGGAGTCCGAGCACTACTACGAGGCCCTCTTCGCCTGCGCCAAGACCGGCACCGTGCTGGTCCCGGTCAACTGGCGGCTCACCGCGCCGGAGGTGAGCCACATCCTCCAGGACTCCGGCACCCGGCTGCTGTTCCTGGAGGACGAGTTCGCCCCGATCGTCGAGGGCATGCCCACCGCGCCGCCCGAGACCGTCCTACCGGTCGCCTCGATCCCTGCCTGGCGAGCCGAACACCCCGAGAGTGAAACGGAGTTCGGGCCCACCCCCGACACCCCCGTCGCCCAGCTCTACACCAGCGGCACCACCGGCCTGCCCAAGGGCGTAGTGCTCGCCCACCGCAGCTTCTTCGCGATCCGCGACGGACTCGCGAGCGAAGGGCTGGACTGGATCGACTGGCGGGCCGGTGACATCGCGCTCATCGGGATCCCCGGCTTCCACATCGGCGGCCTGTGGTGGGCCACCCAGAACTTCAACGCCGGTACGACGGTGGTGGCGATGCGGGCCTTCGCCGCCCGGCAGGCCGTGGACCTCATCCGCGATCTCGGCATCACGACCGCCTGCGTGGTCCCGGCCATGCTGCGCATGATGCTCATCGAACCCGGAGTGAGCTCCGGGGACTTCGCCACCTTGCGCAAGACCGTCTACGGCGGATCGCCGATCTCGGAGTCGCTGCTGGAGGAGAGCCTCGCCGTCCTCGACTGCGAGTTCGCCCAGATCTACGGCCTCACCGAGACCGGCAACACCGCCGTCTGTCTGCCCCCGGCCGCCCATGTCCCGGGCGGGCCGCTCATGCAGGCCGCCGGGCATCCCTACCCGGGGGTGCGGGCCAAGGTGATCGACGACCAGGGCCGCGAACTCCCCCCGGGCGAGGTGGGCGAGGTCTGCCTGCACACCCCCGCCCGGATGGTCGAGTACTGGGGGCTGCCCGACAAGACGGCCCAGACACTCGTCGACGGCTGGATCCACACCGGAGACGCCGGCTACCTCGACCAGGACGGCTACGTCGTCATCCGCGACCGCATCAAGGACGCCATCCTCGTCGCCGGTGAGAACGTCTACCCCGCCGAGATCGAGAACGTCCTGGAACACCATCCCGGAGTGGGTGAGGCGGTCGTGGTGGGGATCCCCGACGAGCGCTGGGGCGAGAAGGTGCACGCCTTCGTCGTACCGGCGGCCGGGGAACGGCCCAGCCCCCGGGACCTGCACACCTTCCTCGTCCCGCGCCTGGCCGCGTTCAAGCTGCCCGCCGGCTACGAGTTCACGGACCACGTCCCGCGCAACCCCAGCGGCAAGATCCTCCGCCGCGAACTGCGCGACCGCTTCTGGAGCGACTCCGAGCGCAAGGTCAACTGACCGCTCCTCGTGAGCCGTTGCCCCGGCGGCGGGCGGCCCCGGCACCCCGTCGGACGAGTCTCTGAAAGGAGCCCTCATGCCTGAACCCCTCACCCTGGACACCTTCCGCGCCGACCTCGCGGAGTGCCTGTTCCTGGAGCCCGACGACGTCGACCTGGCGGACAACCCGCTCGACTCCGGGCTGGACTCGCTGCGCATCGTCACCCTGCTGGAGCGATGGCAGGCGGCCGGTGCACAGGTGACCTTCGTCGAACTCGCCGAGCGCACCTCCTTCGCCCAGTGGTGGCAGCTGCTCACCGAACGCAGCCGAGGAGCCGACCATGCCGACGCCTGAACGCCGTCCGCTGCTGGCCGCCCAGGAGGGCATCTGGGCCGGCCAGCAGCTCGACGCGGACAGCCCGGCCTACAACACCGCCGAGTACCTGCGCATCACGGGCCCGGTGGACCCGGCCGTCTTCGACCAAGCCCTGCACCACGCCGCCGCCGAGACCGAAGCCCTCAACGTCACCTTCGACACCGACGACACCGGCCGCCCCTGGCAGATCGACACCCCGGCCGGGAACTGGCGCACCCACATCGCCGACCTGACCGGCGAACCCGATCCGCACGCCGCCGCCCTGGCCTGGATGGACCGGGACATGGCCCGCCCCGTCGACCTCACCCGCGAACCGGTCTTCGGCCACGCCCTGCTGCGGACCGCACCGCAGGAATTCCTCTGGTACCACCGCGTCCACCACATCGCCCTCGACGGGTTCGGGCTTTCCCTGGTGGCCCGACGCGTCGCCCAGGTCTACACCGCCCTCATGGCCGGCGAACCCGTACCGGAGAGCGGCTTCGGCACCCTGGAGTCCGTCCGCGCCGAAGAACACGCCTACCGCGCCTCCGCCCGCCACATCAACGACCGCTCCTACTGGGTGGACCGCTACGCCGACCACCCGCCGGTGGCCACCCCGGCGGGCCGATCCGCGCTGCCCGCCCGCACCTTCCACCGGCACGTCACCGACCTCGACCCAGCCACCGCGAACCAACTGCGCACGGTAGCTCGCGAGTTGTCCGTCACCTGGTCGGAAGTGCTGCTCGCGGTGACCGTCGCCCACCTGCACCGGCTGACCCGGGCACCGGAGATCGTCCTGAGCCTGCCCGCCATGGGCCGTCTCGGCTCGATCTCCCTGCGGGTGCCCGCCATGGTCCGCAACATCCTGCCCCTGCGCGTGCCCGTCACCCCCGACGACAGCCTCCGCGTCCTCGCCCCCCGCGTCACACGCGAACTGCGCGCCGGACTGCCCCACCAGCGCTACCGCTACGAGCAACTGCGCCGGGACCTGAAGCTGGTGGGCGGGCAACGCCGTCTGTCCGGGCCCGGCGTGAACATCATGCCGTTCGCGTACGACCTGAAGTTCGCCGGGCACCCGAGCACCGTCCACAACGTGTCCGCGGGCCCTGTCGACGACCTCGCGGTCAACGTCTACGACCGCGGCGACGGCACCGGTCTGCGCGTCGCCGTCGATGCCAACCCCGAGCTGTACACGCAGACCGAGACCGCCACTTTCCACGAGGGCCTGCTCACCCTGCTGACGGAGGCCCTCGCCGACCCGGACCAGCCGCTCGGCGGGCCTCGGGCACATCAGCCCGTCCCCGTCCTGGACGGCGGCCCGCTGCCCGCGCCCGCCCACCCGGTCCTGAACCTGATCGCCGACCACGCGACCCGCCGGGGCGGAGCCGTCGCCGTCGAGCACGCGGGAGACAGCCTCACCTACGCCCAACTCTCCGGCGCCGCACGGGACATCGCCGGGCGACTGGCAGCCCGGGGCGTCGGCCGGGGCGATGTGGTGGCAGTGGACCTGCCCCGGGGCGCCGATGCCGTCACCGCCGTTCTCGGTGTGCTGATGTGCGGTGCCGCCTACTGCCCCCTCGACCCGAAGGCGCCCACGGACCGCACAGCCCGCCTGCTCGCCGACACCGCTCCCGCGCTCGTCCTGACCACCGGAGACCGCGCGGTCGACTTCGCGGGGTACGCCGTACTCCCGCTGGACGAACCGGACCCCCGGCCCACCGGTGTCGCCGAGCCACCGCAACCCACGGACCCGGCGTACGTCCTGCACACCTCCGGCTCCACCGGCCGCCCCAAGGGAGTGGCGGTCAGCCACGCGGCCCTGGCCCACTTCGTCGCTGCGACCACGCCCCGCTACGGCGTGCGCCGCGAGGACCGGGTCCTGCAGTTCGCCCCGCTGCACTTCGACGCCAGCGTGGAGGAGATCTTCCTGACCCTGTGCGCCGGCGCGACCCTGGTGATCCGGACCGACGACATGACCGAGTCGGTGCCCGGCTTCCTCGACACCTGCGCACGGCTGCGGGTGAGCGTCCTCGACCTGCCCACCGCCTACTGGCACGAACTCGCCTACGCGGTCTCCACCGGCGCCGCTGCCCTGCCCGAGGACGTGCGGACCGTCGTCATAGGCGGCGAGGCCGCCCTGCCCGAGCGGGTCGAGCGCTGGCGCAAGGCGGTCGGCACCTCGGTCGCGCTGCTGAACACCTACGGCCCGACCGAGGCCACCGTGGTCGCCACCGTCGCCGACCTCCACGACCCCGAGCTCGCCGACGGAGACGTCCCCATCGGCCTGCCCCTGCCCGGCACCCGGGCGGCCGTGATCGACGGCGAGCTGTACCTCCTGGGTCCCACCCTCGCCGACGGCTACCGGCCCAAGGCGCCGGACAGCGTGCGCTTCGGCCCGCTCACCGCCCTCCCGGACGCCCCCCGCGCCTATCGCACCGGCGACCTGGTCCGCATCGGCGAGGACGGACAACTGCGCCATCTCGGCCGGGCCGACACCGAGTTCAAGATCAGCGGGCATCGGGTGCAGCCCGCTGAGGTGGAGAGTGCCCTGCTCACCCACCCCGGCATCCGGGAGACCGCCGTCGTGGGTCAAGTCCTGCCGGACGGAACCAGGCGTCTGGTCGCCCATCTCGTGGTCGAGGGCCCCGCGCCGTCCGCTTCCGAGGTCAGGGAGCACCTGCGGGCCAGGCTGCCCGCCGCGATGATCCCCTCTGCCGTCGAGGTCGTCGACCGGTTGCCCCGCAACGGCTCCGGGAAGATCGACCGAGCCTCGCTCGCCGAGCCGCCCGCGCCCCGGACGCCGACCGCCGGCAGTCCCCTGGAACAGACCATCACCGGCATCTGGGGGCAGCTCCTCGGCATCGACGCCATCGCCGTGGACGACGACGTGTTCGAGGTCGGCGCCCAGTCCCTGCAGGCCATCCAGGCCGCCAACCGGCTCGGGGTGGCACTCCGCCGGGACGTGAAGGTCGCCTGGCTCTTCCAGCACCCTACGGCCGCCGCACTGGCCGGATTCCTCACCGAGACCGATGCCGCTGTCGAGCAGCCGAGCCCCACACCAGGAGCACTCCCGCCGGCGCTCCTGGCCGACACCGAACTGGACGTCGGAATCCGTCCCGGCATCAGCCGCGCTCCCCGTGACACCCCCCGGCGTGTCCTCCTCACCGGCGCCACCGGATTCGTGGGCGCGCACCTGCTGGCACGGCTCCTGGCCGACACGGAGGCCGAGATCGTCTGCATGGTCCGAGCGGAGAGCGCGCCCGAGGCAGCCGCGCGCGTCCGTGCGGCGCTCACACACCACGCCATCACCCTCGACCAGCGGGAGTCGGCCCGTCTCACGGCGCTACCCGCCGACCTTGCCCGTCCCGGCTTCGGCCTGCCCCGGGAAACCCTCTCCGACCTCGCCGCAAGCTGCGACGCGATCTTCCACAACGCCGCGACCGTCAGCATCATGCGCGACTACACCACCCTGCGCGCGGCCAACACCGAGTCCACCCGGCAACTGCTGTGCCTGGCGGCCGTGCACACAACGCCCCTGCACTACGTCTCCACCCTGTCCGTGGCACCGCCCGCGAGCCACAGCATGGAGGTGCCGGAGGAGTTCCTACCGCCCCATGTGGGCTTGCGTCACGGCTACCAGCAATCCAAGTGGGCGTCCGAACGGCTCCTGGAACAGGCGGCGGAACGCGGTCTGCCTGTCACCGTCCACCGGTTGGGCCGCGTGGTCGGGCCCGCCGACACGGGACACGTCAACGAGCGGGACTTCCTGTGGAGCGTGCTGCGGGCGGGGATACCCGAGGGCATCGTCCCGGAGCTCTTCGAGGACGAGATCTGGACGCCGGTGGACTTCGTCGCTCGATCGCTGGTCCACCTTTCCCTCCACCCGGACACGCAGGCCACCGGACCCGTCTTCAACCACGCCACCCTGCCCCGTGTACGGCTCGCCGACGTCTACCAGTGGGTGATGGACTACGGCTATCCCGTACGGCCGCTGCCGCTGCCGCGCTGGCGTGAGCAACTGCCCCGTACGGCCGACGCCGCGGCCACCACACTCGCCTTCCTCGACTCCGCGGCCGAAAGCCCGGCCGCCACGCCCGATCTGCGCCTCGGCCACGTCCACGCCGACCGGATCCGCGCCGGATTGGAGGGCACGGGTATCACGTGCCCGCCCGTCGACCGTGACCTGTTCTTCCGCTACCTGGACCACTGCGTGACCACCGCAGTTCTCCCGGCCCCCACCCGGCGACACGAGCACGGATCTCCGGTGCCCGCGACATAGTCCCCAACTGCCGGGAACTCACGGCCACTTCACCCCGACTACTGCAACAGGACCCGTCGGACCAGCGGGTCCAACGCTCACCCAAGGAGCCCGAATGTCGATCAACCGGCCGGTCGCCACCGCCCTGGCCGCAGCCCTCTGTCTCCTCACGGCGGCCTGTGGCTCGTCGTCCGACGACAAGGCGAGCGGCCAGAGCACCGAGGCCGCGGCCCCAGAGGCCGGCTATCCGGTGACCCTCGACAACTGCGGCCAGAAGGAGACCTTCGAGAAGGCGCCCAGCCGGGTCGTGGTGATGAACGGCGCCTCCGTCGCCGAGGTCTCCACCCTCCTCGCCCTCGGCCTCGGCGACAAGATCGTCGCCAACCAGCAGACCTACGGCATGTCCGAAGTCGCCGGCCGGGCCGATGCCATCAAGAAACTGCCCACCGGTGACGTCAAACTCAACGACGCCTACGACATCCCCCGCGAGGCCATGGTCGGGCTCCGCCCGGACCTCGTGCTGTCCACCACCTCGTACGGCTTCGACGAGAAGAACGGCTTCGCCACCAGGGACCAGCTGAGGGACGTCGGAGCCAACAGCTACGTCTCGCCACAGGGCTGCGACCAGGACACCTCCAAGATGACCATCGCCGACAGCTACCGACTGCTGCGCGACATGGGCAAGATCTTCAACGTCAGCGACAAGGCCGAGAAGCTGATCGCCGCCTCCGAGAAGAACATCGCGGCTGTCTCGGCCAAGGTGAAGGGCGAGAAGACACCCAACGTCATGGTGCTCTTCTCCAACATGTCCATGGGCGGCAACGACTTCAGCTCGGTCGTCGCCAAGGGCGTCTACAACGACATCCTCGCCAAGGCGGGCGGCGCCAACGCCTTCGAGAACGCCTCCAGGACGTCCTTCGCCGACCTGAGCAAGGAGAAGGTCGCCGCCACCGACGTCGACGCCCTCATCGTCATCGCCTACAACGACCCGAACCCGGCGGCATACGCCAAGAAGCTGCTCAAGGAGTTCCCCCAGTGGCCGGCCGCCAAGAACAACGCGTACGTGACGCTGTCCGACTCGATGTACCTCGGCCCGAGCAACGACCTGGCCGTCGAGAAGATCGCGAAGACGCTGCACCCGGACGCCTTCTGACCCGACTCGGAGTCACGCTGGCGTTCACGCTCCTGCCCGTCGCGCTCGTTGCCGTCATGATCGTGGCGATCAGCATCGGAGCCGTCAACGTCCCCCTGGCAGACGTGTGGCAGATCGTCCTCCACCACGTCACCGGCGCCGGGGCCACCCCCTCCGACCCGGCGCTGGACCAGATCGTCTGGAACTTCCGCACCCCGCGGGTGGTTCTGGCGGCGCTGGTCGGCGCCGGCTTGGCGGTGACGGGTGCGGTGCTGCAGACGGTGGTGTCCAATCCGCTGGCGGACCCCATCGTGCTGGGCTTCTCCTATGGCGCCACGCTCGGCGCGGTCCTCGTCATCACCCTCGGTGGCGGCGCCGCGCTCGCCGGGCTGGGGGTGTCGGCGGCGGCCTTCCTCGGCGCGGTGGCCGCCGGGGCGCTGGTGTTCACGCTCGGCCGGCGCCAGGGGCGGCTGGCCCCGATACGGCTGGTGCTGGCGGGCGTTGCCATCGGCTATGTGTTTCTGTCGGCGACCAGTTTCGTCCAACTCCAGGCGACCCCGACCGAGTTGCGGACGGTGATGTTCTGGATGCTGGGCAGCGTCGCGGGGGCCAAGTGGGACCAGATTCCCACGGTCACCGTTGTCGTCCTCGTCACGACCGTCCTGCTGACCCTGTTCGGCCGCCGCCTCAACGTGCTGCTGGCCGGGGACGAGTCGGCCACCGCGCTAGGCGTCGACGTCAACCGTCTCCGGGCCGTGCTGCTGGTCCTCAGCGCGCTGTTGACCGGCACCGTCATCGCGGTCGCGGGCAGCATCGGCTTCGTCGGCCTGATGATCCCGCACCTGGTGCGGCTCACCATCGGCGCCGACCACCGCCGACTGCTGCCCCTGACAGCGCTCTTGGGCGCCGTCTACCTGGTCCTCGTCGACCTCCTCTCCCGCACCCTCAACCGCCCCAACGAACTGCCGCTGGGCATTCTCACCGCCCTCCTCGGCGCCCCCTTCTTCCTGTGGCTGCTCCGCCGAAACAAGGGCCTGGACTGACACTCATGAGACTCACCGTCGACCAACTCCACGTCACCCTGGACCGCACCCCGATCCTGCGGGACGTGAGCCTTGAGGCCCGCAAGGGCGAGATCGTCGGCCTCGTCGGCCCCAACGGCAGCGGCAAGTCCACCCTGCTACGCACCGTCTACCGCTCGCTCCGTCCAGCGGGCGGGGTGGTCAGGGTGGGCGAGGACGACGTGTGGGAACTGTCCCCGCGGACGGCGGCCCGCCGTACGGCCGCGGTTCTCCAGGACGCCGGAGGCAACACCACCGGCCTGGCCGTCGCGGAGATCGTCGCGCTGGGCCGTGCCCCGCACCATGGGTTGTTGGGCCGCGACGGCGCCGAGGACCAGGCGGCGGTCTCCGCCGCCATCAACCGTTGTGGCGTACGACCTCTCGCGGACCGCGACTACGCCTCGCTGTCCGGGGGAGAGCGCCAACGTGTCCTGCTGGCCCGGGCGTTGGCGCAGGACCCCCAGCTTCTCGTCCTGGACGAGCTCACCAACCACCTCGACATCCGGGCCCGGTTCGAACTCCTGGACCTGATCCGGGCCACAGGCGTCACCACCCTCGCGGTGCTCCACGACCTCGACCTCGCCGCTCGCCTCTGCGACCACCTGGTCGTCCTGGACAGCGGTGCGGTGGCGGCGGCGGGCCCTGTCCTGGAGGTGCTCACCCCGGATCTCCTCGCCCACGTCTTCGGTGTACGCGCGAGCACCGAGCGGCATGCCGACGGCGTCATTCGGATCACCTACGAGGCCCGGCCCCTTGCGCAAGGCGGGAGCGACGAGGACGACGGCGTCACGGACCGCCTCGCCGAGACGGCCGACCGCTGAACCGAACGGCGGGCCACCGGATGCAACGCCATGCCGATGCCTGCCGCGGCGGACCACGAGGTCGCCGGAAGCCGCCATGAGGGTGGCCAGGAGGCGGAACTCGGTCGGTGTCAGGTCGACGTGGGTGCCGTGGACGCTGGCCGTGTGGCGGACGGCGTCGAGGAGCAGGTCGCCTGCGGTGGCGGCGGGCGGCGAGTTCGGCCAGGTGGAACGGCCGATGTCGAAGTCCTCGTCGCGCAGTCCGCACACCAGCACGGTCACGCAGGGCGTGATCGTCTTCGACGACCTGGATGGTCCGGTGCATGGGTCCTCTTCTCTTCGCGTGCCGTGCTGGTGCGGTCATCCGCTGAGGCCGTCGGGTTCTTCCCTCCGCGGAGTGCCTCCTCGTCCTTCGTGCCGGGCGCCCAAGGCCTGGGTGCCCACCAGGTCATGGCGCACAGGCACACGCCCAGCCAGCCGAGAGCGAACAGCCAGCCCCCGACGACGTCGGTGAACCAGTGCACTCCGAGGTAGACGCGGGTCAGGCCGACCAACACCCCCCAGGTGCCGATGGCCAGGGCGAGCGGGGTCCTGCCCTGCGGGCGGCGCGCCTGGACGGCGATGATGAGGAGCCCGGCAGTGAGGGCCGCCGTGGTGGTGTGACCGGACGGGTAAGCCCATCCCGAGGCATGGGTCCGCCAGTCCGTCGCGGGTGGCCGCGGCCGGGCGACGAACGACATCACCGTGTACCGCAGTAGCTGGCCCGTCCCGAGGCAGGCCAGACAGAGCGCGGTGGCGAGGGCGCGGCGGCGCAGGGTGCGACCCGCGATGATTCCGGCCAGCGCGGCCAGGACGTACGGGATGACACCGGTCCCGGTGGCGGTCAGCCCGCGAGCGAATGCCACCGCCACCTCCGGTCGGTGGCCGACGGACCACGTGAGAAGGTCGCCGTCCGTGAACAGCGGTGCGCCGTCGTGCCCGATGACGACCATCGTCAGGACACCGAACGCCGTCCATGCGCCGAGGCCGCAGGTCCCGGCCAGGTCGGCGATGTCGCCGCGTTTCACGAAGCCACCAGCAGCCCGTGCAGACGGGTCGGCGTGAGCCGCTGCCCGAGAGCCCCCGCGTGCCCGCGCACCGCCGGCATGACCAGCAGCGCCGTCAGCGCACCGACCACGACCCCCGCCACCACGTCATGGGGGTAGTGCGCGCCCACCCAGACCCGCGAGGCCGCCATCGCCACGGCGGCGGCGACGGCGACCGAGCCGAGCCGGCGGGAGACGAACAAGAGGGCGACGGCTGCCGCGGCGGCGATGGCCGCGTGGTTGCTGGGAAAGGACCAGTCACCGGGCGCCGGACACGCCTCCACGGTGACCACTCGCAGGCTCTGGCAGGGACGGTCCTCGCGCACCAGCTGCTTCAGGACCGCGTCCACCCCGTAGGCCGTCACCACGACGAACGGCACGGCCAGCGCCGTCACCGAGGCGGTGGCGCCCACCCGCCGGGCCCGCCACCAGGCGACGACCATGACCAGCGCGAACAGGGTCAGCCCGTACGTCGACCACACCGACAGGGTGTCGTTCAGCCACGCGGGAGCGTGGCGGGCGAGATCCACCACGTCCCTGTAGGCCCGGCCGTCGACCGACGAGCCGTCGAGGGCGAGATTCATCCGCGGGCCTCCTTCGTCTTCGTGTCGCGCCGCGAGCGCGACAGCTCGGCGGCGAGGGGGATCAGGGACAGGGCCACGATCACCGCGACCATCGGCAGCAGATAGCGGTCGACGTCGGGTACCGACGAGCCCAGCGCGTAGCCGGCGAGTGTGAGGCCCAGGCTCCACACCAGCCCGCCGACCACCTGCCAGAGGGTGAACGTCCGCACCGGCACCCGCAGGACGCCCGCCATCGGGTTCAGGACCGTACGCACCACCGGAACGAAGCGGGCCAGCACGATCGCCCTCGCATGCCCATAGCGCTCCAGAAGTTCCTGCGCGCGTCCCGCCCCCTGGTGCAGGCGCTGCGAACTGCTGCGGGCCAGCAGGGCGCCGCCCGCTCTTCGGCCCAGGAGGTACCCGCACTGCGAGCCCGCCAGCGCCCCCACCGCAGCCGCGACCAGCAGCGGAGCCAGCGACAGCTTCAGGCCGCGGTCCGCGCTGCCGGTGCACAGCAGACCCGCGGTGAACAGCAGAGAGTCGCCCGGAAGGAAGAAGCCGATCAGCAGCCCGGTCTCGGCGAACAGCACCACAGCGACGCCCAGCACGCCGAAGGCGGACAGCAGTGACCGCGCATCGAGCACGTTCACGGCGAGCTGCGACGATAGGTGCAGGGCCGTAGTCATCGTCGGGAGACCTCTCACGTTGTCCGGGCCCCGGGCGCGGCAGAACTGCGGCACCCGGCTAGCGACTACAATCTTGTAGACGGTCTACTCAACTGTAGACGACCGGGGAGTGAGGAGGGTTCCCATGACCGACGCACGGGACGAGAGGCGTCCGGCCGGCGAGCTGGAAGCCGCCGTCATGGCCGCGCTGTGGGCCGCAGGAGCCCCGCTCACACCCGGACAGGTACAGACCGAACTCGGCACCGGACTGGCCCGCACGACGGTGACCACGATCCTGACCCGCCTGCACGAGAAGGGTGTCGTCAGCCGTGAACGGCAAGGGCGCGGCTACGCCTACGTCCCCATGCAGGACGCCCAGGGCCTGACCGCCCGACGCATGCACACCGAACTCGACCGGGACACGGACAGGGAGGCGGTCCTGGCCCGCTTCGTCGCCCAACTCAGCCCGGACGACGAACAGGTCCTGCGCCAACTCCTGGACGGTGACGGGTGATGACGCCTCTGTTGCTCCTGCCGCTGCTCCTGCCCTTCCTCGCACCATGGCCGGCCCGCCGGACCCTCGACCGTCTCCCTCCGGCCACCGCGCTGTGGGTCCTGACCGTCTCGGTCCTCGCCCTGGCGGGAGCCTGCGTCGGCGCTCTCGGTGCCCTCGTACTGACCGGCCTGCTCAAGTTCCCCGCCTTCGCCTCCCTCGGCGAGCTCATCCACCCCCTGCGCACCCCCTCCGACCGTCTCGTCCTGCCTCTCGCCGCCGTGGCGACCGGCGTGCTCACCCTCAGCCTCCTCACCCTCGCCCGCTCGGCCCACCGGCAGATCCGCGCCCTGCGCACCGCCCGCACCGAAGCCGACCGTCGGCCCGCCGCCGGTGACCTGTGCGTCGTCGACTCACCACACCCCGACGCGTACGCCCTGCCCGGACGGCCCCACCGCATCGTCGTCACCACCGCGATGCTGCGCAGCCTGAACCCCGCCGAGCGCGAGGCCCTCTTCGCCCACGAACGCGCCCACAACCGGGCCGGCCACCACTACTTCCTGGCGGCCGCCGAACTCGCAGCCCACTGCCACCCAGCACTGCGCGGGGTGCGTGACAGCGTCCGGCTCGCCGCTGAACGCGATGCGGACGAGGCCGCCGCGGCGGCGGTCGGCGACCGGCGTCTCCTCGCCACCGCCATCGCCCGTGCCGCCCTCGCCGGCCACGCCTCCCCCTCCACGCGCCCGGCCTTCACCCCCGCTGCGACGACCGGCCCCGTCCCGCAGCGTGTCGCCGCCCTCCTGGCGCCCACCGGGGGTCGTCCGAGGGCCGCGCGATGGACCGCGTACCTCCTCGTGGCCTGCACGGCCGTGTCCGTGGCCGCCGGAACAGCCGGCGTCGTCGACTTCCATCACGAGGTCGAGATCGCCCAGGGCGAGAACGGCGCGTGACCGCTCGGCGCGGGCGGTAGGGCGACCGGCATGCGCATGCACAAGGTCCCCCAGGTCACTGTCTACTTCTTCTCGCCGTAGCCCTGATCAGCGTCGTAGGCACTCTGATCAGCGACAATCTGACCGACCGGTTGGCCTGGTCGGCCCGCGAGGCGTGTCCCGGACGGCGTTCAGGCAGTCGCCGACAAGGGCCTGCACGATTTGGTCCGTGAACCGCTCCGACAGGCAGCGACCGGGGCCAACGCGCCCGGACATGCGGGCGCGGCCGCCCCCGGAGACCATGAACTCGGCGAAGGTGCGGCCACGGCGTGTCGGACGGGCTCGCTTTCACGCCGGACGGGCGCGTCGAGCGACCTCGGTACGGATCAGGCACGAGGCAAGAGGCAAGGAGACGCAGACATGCGTGGAGTCATCATGCACACGCCCGGGGACGTCCGGGTCGAAGACCGCGAGGACCCGAAGATCGTCGAGCCCACCGACGCGATCGTGAAGCTGACCGCGACCTGTATCTGCGGCTCCGACCTGTGGCCCTACCGAGGAGTCGAGCCCGCCGACCGCACCCTCATGGGCCACGAGTACGTGGGCGTGGTCGAGGAGGTCGGCGACGCGGTGACCACCGTCAAGCCCGGCGACTTCGTGGTCGGCTCGTTCGTCATCTCCGACAACACCTGCGAGATCTGCCTGGCCGGCTTCCAGTCCAAGTGCGTACACGCCGAGTTCGTCCACGGCGGCATCGGCACCCAGGCCGAGAAGGCCCGCATCCCGCATGCCGACGGCACCCTGGTCGCCACCCCCGCCCAGCCCGACCCCGAGCTGATCCCCGATCTGCTCGCCGCCTCCGATGTACTCGGCACCGGCTGGTACGCCGCCGTCGCCGCCGAGGCCGGCCCCGGCAAGACCGTGGCCGTGGTGGGAGACGGCGCGGTCGGGCTGATGGCGGTCCTCGCGGCCAAGCAGCTCGGCGCCGAGCGCATCATCGCCATGTCCCGCCACCCCGAGCGGCAGAGGCTGGCCCGCCATTACGGCGCCACCGACATCGTCGAGGAACGCGGAGACGAAGGCGTAGCCAGGATCAAGGACATGACCGGCGGTTACGGTGCCCATTCCGTCATCGAGGCCGTCGGTACCCAGGAATCCTTCATGCAGGCCGTCGGCGCCACCCGCGGCGGCGGCCACATGGGATACGTCGGCGTCAACCACGACGTCCAGATCCCCGGCATCCAGCTCTTCTTCGCCGGCATCCACACCCTCGGCGGACCCGCCCCTGTCAGACGTTTCCTGCCCGACCTGATCCAGCTCATCTGGGACCGCACGATCGACCCCGGCAAGGTCTTCGACCTCACCCTCCCGCTGGAGCAGGCCGCGGAGGGCTACAAGGCCATGGACGAACGCCGCGCCACCAAGGTGCTCCTCACACTCTGACGTGTGCGTTTCCGGCGTGACTCCGGCCCAGGCCGCGTCTCACCTGCCGACGAGCCCCATGTGCTGTGCGTTGTGACGGTCGCCGCGGACGCCGATGCGGACCGTCGCTGCGTTGAGGTCCGCCACCTCGTCCGCGAACAGGGCGACATGCGCGGCGCCCTGGCATCGGCCCCTACGCGCTCGATGCCAGGGCGGGTACCCGGGACTGGCGCGATCCAAGCCCTCGCCTTCGACACCTCCTGCACGCCGGCGTCGACTACCGAAGGTTTCGGCGGCTCGCTCACCGAGGAGGGCCGCAAGGCCACCCTCGATCTGCCGGCCGAGCAGCGGTACGCGGAGTTCGCCCCGCAGCCCGAAGGAGTTGGACAACGTCCCGGGCGCCGGCGCAAGGACTCTCACCAACGGCCTGTTCGTACACGCTGGTTCACCACCAGCGGAGATGCAACAGCAGTCGCGGGGCCTGGTGGCTGAGCCAGGCGCCGGCCAAGCCGATGACCACGCCGCCGACGACGTCGCTGGGGTAATGGGCGCCGCTCTGCACCCGCTCGGTGGCGACCATGGTGGCCGGTATCGCGCACAGGGCGCCGGCGGCCGGCCACGAGGAGGCGACGGCGGCCGTGAAGGCGACCGCGGCGGCGGTGTGCCCGGAGGGGAAGGACGACGAGCCGGGGCGGTCGTCGACCTCGTCGTGCGGTATCCATTCGCTGGGCGGCCTGGGCCGACGGGCCAGTTGCTTGCACACACCGTTGGAGGCCAGTTGCGCAACCACCACGGCGCTCAGCCCCGAGGCCGCCGCGATGCGGCCACGTCTTCCGCCCAGGACGAGCATGACTGCCGCGGTGCCGCACCACAGCTTGGCGCCCTTGGCCGCCTCTTCCACCGCCGACAGCACTTTGGCGACGGACGGTGGTACGCCTGCGGCTGCCTGTTGCGTCAGCAGCCGGTCAGCTTCACGCACCCCGGCCGGCATCCTCATACTCGGCACGTCCCCAGGTCAGCGGCTCCACCCGAGATCGCCCGAGCCTCGGTCATGTCTCGTCCAGACGACGCCGGTCCTGCTCGTCCCACGTACGGGTGTCGCGCGGTTGCGTGTAAGGCTCGGCCATCGGCGGATGGCCGCCGGCGATGGCACGCTGCCGTACGGTCTCCGCGTCGATCTCCAGGCCGAGCAGGATGGCCAGATTGGTGATCCACAGCCAGAGGAGGAACACGATGACACCGGCCATGGTGCCGTAGGTCTTGTTGTACGAGGCGAAGTTGGCGACGTAGACCGCGAAGGCGGCGGAGGCGACCATCCAGATCAGCAGGGCCAGGAAGCTGCCCGGGGTGATCCACCGGAACCCCTTCACGCGGGCGTTGGGCGTGGCCCAGTACAGGATCGCGATCATCACCGTGACGAGGAGCAGCAGCACGGGCCACTTGGCGATCGACCACACCGTCAAGGCGGTGTCCCCGATCCCGAGGGCCTGCCCGGCCTGGCGGGCCAGGCTGCCGGTGAAGACCACGATCAGCGCGCTGATGACGGCCAGCACCATCAGCACGACCGTCACCCCCACCCGCACGGGAAGGATCTTCCACACCGGTCGGCCCTCCGGCATGTCGTAGACGGTGTTCGCGGCGCGGATGAAGGCCGCCACATAGCCGGAGGCCGACCACAGCGCCAGCACCACGCCCACGATCGCCATGATGGAGCCAGTGCCGGCGTTGCCCTGGAGCTGCTCCACGGCCCGGGTGATGATGTCGCGGGCGGAGCCGGGGGCGAGCTGCTGGATGTTGTTCAGCAACTTGTCGGTGGTCGATTTGCCGGTCACGCCCAGCAACGAGACGAGCACCAGCAGTGCGGGGAACAGGGACAGCACCCCGTAGTACGTGAGTGCTGCCGCACGGTCGGTCAGCTCGTCGTCCTTGAACTCGCGCAAGCTGCCCTTGAGTACCGCCTTCCACGATCCTTTCGGCAGCTTCGTCGGCGTGTCCGGCGCCCTGCGCTCCACATCCGGTCCGGGTCCGGCCGGGGCCTCGTCGGCCGCGGGTGCCTCATCGAGAGCGTCGGGTTCTTTTCGTCCTGAAAGATGAAGTTTTGTCATGCGGGCCGGGTACCCCCGTCGGTCACCCTCAGCACGCCACCGTTGCTCTGCCTGCCCCGGGCCGCGCGATCAAGCCGCGTCCACATGCCGCCCAGCGGTGCGCTGATCAGCAGACGACTGGCGCGCGCCATGGATCAGGCGCACACGATGGCGGCCGTGAGCGGGGTCCCGGCTGTGGCGGGCACCCGGAGGGGGTTGCCGGTCAGGAGGGGCTTTGTGTTGTGATCATCGTGGCTGTTCTGCTGATGCCGGGGCTGCTGCTGTACGGGATGGACCGAAACCGGTAGGACCCTGTGAAGGTGTGGTGACCACTCGCGCACTGGACACGCCTCGCCGGGTCCGGGCCCTACCGGCCTGACGGTTGGGTCACCCGAGACACAGCACGAGCAGACACACCTGCGTCGGCGACGTCGGTGCTGGTGTGGAACCGGTCTGGGAGGTGCCCGAGTCCGCGCTCTCGGCGGCTGCTGGCGTCGAAGGCTGCCCCGCCGTTGTGTCGGTGGCGCCGTGATCGCTGTCGCTGGAGGAGGAGGCGGTGTTCTGCGGCTGCGGAACCGATGTCATGACCGGGGCGGGAGGCGCGGCGGCGTCCGGCCGCGTGATCGGGGGTGAGGTGCGGGGCGAGGCCGCGACAGCCTGCCGCCTGGGGGCGCCGGAGGCCGCAGACCCCGCCTCGGGAGTCTCGGACGAGCGGTGCGGGGCGGGTGGCGTGGATACCGGGCGGGCGTACGCGGGCGCCTGCTTCTCCGCGGCGCCCGTGTTGTGCTGGTCCGGCGCTGTGGCCGCCCTTGCCTGGTCGGGGGAGTGCCGGTTCGTCGTGGCGATGGTCAGGCCGCCTCCGACGATTGCGACGGCGGTGGCGACCGCGGCCCGGCGTTTGTTCTTCTTCCAGCGGGCCAGTTGGCGACGCCGGGCGGCTCGTCCCTCGCGCACTTCGGGGACGTCCGTGACATCTGCGGAAGAGGCGGTGTGCGGGGCCGCGTCCCAGTCGGCGTAGTGCTCCTCCTCGCCCCGCAGGGGGTCGTCGTTCCATGGGTCGGAGGCTGAGGGATCGCGGACCCGATGTGCGGCCGGTGCGCTGTCAGTTGTCGCCGACTGCGAACCGCCATGGCGTGCTGCGGGCGGAGCGATGTCCGGGGCGTAGGCGCCGCACCCGGGACACACCAGGGCGCCATTGAGATGGCGACGACACTTGGAGCAGTAGTCCATCTGTGGTGTTCCGGTCTTCCTGGGTCGGCTGTCCCGTCGGCCCGCCAGGCCACGGCCTGTGCGCGCTCGCACAGGAGATCGGCCAGTCACGCTAGCCAGACTTTCGGGCACCTGTGTGCAGCCTGTGTGATGCTCCTGCGTGGATTCTCCGGGCATCGCCCGTGAGACGCCCCGCAGGAGCCACCTCACACCGCCGGGCACGGCGGAACTGCAAAGGCCGTCTTGTTCTCAGGCGCGGCTGAGCCGTGCGGCGATTCCATGGCCGATCAGCAAATACATGACGGCCGGGAGACCGTAATTGAGGAGAGTGCGTAGCCCGTCTGTGTCCATCGTGAAAATGTCCTGCGACCACCAGGCCAGCAAGCCCACCGTTTCCCGCACGAAATCGACGAACACGTTCGCCCGGTTCGCGTCGAGCAGAAACAGAACGATCCACAGGCCGAGCAGACCTGCCGCAGTGTCGGCGATCGTGCAGACCGTCAGAGCAGCGCGCCGGGCGGTGGCCTGCCGACGTACGGGGCGCTCGGGCGTAGCGGAGTGGGTGTACGTCTGATATCCGGGAGCCGGGTCAGTGTTGCTCACAAGGAATCCGATCTGACGTGGTGTGATCTCGGGCGCGCTCAACCAGGGCACGGCAATACGGACCGGGTTGTCGCCCGCTTCTCCCTAACCCTGCGTTCCGCAAGCGCTGTTGCGTTACACCCACGTCTGCGATGACCCAAATATGTCTTCCTATTCGGTCACTTACCCAAATGTTCGGAAGGAAGGCGTATTTGCTTGTGGAACGGCGATCCTCTGTCGAGGCGAGCGGCACCTCTGCTGTCTCGGGGTCAGCCGGCATGCGAGAGCGGCGCCGGCGAGGTCGCGTGCGATGTGTGATCGAGCCATGGTGGCACCGCGTACCCACCTTCACGAGAGTGCCGATCTCGCGGTCATCTCCGTTCTCCCGTGACACTTCTGACAGGTGGCGCGCTGTTGGGAGTGACCCCGGGCGGGGTCAAGGCGCCCCATCCTCCGGGGGGAGGTATGCAGGCGCCGAGCTGCAGGGGCAGGCCCGGTTTCCCCCCCCTGACTGGGCTTGCCCCTGCTCCTGACGACCAGGTGCTCGCACTGCCGGCCACGCATCCGGTGACGCAAGGGTGTGACAGCCCCGGCCTCCAGCGCGCTGTAGTGGGAGGGCCCAGGGGTCTCGCGCCGACCGCTCACCTCCTTGCCGAGTGGGCGGTCGCGCATGAGGGGCAGGCAGGGGATCTCCCCCGTCGCCGGCCTGCCCCGTGCGTACCACGCGGGACAAGCGCACGTCCTGGGCCGCAACGAGCAGTAGTCTGTGCCCCGCGATCCGAATGCGCACAAACCCTGCCAATCGGATCGGCGAAGGTACGAGCACCAGAGGGGTCGGGGTGGGTGTGCAGGGGCTGCTGGCAGGCCGCTATGAACTGCAGGAACTGTTGGGACGCGGCGCGATGGGGGAGGTGTGGCGGGCGTCGGACCAGGTCCTCGGGCGTCTCGTGGCGGTCAAACTCCTGCGCGCCGAAGAGGCAGCGGACGCCGAGCGCTTCCGCCTCGAGGCGCAGACCGCAGCCCGGCTCAACCACCCCAACGTCGTGGGGATGTACGACTTCGGCTCCCACCTCGACCAGCTCTACCTGGTCATGGAACTCATCGATGGCTGGAGCCTGGCCCAGGAACGCTCGCTGCGCGGGGCCCTGCCCCCGGCGGAGGCCGCATCCATGGCCGCGCAGGCAGCCGCAGGGATCTCGGCGGCGCACCGGCAGGGCGTGATCCACCGGGACATCAAGCCGGCGAACCTCATGCTCACCACCGACCGCACAGTGAAGGTAGCCGACTTCGGGATCGCGCGCTTCGCCGACGCGGCCGCCAGCACGTTGACCGCGACGGGCAAGATCCTCGGTACCGCCGACTACCTCGCGCCCGAGCGGGCTCTGGGCCGCTCCGCCCAGCCCGCCTCCGACGTCTACTCCCTGGGCTGCGTGCTCTACGAACTCCTCACCGGACGTCCTCCGTTCACCGGAGCGACCTCGCTGGCCGTGGTGCAGCAGCATGTCAGCGCCACCCCGCCGCCCCCCAGCCGACTGCGCCCCGAGATACCGCAGCCCCTCTCCGACCACGTGCTGCACCTGCTCGCGAAAGACCCGGTCAACCGGCCCACCGCCGAGCAGGCAGCCGACCGGCTCGCCAGGCAGCAGCGCGGGACACCGCAGCCGCCCGCGACGGCCGACACCGCCCTCATGGCCGCCCCGCCCACCCCGCCTGCTCCCGTGCCGCTGGCCCGCGAGGCCCGCACCGCCAGCAGGCGCTCCCGCCCCCGCAGCCGCCGCAAACTGGCGTCCAAAGCGGTTCTCTGCGGCACCGGCCTCGTCGTGTTCACCGCGGCCATGGCTCTCGGCGCATCGCTGAATCCGAGCGACGACGATCCTGAACCGCCCCCGTCACCCACCCCCATGACCGCCACCTCAGCACCCCCGGCCCACGCCGGCTCGAAGCCTCCGACTGCCGCTCCGCCCACGACACCGCCTCCGCGTGGAGACGATGACGAAGAGCGCGACGAGCGCCCGGGCAAGGACGGCAGAGGGAAGGGCAAGGGGCGACACTCAGACGACTGACCGCTTGCGAAGGCGCCTTGTCACCGAGGTTGAATGCCGGTCTTCGGCAGGCCGCTGCTCTTGGGCGCCCGGGCCGGCGACCTGTGTCCGCTCGGTGATCCCCAAGCCCACAGAGCGCCACCGCTCGCGGAAAACATCCACGTCTTCGACTCCGCACTCATCCCGGACCAGCTGGAGGCGCTCGGCCCTCCTCGATGGCGCCCTGACTGCTGCGCGCCTTCCGACCTGGGGAGGTGGGCTGTGCGACGGTCGGAACAGCGGTTGCGTCGCGTCAGTTCCGGGCTGCTCCTGGACGAAGCCGCAGTTCCTCAGGACATCGACTCGGCGGATGGGCAGGTGACGCATGGCGGGGACGGCGGCGGGAATCGGGGGAGGTGCCGCGGGGACACGACGGGTGCTCGCTCCGCTGGCGTTGGCGCAGTTCATCTGCAGCTTCGCCGGCTCCAACATGAACGTGATGATCAACGACATCAGCGAGGATCTGGACACCACGGTGCAGGGTGTGCAGGTCGCGATCACGATCTTCCTGCTGGTGATGGCGGCACTGATGATTCCGGGCGGCAAGCTGACCGACAAGTGGGGACGCAAACGCTGCCTGCTCGCAGGACTTGTGATCTACGGCGTCGGGGCCCTGCTCAGTGCCGTCGCGCCGGGGCTGGGCGTGCTGATCCTCGGGAACTCCGTCCTGGAGGGCGTGGGTACGGCGCTGCTGATTCCGCCGGTCTACATCCTGACCACGCTGCTGTTCACCGACACGGCTTCGCGAGCTCGGGCGTTCGGCGCGATCATGGCGATGGGCGGGATCGGAGCGGCCGCCGGCCCGCTGATCGGCGGGCTCATCACGAGTGCCATCAGCTGGCGGGCCGCGTTCGTGTTCCAGGTGCTGGTGGTCGTGGTGATCGTGGTGCTCAGCCGCAAGATCGAGGATCCGCTGCCGCCGGACCGCGCCCGGCCCTTCGACACGATCGGGGCCGTGCTGTCGGCATTGGGTCTGGTCCTCCTGGTGACCGGCATCCTGGCCGTCGACGACAACGGCTGGCTGGCGCTGGGTCTGTTGCTGGCCGGTGCGCTGGTACTGGCCGGCTTCTTCGCCTGGGTGCGTGGCCGCGAGCGCGCCGGACGGGAGGCGTTGCTGTCCTGGGACATGTTCCGCAACCGCACCTCCAACCTCGGCCTGATCACGCAGAACACGCAGTGGCTGATGCTGATGGGTGTGTCGTTCACCGTCGCCGCCTACCTGCAGGTCGTCCGCGGCTACGACGCGGTCGAGACCGGCGTCATCTTCACCGCCGCGACCCTGGGCATCCTCGCTTCCTCGCTGGCCGCCGAGAAGCTCGCCCGGCGCCGGGCGCAGCGCACCCTCATCATGGCCGGCTTCATCGTGACCATCGCCGGCATCGCCGTGTTGTTGGCGCTGGTCGCCTGGCAGCCAGGTGCCTGGGCGTTCGCCCCTGGCCTGCTGCTGATCGGGCTGGGCCTGGGGGTGATGCTCACTCCGTCGGTGAACGTGGTCCAGTCGTGTTTCCCCGAAACACAGCAGGGCGAGATCTCCGGGCTGTCGCGCAGCATCTCGAACCTCGGTTCCTCGTTGGGCACGGCCGTGGCGGGCACGATCCTGGTGTCGGGGCTGAGCAAGGGCGCGTACGCGGTGGCGATGGCGGCCCTCGCGCTCGTCGGCTTGGGCGGGTTGATCGCCGCGGCACTGCTGCCGCGCGCCGGCCGACCGCCTGTCGCCTCAGCCGGGACGACGGTTCCGCCGACGGCACCGCAGCAGTGACGCCGCGCCGTGCGTACCCTCAGCCGGACATGCCCTCGGCGCGGTCGAGCTCCTCGTCCAGGGCGAGGGCCGCGTCGATCAGGGCCAGATGGGTGAACGCCTGCGGGAAGTTGCCCAACTGCTCGCCGGAAGGGCCGATCTCCTCCGCGAACAGGCCGACGTGGTTGGCGTACGTGAGCATCTTGGAGAACGCGTAGCGGGCCTGGGTGAGGCGACCGGCGCGGGCGAGTGCCTCGACGTAGAGGAAGCTGCACAGGTTGAAGGTGCCCTCGGAGCCGCGCAGGCCGTCGGGGGAGGCGGCGGGGTCGTAGCGGTAGACGAGGCTGTCGCTGACGAGTTCTTCGTCCATGGCGTCGAGGGTGGTCAGCCAGTCGGGGTCGGAGGGGGTGAGGAAGCCGACCTTGGGCATCAGCAGCAGCGAGGCGTCGAGGACGTCGGTGTCGTAGTGCTGGACGAAGGCGCGGCGTTCGCTGTTCCAGCCCCGGTCGACGATCTGCTGGAGGACTGCGTCGCGTGCGCCGAGCCAGCGGGTGAGGTCGCCGGGGCGCGAGTGGGCGGTGGCGAGTTTGACGGCACGGTCGAAGGCGACCCAGGTCATCAGGCGGCTGTAGGTGAAGTTCTGGCGGCCTCCGCGGGTCTCCCAGATGCCCTCGTCGGGCCGGTCCCAGTTCTCCGCCAGCCAGTCGACGACGCGGGCGAAGGCGTGCCAGCCGCCGATGCCGCCGATGTCCTCGGTCTGCGCCAGCGCGTAGGCGGCCTCACCGTAGATGTCCAGCTGGATCTGGTCGGCGGCGGCGTTGCCGGCCCGTACCGGGGCGGAGCGGCGGTAGCCCTCCAGATGATCCAGCACCTCCTCCGTCAGATGCGGTTCGCCATCCACGCGGTACATGATCTGCAGCGGCTCGCCCGAGCCGGTGCCGCCGGCGTCCAGGCGTTCGCGCAGCCACCGGCGGAAGGCGTTCGCCTCCGCGGTGAAACCGAGGTCGATCAGGGATCGCACAGATAGGGAGGCGTCGCGGACCCAGGTGTAGCGGTAGTCCCAGTTGCGCTCCCCGCCGATCTGTTCGGGCAGCCCCATGGTGGCGGCGGCGATCGGGGCGCCCGTGGGAGCGTAGGTCAGGAGTTTGAGGGTGATGGCGGAACGGGTGACCATCTCGTGCCAGCGGCCGCGGTAGCGCGAGGCCCGCAGCCAGTTGAGCCAGAAGGCACTGCATTCCTCGAAAGCGTCCAGGACCGCCTCGGCGGACGGCGCGGCACCGCCGGGACGGCCGCTGAGGCTGCCCGTCGGGCCGGTTTCGCTGGTGAGGACGACCGCGGCCCGTTCCCCCGCCCGCAGGGTGAAACGGGCGGAGACGTCGGTGCCGTCCGGATGCAGGGTGATCGGCGCGGTGACCTGGAGGTGAAGGTCCGTGCCGGGACCGCGGAACAGCACCGATCCGTCGTCCAGAGGCGTGAGGTCGTGGGGTGCGCGGCCGTAGTCGAAACGGGGCCGGCAGATCAGCTCGAAGGGCATGGTGCCGCGTACCACCCGCACGGCCCGGATCAGCCGGTGTCGCGACGACGGCGTCGTCGATGGATCGGGAGGCATGAAGTCGACGACCTCGCCGACACCGCTCGGGGTCATGAAACGGGTGATGAGGATCGCGGTGTCGGGAAGGTAGAGCTGGCGCACGGTCGCGTCGTCGCCGACATCTGCCGCGAGACGGCAATGGCCCCCGCGGTCGCTGTCGAGCAGCGAGGCGAACACGCTGGGGGCGTCGAACCGCGGGGTGCACCACCAGTCCACGGTGCCGTCAGCGGCGATCAGCGCCGCCGTCTGGAGATCGCCGACGATGCCGTGGTCCGCGATCGGGGGGTACTCCTTCACAGCGCCTCCTCGGCTGCGGCGGCGAGAGACGCACACCGTCCCCGCACCAGCGCGATCCCGCCGCCCGGTCCTCGCATCGCGTTGCGGACGGCATCACAGCCACCGCCCCGCGTTCTGCCCATCATCGCGACATCGGGCGCCCCCAGCCACTTCTGACCGCAGCCCCTCAAGCGAGCGTGCCATCGGCTGGCGAAGCCACCTTGTGGAGCCGAGGGACCTGAAGCGGACGCGCCGTCTGACCACCCGGCGAAGATCAGGCCGCCGCAGCGCCGAGCCGTGGGCCGGAGTCCATGCCCCCGTCGGTCAGTCGCAGAAGGCCCGATCCAGAAGCGCGTCGACCGCGTCGTCGGGGTCGCCGCGGAAGTCGGGTGTGAGGGCGACGGTGACCTGACGCCGCCCGTCCTCCGCGGCGAACGACCAGGCCTGGTACGCCAGGGCATCGCCGTCGTTGCCGAACACCCGGACTCCGCACGAGGTGTCCTTCCAGGCCAGCCCCAGCCCGTAGGCCCTGCCCGCGACACCCGGTGTCTTCATCTCGGCGAGGAGGCGATTCGGCAGCAGCCGACCACCGAGCAGAGCGGCGACGAACCGGTTGAGATCCTTCGCGGTGGAGATGATCTCGCCGCCCGCGCCCATCACCGAAGGGTTCATCTCCGTGTACTCGACGAGGTGTGTCCCGTCGCCCGCTCGATCGGCACATAGCCGCGCGGGTGCGGTCCGTCGATGCGCGGGGACGTACCCGGCAGCGAGGTGCCGCGCAACCGCAACGGCCGGATGATCCGGCGCTCGATCTCCTCACCGTAGGCCCGTCCGGTCGCCTCCTCGATGATCTGGCCGAGCAGCACGTAACCGGTGTTCGCATAGCTGTAGGCCGAACCCGGCGGTTCGAACGTCGGCGCCTCGGCCACGGCACGCCGCACCAGCTCGCCCGCCGTCCAGGTCCGCCAGCGGTTGACCAGGAACTCCGGCCCGGGCGGCATCGGCAACGTGCGCCTGTAGTCGTACACCCCGCTCGTATGGTTGAGCAGTTGGCGCAGGGTGATGTGGTCGCCGTCCGGCACGACGCCTGGCAGCCACTTCTCGACCGTGTCGTCCAGCCGCAGCCTTCCCTCGTCGACGAGTTGCAGGGCGACGGTGGCGACGAACGTCTTCGTGATGCTGACTGCCCGGAACCTCCCGGCAGCCGGAACCGGTCGCGTCGTGCCCAGCTCGGCAACCCCACTGACGCCCCGCCATGTCCCGTCCGTGTCACGCACCTCCGCCAGCGCACCCACGGCCCCCGTGGCCACGACGCCGTCCAGCGATTCCTGAAGCCCCGTGCGATCCGCTTCGTGAGGTGTCGCCGCGACGGCAGTCGGGGCCGCAAGTATCGCCACCGTCGCCAATGCCGTCATAGCGCTCAGGAGCGTCCGTCGCGCATGTCTCATCTCTGCCACGCCTCTCGGTCAGCACACCGGTTCCGTCCTGTACGCACTGAGCTTGCTGGAGGGGGAGGCGGTCAGCGATGGGGCTGATCGCCCTATCCGGCCGGGGGATGCCCCTACCCTGCCGGGACGTCCCGTAGGGCCGGGCCTCGGTGGTCTGGCCCGCTCTGCGCGTACAGGCGACACCGCGCACGCCGCCATGGCCGGGTCGATGCGGGGCAACCGTAGGGGCATGAAGGTGATGCTCCTACGGCACCGAGTGCCGCCCACGCTGTTGTTGCTGCTGGCGCTGCCGTTCGCGGGCTCCTGCGACGACGGTGGCACCGACGCCTCCCGAGCCGACAACGCACTGCGTGCGGCGGCGTCCGGGGACGAAGTGCTGATCAGCACCGACAACGGACTGCGACTGCGCCCGGCCGACGGTGACCACATCACCGTGGACGACCGGATCGACGGGCACTGGTCCCACCACGGCGACCGCTGGACCCTGGATCTGGACTGCGCCGACCACGACGCCCACGGCTGTCCACGGATGCCGTACGTCCAGATCCCCGACGGCGCGAAGGTCACCGTCACCGCCCGCAATGCCGGCGTCGACGCGGTGGACGTCGCCGCCGCGCTGGACGTCACCACCGTCAACGGCGACGTGACGGTGACCCACTCCGGTCAGGAGCACGCCCCGTTGCGGCTGTCGAGCCGTAACGGATCGGTGCGCGCGACAGGCCTCGAGGCCGGCCGGCTGCACGCGAGCACCGTCAACGGCGATGTGGTGATGCAGTGCGCTACGGCGCCCGCGGGCGTGACCGGGAGGACTGTCAACGGCTCGGTCGACGTCACCGTCCCCCGCGATGCCCCGTCCTACCGCGTCATCATGACCACCGACAACGGGCGCACCACCACCGATGTCCACGCTCAGGGCGCCGACCGGAACCGCCTGATGACCCTGACCACGGTCAACGGTGACGTCACGGCCCGCCGGGACTGAGGCGTGACGAGCTGTCAGTTTCACGTGAAACGCCCTGACGTGGTGTTTTAAAGTAACTGTCACTCGTTTTCCGCGACTCAGGAACCTGTGAGGGACACGCGAACCATGTCGACCGAAACGTTTGAGTTTCAGGTAGAGGCCCGTCAGCTGCTCCAGTTGATGATCCATTCGGTCTACTCGAACAAGGACGTCTTCTTGCGGGAGCTCGTCTCCAACGCCTCGGACGCGCTCGACAAGCTGCGCCTGGCCGCCCTGCGCGACGACAGCCTCGGCGCGGACCTTACCGACCTGCACATCCAGATCGACGTCGACCCGCAGGCCCGCACGCTCACCGTGCGGGACAACGGCATCGGGATGTCGTACGACGAGGTCGGCACGTTGATCGGCACCATCGCCAACTCCGGTACGGCCACCCTCCTCAAGGAACTGGAGGAGGCTCAGGACGAGGCCGGCGCGGAGGGGCTGATCGGCCGGTTCGGCATCGGGTTCTACGCCGGATTCATGGTGGCCGACGAGATGACCCTGGTGACCCGGCGCCTCGGCGAGAGCAGCGGCACGCGCTGGTCGTCCCGTGGTGAGGGCACGTACTCGCTGGAGAAGGTCGAGGAGGCTCCGCAGGGTACGTCGGTGACGCTCCATCTCAAGCCCGCGGACCCCGAGAACCAGCTGCACGACTACACCTCCACCTGGAAGATCAGGGAGATCGTCAAGCGGTACTCGGACTTCATCACCTGGCCGATCCGCCTCGTGCCCGAGGACGGCGACGGCGAGGAGACGGCCGAGCCGGAGACGCTGAACTCGCGCAAGGCCCTGTGGGCGCGCTCGCGCGAGGAGGTCTCGGCGGACGAGTACCACGAGCTCTACAAGCACGTCAGCCACGACTGGCGCGACCCTCTGGAGACGATCCGGTTCCAGGCCGAGGGCACCTTCGAGTACCAGGCGCTGCTGTTCCTCCCGGCCCACGCCCCGCAGGACCTGTTCACCCGGGACTTCCGGCGCGGTCTCCAGCTCTACGTCCGACGCGTGCTGATCATGGACGACTGCGAGGCGCTGCTGCCGCCGTACCTCCGCTTCGTCAAGGGTGTCGTCGACGCGCAGGACCTGTCGCTCAACGTCTCCCGGGAAATCCTCCAGCAGGACCGCCACATCAGGATGATCCAGCGACGGCTGACCAAGAAGGTCCTGTCGTCGGTCAAGGAGATGAAGGCCAACGACCCCGAGAAGTACGCCACGTTGTGGCGTGAGTTCGGCGCCGTGCTGAAGGAGGGACTGCTCGGTGACCCGGACAACCGCGACGCCATCCTCGCGGTCGCGTCCTTCGTCAGCACCCATGAGGGGGACGAGCCGACGACGCTCCAGCAGTATGTGGAGCGGATGAAGGACGGTCAGGAGCACATCTACTACCTGACCGGTGAGTCCCGGCAGAGCATCGAGAACTCCCCGCACATGGAGGTGTTCAAGGCCCGAGGCGTCGAGGTCCTGTTCTTGACCGACGCCGTCGACGAGGTGTGGGTCGACGCCGTGGGCGAGTTCGAGGGCAAGCAGCTGCGGTCCGTCGCCAAGGGCGAGATCGACCTCGACGTCCAGGGCGGCGAACAGGAGGACAGCGCACGGGAGGAGCAGGACGAGAGCTTTGCCGGCCTGCTGGAGTGGATGAAGGAGCAGCTGGGGGAGGAGGTCAAAGACGTCCGTCTGTCGACCCGCCTGACCGTCTCACCGGCGTGCGTCGTCTCCGACGCCCATGACCTCACCCCCGCACTGGAGAACATGTACCGGGCGATGGGCCAGGAAGTGCCGGTCACCAAGCGGATTCTCGAACTCAACCCCGCTCACGCACTCGTGCGTGGCTTGCGGCAAGCCTACGCGGAGCAGGAGGACCGGGCGGAGCTCGCCGAGACGGCCCAACTGCTGCACGGACTCGCCGTCCTCGCGGAAGGCGGACAGCCCAAGGAGCCCGCCCGGTTCGTCAAGCTGGTGGCGGAACGACTGGAGCGCACGCTGGGCTGAGCCACGCGGTCGGGGATGTGGCACGGGATGCTGCGACCGACCGGGGCGGGGCCGCCGTTGTGGAGGAGCCACGGGGCTCCTCCACATGCCCGGTGCTGCCGCGCCAGGGGGCTATTCGGTGGCGGGCAGGGCGCCCCGGATGCTGTATGCCACCACTCCGTCGGCATCCGGGCCCCGGTCGCTCTCGAAATCCCGCACAGCGGCCTGAGTTCCGGGACGGCGAGGGGCGCACGCCATCGACGTTCGACCCGAACCGCTGCCGGTCCGGATGATCTCGCGTTGCTCCATGAGGGGCACCTGCCGTGCCCGGACTCCCATGCGGTCGTTGCCCGGGCATGAAGAAGATCATCACGCTGGCCGCGCTCACCGTCGCCACTCTCGCCCTTGCCGCTCCCGCCAACGCCGATGACGGCGACAGCAACTTCGGCCCCGGCGTCAACGCAGCCAACAACTGGAACTTCAGCGCGGCGTCCGTCTGCTTCCAGGAGCTCGCCGTCGTCCCCGTCGGAGGCGCCTGGAACGGCGACACGGTCAACCACTGCGTCAACGGCAACGTCCTCAACCACACGCCCTGACCCTGGAACTCGATCGCCCGCTGGGTAAGGAGCTTGGCGGCGTCCGGGTCGTGGGACGGCAGCGAACCGTCCGCGAACAGGTGCTGGTCGCCGGGGTACAGGAACATCTCCGCATCAGCGCAGTCGGAGACGAGCGCGCGGGCGGCGTCGATGTCCTCGGCGAACAACGGATCGGCTTCCTTCGCATGCACCTGCACCGGGAAGCACGCCGAGTGAGAAGCCGACGTAAACAACCTCCTGCGGCAGGTGTTCGGCCGCGCGGAGCTCGTCGGCGAAAGCGGCGACTCCGGGCGTCAGCCCCTGCGAGTGATGGAACAGTACGACCTCTGTCATGCCCGAACCCCTGATCTCGCGACGTGACAGCCCCGGCCCAGCTCCGCGAACGCGCCGCGACCGTGAGCGAACTGGCTGCCGCACTGGGCCGTCCCAAGAGCACGGTCGCGCACCACGTGAGCGACCTGGCGGATGCCGAGTTGCTGAAGGTCGTACGGACCCGGCGGGTGCGGGCCATCAACGAGCGCTACTACGGCCGCCCCGCGCGCGTCTTCCGCGTCGGCACGGTCAGTCAGACCGGCGAGGCCGAGGCGCCGTACTGCAAACAACGATCTCGCCACGGCCGCCGCCGAGTCGGCCCCCGCGCACCAGGCAGATGAACACTCCTCGATCGTGCGGTGTGTGCGGATCCCCCGGGAACAGGCCCGCGAGTTCTGGACGCGGGTCCTGGAACTCGCCAACGACTACGCGCAACTGCCCCGCGGAGGCGATGTGGTGTACGGCTTCGCTGCCGGGCTCTACCCGACCGACCATCCGAGGACAGGCACTAGCTCATCCTGTCAGGGCCCAGTTCGCACCTACGGCGACATCCTGTCGTTCGCACAAGGAATCCGCGCCCGGCGCTTGCCGGCCTCGCCTTCGGGCTGCCTGGGCTGGCCGGAGGCGGTCAATTCGGGGGTGGGCGGGCGAAGTTGTTGGGCAGAATGGCGGCCATGACGTACAAAGGCTCCTCCATCGACCCGGCCAAGCCCAGCATCGCCCGTGTCTACGACTATCTGCTCGGCGGCAAGGACAACTACGCCGTGGACCGGGAGATCGGGGACGTGTTCAAACGGGACCTGCCCGGATCGGTGGCCATCGCCTTTGCCAACCGCTCGGCGCTGACCCGTGCGGTCAGGGAGATCGCGAGGACCACCGGCATCCGGCAGTTCGTGGACCTGGGCAGTGGCCTGCCGACGGCGGACAACGTCCACCAGGTCGCCCAACGGCACGCTCCTGAGTCCCGGGTGGTCTATGTCGACATCGATCCCCAGGTGCTGGTGCATGGCCGCGCACTGCTGGAGGACAACGAGGGGACCCGCGTCGTCGCCGTCGATGTACGCGACCCCGAGGCCGTTCGTACGCACCCCGACACCGTCGAACTCATCGACTTCGATCGTCCGGTCGCTGTGATCTTCAGCGCCATCCTCCATCACGTCAACGACGACGAGGACCCGGCCGGCATCGTCCGCTATTGGCGCGATCATGTGGTGTCGGGGAGCTACTTCTTCATCAGTCACTTCCGCTCGGGTGACAACCCCGAGACCACGGAGGCCGAGGCGGTGCTGCAGCAGACGTTCGGCCGTGGCCGGTGGCGGACGGACGCGGAGATCGCCTCACTGCTGGACGGTCTGGAGATCCTCGACCCGGGGATCGTTCCCGCGTCTCTGTGGCGTCCTGATGAGACCGATGGCGCCATGGACATCGGGCAGAGGCGGGAACTCACGGTCTGGGAGCACCTCATTGCCGCCGGGCTGGCCCGGAAGGCGTAGCGCGTGTCTCTTTGACGGGTGGTCTACTTCGTTGCGAAGCAGTGTTGCGCTCTTGGCATTCCCGGTCGGCGCCCGCGGACGCTAGGCGGCCGCTCGCGCGGCTGTCTCTTCCTTGTCGGCCGTGGGTGTACGCGGGAAGCGAGGAGACGGCGAGGACGCCGCCCGCGCCCAGCAGCACCGTGGCGACGAGGCTCTGCCAGGGAGCGTTCATGAGGCCGAGGCCGTAACCGGTCGAGGTGGGCAGCTGCAGCAGTTGGGGCGCTCCGTCCCTCAGCGCGGACATGGCCGCGACATCCCCAGCCGTACGTGGCGGACCCCCTCGGAGTAGTGCACGACCGGCTCGCCCAGCGGCTCCGGGAGACCCGCCGCAGCGGTCAGCGTCTCGTCCAGCACCTCCACGGTGGCGCCGGACAGCGGCCACGGCTCGTGCTCGACCGGCGTCTCCCACAGCCGCCCGAAGCGGCGGGTGTACGCCCGCCAACGCGAGGTCAGCCACACATCCCGCTCCGTAGGCAGGATCGTGGCACCGGGACGGGCGACCAGCCGGTACGACGGGCCACCCGCCCAGCGCGAACCGGAGTACGAGACGCTGCCCTCGCCTCGCGAGACATGCAGCGTCCCGGGGCTGTACGGCGCCCCGACGGCCCGCGCCGCCACCATCAGAGGGCATGCGACCTCGATCGACAGGAACCAGAGCCCGTCCCGCCCGTCCTCGCGCCGCACATAGGTGCGCAGGTTGGTCTCCGCGAACGTCGGCAGCCAGGGCGCGCAGGCAGGCACGACGCCCGGCCGTACGCACGACATGACGAACGGCGTCAGACTGACCCAGGCCGTTCCCTCGTACTCGTCGACGGCCAGTTCCCCGGGCAGGAGAGCCGCGACCGCCTGCGGCCGGAAGGGCCAGTGCACGAACGTCTGCGTGGCCCAACCGGCCCGCAACGCGGGCATCCTCACCCGCTGTTCCGCTCCGTAAGCCACCACACTGGTCGGGTCCCCGCCCACGCCTGCTGGAAACGTACAGGTCACGGACGCGGGAGTGGTCGTTGAGGTGGGATCACCGCGCCTTGGTCACCCAGAGTGACGCCAGCCCCTCAGCGGGACCGGGAGCGCGTCGACCCCGCGACCGACGTTCTGGACCTCGGGACCGGCAGCGGCGCGGTCGCCGCTGTCGACATCTCGCGGCTGGCCGTGTTCATCACGCGCGTCAATGCGCTGCTGGCACGACAGCGGGTGCGGGTCCGGCGCGGGGACCTCCCGAGGATGGTCAGAGGCGTGTCGTACGACCTCGTGGTCAGCAATCCGCCCTACGTCCCCTCGCCCGCGGCCAGGCTGCCGCACCGCGGGCCGGCCCGTGTGTGGGAGGCGGGCGGGGACTGCAGGGCGTTCGTGGACCGCATCTGCGAGGCGGCGCCCGGTCTGCTGCGTCCGGGCGGCGTCCTGCCATGGTGCCCTGCGGCCCCGTGCTGCGATCCCGGCGGCCCTGGCTGGTACGGCAGGGGCTGGTCGGCGTGGAAGACAGCCGCGAGAAGCTGGTGGCCGTCCGCGCCGAGCGGTCACCCGGTATGCCCACATGGTTGCCGACGGCCGGCTGACTGACTGAGCGCGACGACCGCACCCGCCCGCTCGCGGAGGCTGGCCGGGACTTGCGCCTGGTGAGCGAAGCCGGCCCCCCTCACGGCACGCTGGTCTGCCTTCCGAGCGGTGGGGGGGCAGCCAAGTGGATGGCCTCAGCGGTCGAGCGAGCCGATGAAGTCGTCCAGCCGGGAGACGACTTGCCGCAGGACGTCAACCGATCCTGCGGCATCGTCCGCGAGCTCCAGGCCGTGGTCCGCCGAGGGCACTTCCAGGACGTCGTGGCGCAGGGACGCGGCAATTCGTGAATCCCACAGCGTGTCGGCGCTTCCGCCGACGAGGAGGGTCGGCTCCGTGGTCCGTCGGAGAGCCGCGGCAACGCGGTCGATGGTCAAGAGCGGGGTGAGCCACGCTGCCGGGATGTTGCGGTCGGCCGTGACGCCGCAGGCGAGGGAGCCCAGGGACTTGCCGACGACGAGCCGACAAGCCCCCGACTCGGCTTCGATGGCTTCGGCGACCTGCCGCTCCACCCATGCGATCCGATCGTCCACCGTGAACTGCGCGAACCCATCGGGGATCCGCCACCACAGCTCCTGGACCGTCCAGCCGTGCTGAAGCAGGACGCTCCGAGCGAAGTGCAGCAGCGGCCGAGCGGGCGAGTACCCGACACCTGGAACGACAACTGCTACACGGCCTAGGCCTCCGTCGAAACGGGTGGGCATGCTGAAGGGGACGGGATCAGACATGGCCGCACACTACTAGTCAGCTGATCACGTGACTTCCCGTGCTCGACGGTCGACGCGCTGCGTGCCAGCGAGAACGCGCCACGGCGTGCAGCAGACCGGAGAGTCGCCGCGGAGTCGACGAGCGGTGGCTCGGGTCAACCCTGCGGGCACAGTTGGCGGACAGCGGGGCCGGAGGGGACGTAAGCGCGCCACTGATCCGCGTCGAAAGCGCCTCGTGCCCATCCGCACAGTGTCTGCACGGGGTCCACGGTGGCGTTCACATCCCAGAGCCGTGCGGTGTTGTCGTTGCTCCAGCTCACGAGCGTCTTGCCGGCGGGGCCGAAAACCAAGTCGGTGACGACAGCGGTGTGTCCTTGGAGCGGTGCGCCGATCTGTTGTCGGGTGGCGACGTCCCAGAGTCTGATGGTGAGGTCTCTGCTGCCGGTGGCCAGCGTTTTCCCGTCAGGGCTGAAGGAAAGGGAGGTCACGCTGTCGCGGTGGCCGGTCAATGGTTCGCCGATGTGTTTGCCTGTGGTCGTGCTCCAGAGCCGGACGGTGTTGTCCCGGCCCGCGGTGGCGAGCATGGCGCCGTCGGGGCTGAACTTCACCGCGTTGATCTCCGAGGTGTGGGCAGAGGGCGTCTCGCCGATGCGGCGCTGTGTGGTGGCGTCCCAGAGCGCCACCGTGTCGTCCTCGGTGCTGGTGGCGACGGTACGGCCGTCGGGGCTGAATTCGACGTGCGTCGCTCTGCCGTCGATCGCTCTGCCGATCTGACGTTGCGTTGCCGGATTCCAGATCCGCACCGAGTCCCCGTCGGAAACGGCGAGTCTTGTGCCGTCGGGGCTGAAGGTCATGGCGAGAACTTCTTCGGTGTGGTGGGGCAGGACCTGGCCGATCTGGCGGTGGGCCGTGAGGTCCCAGAGCATCACGTCGTAGTTCGTGTCGAAAGACGTCAATGCGAGCGTCCTGCGGTCCGGACTGACGGAGATTGTGGGGGAGATGCTCAGGTCGGCGGAGACGCGAGGATTCCTGCTCTGGCGGTGTGCGGCGATGTCCCAGAGGTGTACGGCGTCGTCGGATCCCACGGCGGCCAGGGTCTGAGCGTGGGGGATGAGTACGGGCGCGTCCAGGTCCTCCTGTGGGTCGAACGCCGTCCCGGTCTGTCGTTGGGTGCGGACATCCCACAGCCGGACCGTGGTGTCGTTACTGGCACTGGCCAGTGTCGATCCGTCTGGGCTGAAGGCCACAGCCCAGACCGTGCTGGTGTGGCCGGTGAACGCTGCCCCCACTGGGATGTGCCGGACGACGTCCCAGAGTTGGACGCTGCCGTCGTCGTATGCCGTGGCGAGCATCGTGTTGTCGGGGCTGAAGGCCACCGACTCGGCCCCTCGGTGATCGGCGATGAGCGGCTTGCCGACCGGGGCTCGGGTGGTGGTGTTCCAGAGGCGGACGCTACCGTCGAGATCGGTGGCGGCGAGGGTCTTGCCGTCCCTGCTGAAAGCGACGGACGAGATTCCGTAGCCTTCGCGTGTCAGTCCTTTGCCGATAGGGGTGCGGGAGTTGGTGTCCCAGAGGCGCAGGTCGTCGTCGATACCGGAGGCGAAGGTTCTGCCGTCGGGACTGAAGGCCAGGGCGGCACCGCCATAGGCTGGACCGCCGAGTGGCTTGCCGAGTCGGCGGTGTGCCGCCACGTCCCATATCCGTACGGAGGCGTCGGCCCCGCCTCCGGTGAGGAGGGTCCTGCCGTCAGGGCTGAGGGCGACCGCATAGATCGCTCCGGCGCGGGCGTCGAAGGCGGCGCCGATCTGCTGGTGGTCGGCGACGTTCCAGAGCCGGGCGGTGCCGTCGAAACTGGAGCTGGCCAGAGTCCCGCCGCCCGGTGCGAAGGCCAGCGACGTGATGCCGGCGTTGTGCCCGATGAGCGGGGGGCCGATCTTCCGCTGGGTCGCCGCGTCCCAGAGCCGCACGACGCCGTCGTAGCCACCGGTGGCGATGGTCCTGCCGTCCGGGCTGAAAGCGACCGCTCTCACCTGCCCGGAGTGAGCGAGCAAGCCGGACTCCGGGTTGACGGCGGCGTTGAGCACGGCGAGGCGGGATTCCGGGGTGGGGTCGATCCGCCATGCTGCCAGGGCTTTCAACCGGGAGCCGAACGGGTCGACGGTCGCGAGGGAGGAGCTCTGACTGATCAGCTGCTGGGCAATGGCGTGATCGCGCTGACGGGTGGCCTCGTCGCGTGCGATCACCGCGATCACGGACACCGAGGTCGCGATCAGGAGGAGCAGGCCCAGTACGACCGCGATGAACTTGGCTGTCTGTAGGTTGCGCTTGGTGTCGCGGAGACCTTCCGACCGCAGGTCGGCCTCTGGAAGATCACGCACGACGGAGGCGATACCGAGGGCGATTGTGTCGATGTCCGGCAGAGGATCGGCACCGCTGTCCGGGTGGCTGGGAACTGCGGTTTTCCAGGCCGGTTCATGGTCGAACTGTCCCAGCAGGCAGGCGGGCAACGCCGTTGAGCGTTCTGGATCCCAGTCGTCCCGTTGCTCGTCCCATACCAACTGTCCCGCGGTCACCACGAGCAGGATGGTCTCAGCCGACTTGTTCGTCAGCCACCAGTTGATCTCCCGGGTGACCCACTTCGATTCCTTCGCCTCCGGCGAGGCCATGACCACGAGCCAGTGGGAACGGGTGAGGCCTGCCACGATCTTCGCCCAGAGGCGGGGGCCGATCGGTACACCGCCGCTGCTGTCCAGGAAGACCCTGATCCGAGGCGGCAGGTACCAGGGGCGTGCCTGTTTCTCGATCGCCCGCTGCAGGTGCGGCAGCCACCGCCGGTCGCGGTCCCCGCTGTAGGAGAAGAAGGCTCGGCAACCGAGGTCGGTCCTGATACGCCGGCGGCGGGCGATACGGGCCCGCAGCCATGCGAACGCCCGACCGGCCCGCTGAAATGTGAGGGGCGTGCGCCTCGTCGTCATTCGGTCGGGAGGTATTCGCGGCCGTTCCAATGCAACGTGACTTTCGAGGTGGCGCCCTCGGCGCAGCTGGGGTCGCAGGAGTTCGTGTAGCTGACGATGGTGTACCGGCCGTCTCCGCCCGGGCCGGCGAGTCGGGCATGGTAGTAAGCGAGCTTTCCGCCGACGTAGTGGTTCTCCTGGTCGGTCCAGCCGGTGTCCTCGAACCCGTTTTTGGCAGGTACCAGGATCAGCACCCCGTCATAGCGTCCGGGGTTGTAGATCACGAACGTGTTCTTGGTGGCGTCGGATGCAGGGTCGGCGAATTTCAGTTCGTTTTCGTAGACCTCCACGTCGAGGGTTTTGAGGACCTGACCGCTGCCGGTGACGGATGCGACGCACCCGGGAAGGGGGTTGGAATCGGTCCGCCGCACCAGGAACACGCGGACCGTTCCGAGGTCCGGGTGCTTGATGTCGCGATGATCGAGCACCGTTCCCCGGCACCGCGCGGCGTCTGGCGGGCTGGACGGAAACGAGACGGGTGAAGGTGAAGTCGAGGGGGCGGAGCCGCTCTTGCCGTCTGTGCTCTTGCTGGATGTGCACCCGCCGACGAACGCCACCATGGTGGCCATTGCCACGGCCACTGGCAGTGCCATGGGAAGTCGACGTAAATGCCGGGAAGTCTGGAGAGGCATGCAATTCCCCCGATAGCCGCGGATTCGGCGGAGTCTATCCGGGCGGATGCTCCGCAGGGGAGAGAATGTGATTTCGGGTCAGATCCCCTTGTGCCGGCCACATCTGGCGTCCGCGGATATCACGCGCGTCTGTTTCGTGCTGACCGCCGCGCTTGGAGCGTCACCGCTCACGGTCGAACCAGGCCGTCGACTCGGGCAGGAACAACAGCACGATCACGGGTACCCCGAGCAGGATCCGTACGGCCGCGTCGAGGAACAGCCCGGGCGATTCCGCCTCGCTCAGGCGAGTGATGGTCGGCAGCACCATGAACGCCATCAGTGCGACGGTCGTCATCCGCACCCCGCCGCGTGCGCTTCCGTCGTAGGTGAGGCACAGCGCCGCGCTGACCCACACCAGCAGCCAGGGCGCCATCATCTCGCCCTGTCCGTAGGCGGTGAGGCTGTCGGAGAGCGCGAGCATCGAGACGATGCCGGCCAGCGTGAGCGTCAACAGCAGGATCTGGACGGCCCGCAGTGGTGCAGGCATCACACGTTCACGCACGTCAGACATCAGCATCATCCCCCAGGCGAAGATCGCATCGTAGCGGCCCGAACATCACTGCGGTAATCGCGCGGCGGCCTGCGCGGAGGCAGAGCGCTGCTTCGTCGGTGGGCGCCAAGTGACTGAGAGGCGCGGGAATATCTGGTTGCTCGTCCGTGAGGGCGGTGGCTGCAATGTCGGGCATGGTGACTGAGGTCCGCCCGCCCCTCCGGGATGAGATGGCCGCGTACTACCGGGCACTGCCGTTCGCGAACGGGCTGCCGAGCTGGGAGGCTGCGGACGCCGCGTGGCATGGTGGCCCGGAGCCATGGCCTCCCCAGCGCACGCCTGCGAGCGCAGAGCAGCTCGAGAAATGGGCCGCAGCCGACTTCGAGGACGGTTCCTTCCACCCGATCGCAACGTTCGTCGACGGCCGGTGTGTCGGCGCGTCAGCGATGATCTCCTTTGAGGTGACGGTTCCTGCCGAGAGAACGGTGGGGATGGCCGGCGTCACGGCTACCGGGGTGATCGCGACGCACCGTCGGCGCGGTTTCCTGCGGCAGATGATGCAGGCCATGTTCGAGGCCGCTCTGGAGCGAGGCGAGCCGTTGGCGATGCTCAGCGCGAGCGAGGGCAGCATCTACGGGCGGTTCGGGTTTTCGCCGGCGACCTACTGCACCCGGTGGGAGCTGGCGCGTCACGAAGCGGCCCTCCGTCCGGCAGACCCGGATCCCGGGTCGCTGGAGCTGGTCGACGCTGCTCAGGCGAAAGCGGCCTGGCCCCGGGTGCATGCGGAGGTGAGGGCGCGCCGCGTCGGTGAGCTCAGCCCTCCGCCTGGGCGCTGGGACGGGCTGTCCGACGAAGCAGACGGCACAAACGGACCGCTCCGCTTCCTCACCCATCGCGACCGGCACGGCAATGTGGACGGCATCGCGAACTTCCGACTGCCCTGGTCCCCGACAGCGGACCGGGCGGGCACGCTCGTGGTGGAAGCCCTGGAGGCGACGAGCTCTGTGGCCTACCGCGCTTTGTGGGGATTGCTGATCGACTTCGACCTCACCAAGACCGTCGTGGCGCCCGGCCGTCCGCGCGATGAACCTCTGCGGTGGATGCTCATGAACCCGCGAGCGATGCGCGTCACGCGGCAGACGGACAATCTCTGGGCCCGCCTTCTCGACGTCCCCCGAGCTCTGACACAACGCTCGTACCTCACACCCGGCGAGTTGAAATTCACCATCGACGACGACCAGATGTGCCCCGCGAACAACGGGACATGGCATCTCACGGCAGACGACACCGCAGCGACGTGCGCTCCGACCGACGAGAGAGCGGACCTGACCATCACGCTCCCCGCGCTCAGTTCGCTCTATCTCGGCGGTATGTCGGCACTCCACCTGGCGGATGCGGGCCACATCACTGAGCACGCCGAAGGCACGATCGGAAAGCTCGCCCGGATGTTCCGCACCGAACCCGAGCCACACAACTCTTTCGGCTTCTGACCACACTCGACCCGCCGACTTTGGGCACGTCACTCGAACACCGCATGGCCCCGACGGAGTCAGGAGCTGGCGCGAGTACCCAACGGCGCGGTGACATCAGTTCAAGTGACACGGCCAGGCCCGGCGTGCCCCCAGACCGCGGTGACGTATCGCTGATGAGACGTCTGACGGACTGCGCCTACGGGTGGTTGTCCGTGATCGCGATGACCTCGTCGAGGCGGTCCCGGGCGGCCTGGAGGTCGTCGATCTTGGCCTGGATGCGGTCGCGTTCGGCGCGCAGCATGGCTCGTTGGTCGGCGTCGGTGTGCCCGGCATCCCAGCACGGCATGAGTTCGGTGATCCTTCGGCTGGTCAGGCCCGCGGCGAACATCTGCTGGAAGAAGCGGACCCGGGAGATGGCGTCCTGTCGGTAGAGGCGCTGGCCGGAGGGACTGCGCTCCGCGATGAGCAGCCCTTGCTGCTCGTAGTAGCGCACGGCGCGCACCGAGACGCCGGCGCCCCGCGCCACCTCGCCGATGCGGATCAGTCGCTCGGTCAAGGTCGCGGTCTCGGTGGCGGTCATGGTGATCCCTCTCACTCCGGCCCTGACGACCAGCCCTTGCCTCTGACGTCAACGTCAGGTTTTAGCGTACCGGGCATGGACATCAACAACTCAGTCGCCCTTGTCACCGGAGCCAACCGCGGCCTGGGCCGCGCCTTCGCCCAGCGCCTGCTCGAACGGGGCGCCCGCAAGGTCTACGCGACGGCCCGCCGACCGGAGACCGTGGACCTGCCCGGGGTCGAGGTACTTGCCCTCGACATCACCGATCCCGCCGCCGTGAGAGCCGCTGCCGAAGCCGCCCCGGACGTCTCGCTTCTCATCAACAACGCGGGCATCAGTACGGGGACCGACCTGGTCACCGGCTCGCTGGACGCGGTGCGGCACGAGCTGGAGACCAACATGTTCGGCCACCTGGGAATGATCCGGGAGTTCGCGCCTTCGCTCGCCAGGAACGGCGGGGGCGCGATCGTCAACGTCCTCTCCGCCATGTCGTGGTTCGGGGGCAAGGGAGCCAATGCCTACCACCTGACCAAGGCCGCGGCCTGGGCCATGACCAACGGCGTCCGCCTGGAACTCGCCGAGCAGGGCACGCTCGTCACAGCGGTACACCTCGGCCTCGCCGACACCGACATGGCCGCGGGCTGGCCGGTGGACAAGATCGCTCCGTCGGACCTCGCCGACGCGGCCCTCGACGGTGTCGAGGCGGACTCCGCCGAGGTCCTCGCCGACCAGTGGAGCCGGGACGTCAAGTCCCGTCTACCGCTGACGCCGGAAGAGTTCAACGCCGCGATGGACCGCGCCCTGGCTGCGCTGATGGCGGTGTGAGGGATCTGGTCTCTTCCAGGGGCACTGGGCTTCTCCTCCGGGCGAAGTCGTCCGCGGTGACGAACTCCTCCAGCTTGGCGTAGGGGACCGCGCCTGTCCTGTCGCGGCAGCCGGCGCCGTCGCCCCGCGACCGCACCTCGACACCCCTGCCCAGCTGCGCTGACGCACTCGCTGTTGGATGCCCGCGGGCGAGATCTCCGGCGGCAACTCGAAGCTACTGGCGGCGGCTCTGGGGGTAGGCGGCACCGGCCATGTGCTGGTGATCGTCTCCTCGGCCCAAGTCCCCACCATCGCCGCCGAGTTCCTGGCAGCAGCCAGCTGCTGAACCGCCGTAGCCACAAGCAGGTGGGCAACTGAGCACACTCGTTGGCACTTCCCTGTTCTGTGGGTGAAGGGCGCTGTTCAATCGAGGATCGCGGTGGCTTCGATCTCGACCAGATGGTCGGGGACGTCCAAGGCCGCGACGCCCAGCAGTGTGGCCGGTGGGACCGGGGTGGTGCCGAGCTTCGCGGACGCCCGGGAGATGCCCTCCAGGAGCGTGGGCATTTTGTCGGGGGTCCAGTCGACGACGTAGAAGGTCAGTTTCGCGACGTCGTCGAAGGTGCCGCCGGCCTCGGCCAGAGCGGTGCCGATATTGAGGTAGCACTGCTCGACCTGCGCGGCGAGGTCGCCTTCGCCGACCGTGATGCCCTCGGCATCCCAGGCGACCTGGCCGGCGACGAAGACCAGCTTCGACCCCGTTGCGATCGACACCTGACGGTAGACATCGATCTTGGGCAATCCGCTCGGGTTCACCAGGTTGATGGCCATGCTGTCCGACTCCTTGTCCTGAGCGCCCAGGCGCCTTCGGTCTCTTGTGGTTACTCAGGAACCGTAGGAGAGTGAGCGCTGACATGGAAGAACGCACTTTCCAGTGACTGGGGAACCCTATGGTGACCAAACAGGTCAAGAGCCTGTCCGAGGAAGCAGACCTCAGGCGCGCGGACTCGTTGGCGCGGGAGATCTTCTCGGACGTCGCCAACAAGTGGGCGTTCCTGATCATCGAGACTCTCGGTGAGCGCACCCTGCGCTTCAGCGAACTGCGGAACGAGATCGAGGGCATCAGCCACAAGATGCTCACCCAGAACCTGCGCATGCTGGAGCGCAACGGCCTGGTCGACAGAAAGGTGCACGCCACCGTCCCGCCGCGTGTCGAGTACACCCTCACCGAGCCGGGCCAGGGCCTACGCGCAACCGTCGACGGGATGTGCGACTGGACGCACCGCTACTTCGGGTACATCGAGTCCGCCCGCAACCGCTTCGACGCCTGACAGTTACAACGAGCGCGCTGCCGCGGCGCGCTACCCGGCCGTCCCGATCGACCGGGTGCGCATTCGTCCCGTGCCCAGGTCCGGCGTCGGTCGTGTGCGGCGCCGGATCCGTTTCTCATCTCATGCGGCGCCGGTGACCCCCGGGGCGACGAACCGCCGGTACAGGGGGCTGAAGGAGGTCTCCGGGGCGCCGCTGATGCCGGCCTTCTCGACCGCGAGGGCCAGTCGTTCGGCGAAGAAGGTCTGGAAGGCCTCCTCCGACTCCCAGACGTCGACCACATGCAGTCCCTGCGCGTCGAACCAGGCCACATGGACCTCGCCGCCAACCGGCGCGGACTCCTCCCAGCCGACCGCCTCCTTCACCACGTCGTACTGCTCGGGCGTGACCCCGGCCCAGTTCATCGACATCACCACGGACATGTGCCCACCCCTTGGTCGCTGTTCTCCGCATCGTCCTCCGGGACCGGACGCGGGACGAAGAGCGTGCGGAAGCATGACGGAGCGGCTGCCGGACCCCGCGCGCCCGGCGCGCCGTTCCCGCAGGGTTGTGTGCCGGCCGGTGTCGCGGATCGTGTCGGTGTCCGTCCAGTCGAGGTAGGCGTTTCACACCCCAATGCCTCGGATGTGTGGGCGCTCCCGATGCGATTGACCCGACGACCCCGCTCCAGACGTCCGCCGTCGAGGCTCAGAGATCAGCGTTCGGCAGGCCCGAGCCGTGGTCGGGATGCCCGGGTGTGCGGCGCTCCTCCTTCATCTGCGCCTCGTACAAGTGGTCCCGGCCCTGGGCGAGTTCCTGGACCGCGCTTGTCTCCAGCTGCTGGAAGGGCCGGTAGTAGGTGGCGTTGTAGGCCTCGACGATCTGGAACGTCCAGTGACCCGGGATGACATTGCGTCCGAGGATCTCCGAGCGGACCTTCGCGGCCCATTCGGGATGCCCTGCCTCCTCCAACAGCCGTACGGCTCGGTCGAGTTGCAGGTCGGCGCTGCCGGTCAGCTGGTGGAAGTCGTACAGGCGGCCTCTGGCCCGTTCGGTCGTCTCCAGTGCCTTGGACAGTGCCCCGAGGGCCTCGACGGTCGTGTCGTCGACGCCTGTGGGGCGCTGGTGGTCACGGTCGGGGCCGTCGTGGTTCTCCTGCGGCTCGTTCATGGGTCTCCTCGACGGGTAGGGCCGCGGTACGGCCGCCGCGGTGGGGCGGTGTCGTGGGGTCAGTGTCTGGTTCCGGTGCGGTCGCGGTGGGTGAGCAGGCGTTGGGCGCGGGTGAGGCCGGGGGGCCGGTGGCGGTGCAGGGCGGCGCGTGCCGCGTTGGCGCCCGGGGCGCCGTGCACTCCGCCGCCGGGGTGGGCGCCGGAGGAGGCCAGGAAGAGGCCGGGGACCGGGGTCTCCGGACGTCCGGTGCCGGGCACGGGGCGGAAGACGAGTTGTTGGTGGAGGGCGGTCGTGCCGCCGTTGATGGCGCCGCCGCACAGATTGGCGTCCAGGGCTTGCAGGGTCGGGGGCGCCAGGATGCGACGGGCCCGGACGAGGGCGCGGAAGCCGGGTGCGAAACGCTCCACCTGGCGCTCGACCCGGTCGGCCATGAGCTCCTGCTCCTTGGCGTCCCAGCGCCCGGTGATGCCCTCGTCGGCGGCGTCGGCGGCGATCTCGTGGGGGATGTGGGTGTAGGCCCAGGCCGATTCGGTGCCGCGCGGGGAGCGGGTGGCGTCCGAGGTGGTCATCTGTCCGAACAGCAGGAAGGGACGGTCGGGGACCTGACGCATGGCGATCTGGGCGGCGAAACGGGTCAGTTCGTCGATGCCGTCGGCCAGGTGCACGGTGCCCGCGCGGGACGCCTGCTCGGCCTGCCAGGGCACCGGTCCGTCGAGCGCCCAGTCGACCTTGAAGGTGGCGAAGTCCCACTGGAAGCGGCGCAGGTCGTCCAGGAGCTGCGCGGGCAGGTGCTCCGCGTCGACGAGACGGCCATAGAGCGCGGGCACCGACACGTCCGCCAGCACCGCCCGGCGTGCCGGAACCGCGTCACCTGCGGCCGTACGGACGCCGACGGCCCGTCCGCCGCGCACGACGACCTCGTCCACCCGCTGTCCGCAGCGGACCCGCCCGCCGAGGGTCCGCAGACGCCTGGTCAGGGCTTGGGTCAGGGCGCCGGAGCCGCCGACGGGGACGGGGAAGCCGTACGTCTGTCCCAGCATGGCCATGAGCCAGCCGAAGCCGCCGCTGCCCGCTGATTCCGGGGCGAGGTCGGCGTGCAGGGCGTTGCCGACCAGCAGGAGCCGGCCGCCCTGCCCACAAAACTCCTCCTCTCCCATCCGCCGTACCGGAAGTGCCAGCGTCCGGGCCATCCGCAGCCCGCCCGCGGCCCGCAGCCGCCAGGCCAGCCGGGCCGTGGCGCGCACCGGCGGGAACGGCGTGAACAGGGCGTCCAGCAGGTCAGGGCGCAGGCGCTGCCATACGTCGTGCAGGCGCCGCCATCCCTCGCCGTCGCCCGGCGCGAAGACGTCGAGGGACGCGGCGGTGGTGTCGAGGTCACGGTCCAGCAGGGCGCAGCTGCCGTCGGTGAGGGGGTGGGCGAGCACGCTGGGGGAGTGGCTCCACCGCAGTCCGTGGTCCTGCAGGCGCAGGCCGGCCAGCACCGGGGAGGCGGCGGCGAGCGGGTAGAAGGAGCTGAAGAGGTCGTTGACGAATCCGGGGTCGACCCCGTGGTCGTGGCGGACCGCGCCGCCGGGTTCCGGCTGCTCCTCCAGTACCTCCACGCTCCACCCCGCGTCCGCCAGCACGTTGGCGGCCACCAGGCCGTTGGGGCCAGCGCCGATCACCACGGCGTCAGGCATGAGCGGGCCCCTCCCGTCCTGATCCGGCCCGGTCGACGGGGACGAGGTGCGGCGCCTTTCGGATGTCTCGGGCATCCCGCTCGTGCGGGGCCCGGTTCTCGCAGAGACGGGCGAGCCGGGCGAGCATGGTGCGGTGGCGAAGCTGGATCAGCGCGTCGAATCCGACGTTGTGGAGCGTGCCGCCCACTCCCCGCAAGGGGTGCTCGTCCACGATGACCAGGCTGTGCTCGCCCCACTCCCGCAGCTCGATGGCGATGCGCGCCGTGCCCAGCACGCCCGCGTGGGCCTCCAACTCCAGGGCGACGCCTTCCTCGCAGTGCCGTACCACCGTCTCGTTGACCAGTCGCAGCGGGCCGAGTGGGACCTGGAAGCGGATGGCCGCGTCCCGGCGCGGCCATTCACCGCGGACCGGCTCGGACCGTGAGGTCCCCACGACCCACTCCGCATAGCGGTGGCCGTCCGCGAGGACGTCCCACACCACGCTCGGGCTGACTTGGATCAGACGATGACGACGGGCCACGAATACCTCCCGGACTGCCTCGGGCAGCGTGCCCTGCGGCGGCGCTCCGAGTGCCCGTGGATCCAGAGGTCAACCAGAAGTGGAGGCCTCGTCCCGGACCGGATTTCGGTGCGCTGTACAGAGAACTTCCGCGCTCTCCGCCTGGGCGGATGCGCCGCGGGCTCCGCAGGTCTCGCGTGGTGGCCCGCCCTCCCGTAGGGTCACTGTGCCGTCATGGCAGAACCGCTCATTAAGGCTAGCCACGCACCGTCGTGGCTCGACCGATGAGGAGTGCCCATGTCCGGACAGTTCGAGGCGGTCGTCGAGATCGACCGGCCCGTGAAGGAGGTGTACGACTACCTCGCCGACGGGCGCAACGATCCGCAGTTCAGCCCGCGGGTCCTCAGGATCGAACGGATCCCGGAGACGCCGACCGCCGTGGGCACGGTCTTCCGCAGCACCGTGAAGGACGCCGGAATGAAGACCGCTCGGGAGTTCCGTATCACCGAGCTCGACGCTCCGGTGAAGATCCGCTGGACCGAGGCGTCCAGGAACAGCGTGACCGTGCGCGAGGGCGGCTACGACCTGGAGGCCCTGCCCGACGGCAGGACGCGCGTCCGCATCTTCAACGTCCTGGACGGTCATGGTCTGGGCAAGCTGCTGGTCGGTCTGGCACTGGTCGCGGCCCGCAAGGACGCGACTGCCTTCGGGGCCCGGATCAAGGCGGCGGCGGAGACGGCGATCCCGCCTGGCTGACTCGGTCGGAGACAGCGACGGGTCCTTTCTGTCGGAGGCAGCCGCCGGTCCTCGTACCGGGAAGGGCTGTCGGTTCCTCGTCCGGTTTCAGCCGGCTACGAGGACGTCCACGCCCAGTGCTTCGAGCTGCCCGATGACCGGGTCGTGTGAGTCGGTGTCGGTGATCAGTCCGGTGACCTTCTCCCAGGGCAGGACGCGGTACTGCGAGGCCGTGCCGATCTTCTCGGAGGAGGCGAGGATGTAGGTGTCCGCGGCCCGCGCGGACAGGGCGCGCTTCATCGCCGCCTCGTCGGCGTCCGCGGTGGTCAGTCCCGCTTCGGGGTGAACGCCCGTGACACCGAGCAGGCAGAGTTCGGCGGAGACGTTCTGCGCGGCCTCGACCGCGGCGGCGCCGCAGGTGACCGCCGAGTGCTTGAAGACGCGGCCCCCGAGCAGGAAGAGTTCCGCCCGCGGGTGGTCGATGAGGGCCGTGGCGATCGTCGGGCTGTGGGTGATCACGGTGCAGGCGAGGTCCTTCGGGAGGGCCCGTGCCACGGCGAGGGCGGTGGTGCCGCCGTCGAGGATCACCGAGCCGCCCGGCCGTACGAGTCCGGCGGCCAGGGAGGCGACCTTGCGTTTGCCGTCCGGGGCCACTGTCTGCCGGGCGTCGTAGTCCGCCACCGCGGGCGACACGGGTAGCGCGCCGCCGTAGACCCGCTGGCACAGTCCCTCGGCGGCGAGGTCTCGCAGGTCGCGCCGCACGCTGTCCTCGGAGATGCCCAGGTCGGCGGCGACGTCCTTGGCCACGATCTTTCCCGTGCGGGCGAGCAGATCGAGCAGGTGTTCGCGCCGTTCAGCAGCCAGCATTCACGTTCCTTCCTGTTCTTGCACGATTCTGCGTGTATGTTAGCAGCCATGACCGACAAGGCCCTGCTGATCCTGATCGCCGGCCCGTACCGCTCCGGCACCAACGGCGACCCACAAGCCATGGCCGCCAACCTCGCCCGCCTCGAAACCGCCGCCTGGCCCGTCTTCGCGGCCGGCCATCTCCCCGTGATCGGCGAGTGGATCGCTCTGCCCGTCCTCCGGTCCGCCGACGCGGGACCCACCGACCCGCTCGCCGACGAGGTGCTCTACCCGACCGCCGACCGACTCCTCGCCCACTGCGACGCCGTGCTGCGCCTGCCGGGCGAATCCGCCGGCGCCGACCAGGACGTCGCCACCGCCCGCCGCCGCGGCCTGCCCGTCTACCACGACGTCGCGGAGATTCCCCGCCGCGTCCCGCAGGAGACCGTGTGACCAGCCGCCCGGGCATCGACATCCCCGACCATCGCGGGCGCACAGGTCTTCACCTGGCCGGGCGCGGCCTCGACCGCAACCCCGACGTCCGGATACGCGACGTCGAAGTCACCTCCCAGGGCTGGCACGTCCTGCGCCGCACCACCTTCGACTACCGGCGCCGCGACGGACGGTGGCAGACCCAGCAGCGCGAGACCTACGACCGTGGCAACGGCGCCGTCGTCCTGCCCTACGACACCGAACGCGGCTGCGTCCTGCTCACCCGTCAGTTCCGCTACCCGGCTTACGTCAACGGCCACCCCGACGGCATGCTCATCGAGGCGGCGGCGGGACTGCTCGACGCGGACGACCCGCACACGGCGATCCGTCGCGAAAGCGCCGAGGAACTCGGCGTCAGACTCGGCGCACTCACCCACGTCCTCGACGCCTACATGAGCCCAGGCTCGGTCACCGAACGCCTCCACTACTTCGCCGCCCCCTACACCCCGGCCGACCGAACCGGTACCGGCGGAGGACTCGAGGAGGACGGCGAGGACATCGAGGTCCTCGAACTCCCCTTCTCCGAGGCCCTCGCCATGACCCGCAACGGCCGTATCACCGACGGCAAGACCATCCTGCTCCTGCAGTGGGCGGCCCTGCACGGGCCCTTCGCCGGCGACAGGGGCCAACAGGCGGTCCAAGCGGACGTGGTGACTCGCGGAGGCGGGTGAGGCCTCGAGCGTCAGCTCCCCGCGACGGCGATGACGTGCTACGACGCGGAGCCCTTACCGGTGCCGTGTGCGGAGGCGCCCTTGCTCAGTTCGGCGGTGAACTGCGCACCGCTGAGCAGCGCGAGGTTCGACAGCCACAGCCAGATCAGGAAGACGACGACGCCGGCGAGAGAGCCGTAGAGCCTGCTGTACGTGCTCAGAGTGGAGGCGTACACCGCGAAACCGGTGGAGACGGTCAGCCACAGCACGGCGGCCAGGACACCGCCCGGCAGACTGTTCGCCCGCAGACGGGCCTCGGCCGGGCCGGTGTGGAAGACGACGATGACCAGCAGCCCCACCAGGAACAGCAGCAGCGGCCACCGCAGCACGCTCCAGCCCCAGGCCACCGTGGCGCGAAGCCCGAGTACCTGGCCCAGGTCCTCGGCCAGTGGCCCGGTCAGCAGCAGGGCCAGGGAGCCGGTGAGCAGCAGGACCAGCAAGGCCAGCGCGGTGAGCAGGATGCGGTGGGCCCGCCGCCAGGGGGAGCGCTGGTCCTCGACGCGGTGCATGTGATGCAGCGCGCGGCGGAAGACGGCGAGATAGCTGGAGGCGGACCACAGCGCGCTCACGGTCCCGGCGACCAGCAGCGGCCACGCCGTGCTGTCCGCGCCCAGCATCCGCGACAGCGCGGCGTGCAGATCGCCGGCGGACTCGGCCGGCGCGTACGCCGTGACCTGGGTGACGAACTCCTGTGCCGTGCCCGGGCTGATCAGGCCGAACGACAGGACCGTCACCAGCAGCGCGGGCAGCACGGAGAGGATCGCGTAGTACGTCAGCGCTGCGGCGTAGTCGGATATGTCGTCGTTCCACAGCGACACCGGTGTGCGCCGCAGGGCCGGCCACCAGGCGGCGCCGAGTCGGGGGTGGCCGGTACGGGAGAGCGCGGGGCGGGTGTCGCCGGCGTAGGGGTCAGCGGACATGGGGTTGGCGATTCTCTACGGCGCTGAGGCGCAGGCGGGTGTGAGGGCTGTACGGCGCGGTCACCTTCTCGGTCTCGGCGGCCGAGCGGTCCACCGTCGCTGCGACCCGAGGGCCGGGGGAGCGGACGGTCCTGGGTCGGCGCGGTCCGGGGGCGACGGCGAGCACGATCATCCACAGGCCGAGCAGTGCCGTCAGACCGCTCGCCAGGGTCACCGACGGGTCACCCGGCCCGTGTTGCCACAGCCGGCGGGCGGCGTCGCTTGGCCAGAGCGCCGCGGAGCGCACCATGATCAGGTCCAGGACGAGGGCAAGGGCGCCGCAGGCCACGGTGGCCACGACGGCCGGCACGGCGGCGGTCGGCACGCGCCGCCGGGACCACAGGCGCCGGGGCCTGCGGCCGGTCATCGCGGCCCGACGCTCCTCGCTCACGCCCATGGCGGGAGCGAGCGAGGTCACCTGGATCCGTGCGGTGACCACGTCGAGCCCGTTCAACTCCCCTGTGTGGCAGGCGACATGCCCCATTCGGCTCGATGTGGTCTCTCCGGCGGCCCACGCGGCGATCTTGGGGACGGTCCGGTACGTGAGCGTGGTGGTGTCTCGCTGCGCTGCGGCGGTCATCGAGTACTCCGCTCGAACGCGTCCTGTACGTCCCGTACGCTGCCGCCGCCCTCGCCCCAGCGACCCGCCGCCCAGTCGAGGGCGCTGAGCGCGACCCGTGCAGGAACGCGCCGAAGCCGCCGAAGAACCCGGCGAACGCGAGGGCCATTTCCACGGTCATCCCTACGAACGGTGCGTTCACGCCACCGTTGTGTCCCGGGACGTGCGGGAGAAGCCCTCCACGACCAGCGAGGCCTGCGTCGAGTAGTGGCGACGGGCACGCCGTACTCGACGATCGGATCGGGGTCGATGGCCGTCTGCCGTTCGCCGACCTCGACCTGGCCGGCCTCGGTGGCGCCGCCTGCTACGGCGGTGGTGGCGTCGATCGGGCCGCTGGTCCGTGGTGCGGGTGCGTCCTTGACGGATGTCGGGGTCTGCGTGGTCATGGTCGTGCCCTTTCTGCCGTGACTCGTTCGTGAGGTGCCTGTACTCGTTTCGACCCGCAGCGGCCGTCGCTGTGACGCGGATGCCCGGAAAAGACTCCGAGGAACACCCGGCGGGGCCGCGAGCTGGGTGGCATTCCGCTGGAGCGTGGCAAAGGACGAAGGACGGCTTCGCGGCCCTCGCGCAGCGTCACGCGTCGGGCTTGGTGCGGCTGACGGCCCTGGTGGCGGCGGCGGAACAGCGCGCCTGCTGGGTACTGCGCGAACTGGACGGCCGGTCCTGCGAGTTCATCGCGGATGCCGTCGGTATGGGCCAGGAGGCTGTTGAGCCCGCGACTTCCTTGCACGCCGCTGCCTGACACACACGCACGTGGGGCCGACAATCACCCCCCCCACACCGACTCGCCCGAGGACGCCAGGGCCGACGCAGACGACAGCGGCTGCCGGCGCACGACCGCTGTCGCAGGTCTGGGACGACTGGGAGTTCTGGGCGAACCCGCTCAGGACCTATCGGTCATGGAGAGGGTCGGACCCCGGTGACGACCACCCTGGCTGGCGCCGTCGAGGTCGCCTCGACATCCATGTGCCCGCACACGAGGGCCGCGGCAACTCGCGGAGCGGGTTCGGCGGAAGGGGACACGGCGTGAGCGCGGCCACGCCGCCCACCGGGCAGGCCGTCCTCGTCGAGGACATCGCCTGGGACCGCATGGTCGGGGCCGCCGCAATGAACGCGCCGGCTTTCACCGATCGGCCGGTCTCACACATGTCAGGCGGGAACGACCGCGTCCCGTCCAAAGGTCACTGCTTACGCGGCTGCCACTCGAACATCATGATGGTCGCGTCGTCCCGGAGCCGACTGGTCTCCGCGTCCAGGATCGAGTGGATCAGCCGCCGCAGGGTCTCCGGCGCCAACTCTCCCGCGGCGGTCGCGCGGATGACGTAGTCGGCGAACCGCTGGAGCCCGAACAGTTCCCCGTGCAGGGTGCGGGCTTCGGTGACGCCGTCGGTGTACAGCAGGACCCGATCGCCCGGTTGCAGGGCCACTTCGTGGATCCGGCGGTCGCGATCACTGAGCAGGAACGGCAGACCCAGCGGCGGGTCCGCCTCTCGTTCCAGCGCGTCCTCCACCATCTGCTGGTCTCGGATGAGCAGGGGCGCGGGGTGCCCGCAGTTGCACCACCGCAGAACTCCCGAGGCGAGATCCAGTTGGGCGAGGATGCCGGTGCAGAACTGGTCGGGCAGCCATTGGGCCAGGGCCTCGTCCACGGTCTGCACGAGTTCCGGAAGTTCGGCTCCGATCCGGCGCGCGTTGCGGCAGGCTGCCAGCGAGAGGGCGCTGGTGAGGCCGGAGGCGAGATTGTGTCCCATGGCGTCGAAGACGGTGGCGTGAAGGGTCGTCTCGGTCAGCGCGTGGTCGAAGGCGTCGCCACCGATCTCGTAAGCGGGTTCGAGGACGGCAGTGGAGACCACGCGCGCGTTGCCGATCGTCCGGGGCGGCAGGAAGGCGCGCAGCATCTCGGAGGGCAGTTGCATGTGTTCGGTGCGGGTGCGCTGGACGTAGGAGTCCTTGAAGGTACGCCGTGAGGTGACCATCATCGCCACGAGCGTGGCCAGGGCCTTGCCACGGTTCAGGCAGGCGGCGGTGAGGGAAGGGCCGTGGACGGCCAGGACTCCCAGGCGCTCGGCGCCGTCGAGCAAGGGGAACCAGGCCGTCACCGCGCCCGACTCCGCGGGCTCGACCCGCAGGGACTGGGTGCGGTAGGTCCAGCCGGCCAGGGAGTCGTCGATGGGCAGTGTCGCGGTCACGTCGGTGAGCGGGACCAGGTGACGCTGCTGGATGTCGGCGAGGTAGGCGACCGCGTGATGCAGCCCAAGGGCCTTGGTGCAGCGGGCCATGGCGGTGGTGAGGTCGACGGTCCGGTTGGCCGAGTCGGCCAGGAACTGGTGCAGTTGGTCGTCACCGGCATCGGGCATGCTCACCCCGTCTCGCCTCCCTCGCGCCGTGTGCCGTCCGGCGCACGCCATCCAGCAGTCTCACACCGGGCGTACGAGGGCGCACTCGGACGGCGGTTCTCGGGTGACGCGGGGCGCCGGAGTTGGAACCAGTATCGGCGCCCCGCGACCGGCCGTGGTGCCGTACGCCTTCGAGGAACGCGGTGTGGTCTCGGGCCCGCGCCCAGCGTCGTAGGCAATGGACCGGCGGCTCCCACGCCAGGTCTTTCATCCGTGGGGCAGCTCCGCCGCGGGGGCGTCGTCCTGGTGGGGGCGCCTGGCGAGGGGGAGGGAGAGCGGGTCGGCGTCGCCGGGGGGAGTGGTGCCGTGGCCGGGAGTCAGGACCAGGACCTCGTCCTGGGCTGTCCACACGCGTCGTTCGGACTGCCCGGGGCAGAGACGGACCCCCGGCGACTGGGAGTCGGCGCAGGGATCGTTGCTGCGGTAGCCGATCGCGGCCTGGCCGCGGGCGAGTGCCGCCGCCGTGACCGTGGCGAATGACGCTTCGAGGCCGGGGCGGATGTAGTCGGTGGCGCAGCGCAGGGCCAGTGCTCCGCCGCGCGCGGTGAAGATCTCCTCGAACACGGCGGCGAGGTCGGGGTTGTGGGAGATCTGGGTCATGAGGAGCGCGGTCAGTTCACCACGGACGACTACGTCCGACGTGGTACCCAGGGGGGCCAGCAGCCGGGCGCGGTGGTCGTGCAGCTCGGCCACGACATGCATGCCTCGGCCTGTCTCCTGTTCGTGGGCCTTGAGCATGAGCAGGGTCAGGAGGGTCTTGTCGTCGGGCCGTGCGGGGGCGGGAGCGTTCTCGTCGGGCAGAGGGTTCTCGTCGCGCAGGACGATGACGCTGTCGTAGCGGGAGGGATCCAGCGCGCGGAGGGCCGCGAAGCAGGTGGGGTCACCGGTGTGGTGGCGGACGCGGAGGCGGCTGGAGTCGTCGGAGTGCGACAGGTGGGTGGCTGCCTCAGGTGGATCTGTGTCCGGATCGGTGACGACGTCCAGGACGGAGCCCGGCTGGGAGGTCCGACGCAGGATCTCCGCGACGAACTGCGCCCTGCGGTTCCAGCCCAGCAGCAGGGTGCGCGTCGGGCCGTCAGCCTGTTCGACGGCGGCTGCGAGGGCAGTCGCGTCGATGTGGTCGCGGCAGTCGGTGGCTGTGCCTGAATGGTCGTCATGGGCGACCGTCACCAGCCGGTCGCCGGGACGGAGCACGGTGTCCGGCGGCGGGGTGAGGTGAGGTGTGCCGTCGGCTCGCAGGATCCCGACCACGCACGCGTCCTCGAAGGACAGGGCCAGTTCCTCGTACGGCCGGTCCGCCGGACCCGGGACCTCGACGGTGTGGAACTCGGCTCCGGAGAAGTCGAGGAGATCGTGCAGGGCGGCCGGCAGGCCCGGCTGGCGCGCCGACTGGACGAGCAGCCGAGCCGCGGTCCGATCGGCCTCCAGGACGGTGCTCCGCGGCCCGGCTGCGAGGCGTGCGGCATGCAGGTGACGGCCGTCGCGCACCGTCGCCACCAGGCGCGGTCCGGTCCGGGGGCCGAGCAGGGCGCGCAGTGCCAGGAGTGTGCGGATCACTCCTGTGTCGGAGTCGTCACAGGGAAGGATCAGTACCGACCGTGCCGCGCCCGGGTTCACGAGCGCGAGTGCCTCGGGATCGGTCGGTGCGCCGGTGCGGCACACCAGGCGGGAGGTGTCCGCGATGCCGAGCCTCGTGGTGAGCTCGGTGTGCATGTCGGCCGAGTCCCGGTCCGCGAGTACGGTGACCACGTGTCTGCCGCGTCCGGAGCGTGCCGTGAACAACTCGGCGACGACGGTGAAGACCAGCTCGGACCAGCCGAGGACGACGGTGTGACCGTGTTCGACCACGGTGGAGCGGCCTCGGCGCAGTTCCGCCAGCCGGTCGCCGAGGCCCGTGGTGATGACACCCACGACCGTCGACACGCACAGCAGGGCGATGAGGCCGAGAACGGCGGCGAGCAGCATGCGCAGGGGAGCGCCCGTCACCCCGCTGAGCCGCAGTGTCTCGGCGCTGGTACGCCACACGGCGGTGAGCCGTCCTGTCACGGTGGGCGGCGCCTGCGGGTCCGTCCACACCAGCAGCGCGCTGACCGGGACGACGAGCGTCAGACAGCCCAGGGCGAGCCAGCCGAGCAGCGCTCCGGTGCTGCGGGCCAGGGTTCTGTCGAAGAGGTACCGCGCCCGATCACGTAAGAGAGGCGTCTCCTGACGCCGTCCCGTCTCCGCCACCTGTTCTCCTCACTCGGCGTTCGGAGACGAAGCGTGCAGAATCCGACACCGGCGACACGCCGCCTCACCGGGACATTCATCCTTTCGAGCTGACGGGCGGGGCTGAAACCCCGCGGTGGCGCTCGGAGTTCACACCGGGGAACATGTTGCGGCCACGGTACGAAGAGGACCGTGCTGAGGCAGGTGCCGCAAGGCTGCGTCGGCGCCCAGGTCAGACCCCTGGGTCGTCCTGGACCGGTCCGGGGCGCCGGCCGCGTGCCGCTTCCAGCTGTGCCGCGAAGGACAGTCCGAGCAGCAGGGCGATGGACGTGAGGTAGGCCCACAGCAGCAGGGACATGAACGCGCTGAGGGGGCCGTAGACGGTGTCGAAGGAACCACTGAGGTTCAGGTAGAGGCTCAGCGCCCAGGTGAGGGTCATCCACAGCACGAGATAGACGGCCGCGCCGAAGGCGAGCCAGGTGTAGCCGGGTTGGTCGCGGCGTGGCGAGCGGCGGAAGATGACGCTCGCGGAAATGAGGGCGAGCAGGAACCCGAGGGGCCAGCGCAGGATGTCCCAGGCGTGCAGGGTGCCGTCGTCGAGGTGGTAGACGGTGACCGCCGCCGCGGCGAGGGCGTCGCCGGCCACCATGAGGACGAAGCCGAGGCCCAGCGGCAGCCCGGCGCTGAGCGCCATCACCAGACCGCGCAGGTACTTGAGGTGGAAGGGACGGTCGCGTTCGTTGCCGTAGATCCGGTTGGCGCCCCGCTCGATCTGGCACATGGCGGTGGTGACGTTGACCAGGGAGAAGACGGCGCCGAACCAGAGAGCGACCTCGGCACCGGCGCCGGAGTCGCGTCGGCTGCGGTCGAGTGCGTCGTCGACGACTGCCGCGCTCGGGCCCTGGGCTATCCGGTGAATCGTCAGTTCCGCGAGCCTGCCGACGCTCTCGGTGTGCAGGCTGGTGGACAGGCCGACGAAGGCGATGGCGAGGGGGACGACCGCCAGGACCGTCTGCAGGGCGAGGGCCCGGGCGTGGCTGAAGCCGTCGGCGTAGCGGAAGCGGATGAAGGCGTCGCGCAGCAGGGGCCAGCCGCCGTATCGGCGCAGGGCCGCCCAGGCCTCGTCGCCGGACAGTTCCTCTCCGGCCATGTCGCGTGTCTCGGGGACCTTCGTCGCCGTACCCATTCACATTCCCCGTGCGGGCAGCAGCATCGTCAGCGCGCCCGCGCCCGGAAGAGTCTCCACGCTCAGGCGAGGGCCGGATGTCATCGGGGCGCCGTCCAGTGCGCGGGGCCGGGCGCGGGCGGTGCGCCGAACAGCCGGGGCGTCGGTCGGCCGTACTCCCAGAGTCATCGGCGGAGTGCGCCTTATGGTCGTCGGCATGCGTACTCCCCAGATCAACGTGTCACGGCGATGGCCGGCCCGAGGCTCGCCCTCCGGCTTTCCGCCGTATGCCCACTGAACCTCGACCCAGACCCGTCGTGATCGGTACTGATGCGTGGGCAGGCGGCCGGTGGACGAGTCGGCCGCCGGGTATGGGGCCCGGTCAGGGACCGGCGTTCACCGCTTCTGCACAAAGGTGTCTGTGGGGAGGAGTGCCGCGGCCTCGGCAGGGCAAGCGGCTTGTCGGGCTTGCCGTGCCGGCGTGCACCGAGCCCTCTTCATGATCCGACGGGAGACAGCGCGTGATTCTTGACGGCATACCCACAGCACCCGCCGACGCCCCGGCTTCCGCCACCGCACTCGCCACACCCGAGGCGCGCAAGCAACGGCTGCGCCGCCGTCTGGAGCGGCTCATCGGTGTGGCTGCCACCGAGGGCAACGAGCTCGTGCGGCTGCGCAACGGTGATGAGATCTTTCCCGCGATGCTCGAAGCGATCCGTTCGGCCCGGCACACGATCGACATGATGACGTTCGTGTACTGGCGTGGTCAGATCGCCCGGGACTTCGCCCGTGCCCTGGCCGATCGCGCACGGGCGGGAGTGCGGGTCCGTCTGCTTCTGGACGGCTTCGGCGCGCAGAAGATCGAACGGCAGCTGCTCGACCTGATGGACGAAGCGGGCGTGCACGTGGCGTGGTTCCGTAAACCCGTGTGGCTGTCGCCCTTCAAGCAGAACCACCGCTGCCACCGCAAGGCCCTCGTCGTGGATGAGCACACCGCCTTCACCGGCGGGGTCGGCATCGCCGAGGAATGGTGCGGCGACGCCCGGGGCCCCGGGGAATGGCGGGACACCCATGTGCAGGTGCGCGGTCCGGCCGTCGACGGCATCGCGGCCGCGTTCGCGCAGAACTGGGCCGAGTGTCATGAGGAGCTCTTCGACGACCGCGACCGTTTCACCGAACACGAGCAGGCCGGTTCGGCCGTCGTCCAGGTCGTGCGCGGGTCGGCCAGCATCGGCTGGCAGGACATGCAAACGCTCATCCGCGTCATGCTCACCTCCGCCGAGGAACGCTTCCGGCTCGCCACCGCCTACTTCGCACCCGACACGTACTTCATCGATCTGCTGTGCCGGACCGCCCGGCGCGGCGTAGAGGTGGAAATCCTGCTTCCCGGGCCGCACACGGATCAGCGTGCCTGCCAGCTGGCCGGTCAGCACCACTACGCGCGTCTTCTTCAGGCCGGCGTGCGCATCCGGCAGTACCAGCCGACCATGATGCACGCCAAGATCATCACGGTGGACTCGGTGGCCGCGCTGATCGGTTCCACCAACTTCAACCGCCGGTCCATGGACCACGACGAAGAGGTCATGCTCGCGGTGCTGGACGAGACCTTCACCGCCTCACTCGACCGCGACTACGAAGAAGACCTGAAACACAGCGTCGACATCGATCTCACCCGCTGGAGACGGCGCGCCCTGCTCCAGCGCGCCAAGGAAACCGCCGTCACCCCCGTCCGACGGTTCCTGTGAGGTTGCTCCGGCGTCGTGACGAGGCCCGCACAGCGAACGACCAGCCGCCGCACTCGGAACACCCTCGCGGGTGCGGGAAGTAGATCCCCCGAACAGGGCGGTGGCCCTCTCGCATGGCACGGGCGAGTCGTCGACGGCGACACGTGGGCGGGGGAGTGGCGGACTGTCAGGTGGGTGGCATGCCGGGCCGGGCCGGCCCCAGATCGCGCCGCCGGACTGATCTGCCGAGGGGAGCGGGCGGCCCGCCGGTGTTGTCGCTGTCGGGGTGCCGCCGGTCAGCCGCCCGCGTTGCGTTCCGCGATCCGCAGATTGTTGGCGATGTCCATACGCACCGGATGCCCGGCCGACAGGCTCATGCTCTGAGCGTGGGCGGTGCGCAGGGCGGTGAGGCCGTCGCGGCGCAGGCCTGCGGCGAAGAGTGTCGCGCCGAGGGTGTTGGCGGTGGTGAGGTTGGATTCGGCGCCGGCTCCGAGACTTCGGGCGCGGCGCTGCCAGGTGTCGTCGAGAACCGCGACGGCCGCGGAGACATCGCCCTGGATGGCCAGGGCCGCGCCGAGGTTGTGAGCGCAGTCGAGGGTCGCGGGGGCGTCGGGCAGGCGCGGGCGGCACGGTCGGTGGCCTCGCGGGCGATCTGCGCGGACGCGGAGGCTTTGCGCTGCTGGTAGCGAGTGGAGCCGAGCAGGTTGAGCAGGCCGATGGTCTCCTCGTGGTTCGCTCCCAACTCCGCCTCGCAGTCGGGCAGCAGGCGGCGTAGGAGCACCTCCGCCGCTTCGTGGTCACCGGTGTCGAACAGGACGCGCGCGGTGCGTAGTTGCCGCCGCAGGCCGGTGCGGTTCGGGCCCTTGCGACGCCACACGACGCCCCCTCGTCCACGGCGTTGTCGCCTCGTCGTTGTTCCGGTGGTGCGGTCGACCACCGTACAACTGCGGCATGTTGATCGGGGAGGGAACGGGCGTGGGCCGCGGTGTCACGATGGGGCGGGCACGGTAACGGGAGGACCTTCCTCCGGGTTGCTGGGGCTGTTCGGGCGGAACGACCCATCCGGGCGGGATCCGCTGGTCGCGTCGTTGGAGGGTGAGGCCGCGCTGGTGTCCGGGGCGGAGGATCAGGAGGCTGCACGGCGACAGTTGGCGCCGGCGCGTGGCAGTTGCGGCTGGAGCAGTTTCTCGCGCGCACCCGGAGGCGGCCGACGAGGTACGTGAGTTGACTCGGCGATTGCAGGACGAGCTGCCGGTGCAACAGCGCCACTGGGTGCAGCGTGTCGAGGCGCGCGATCACGGGTAGGCGTTCGGCGCGCAGGGTGGGAACGTGATCGTCCATCAGGAGCCGGGCGTCGGCCGCGGTGACCGCGCGACGTGAGTGAGCAGCACGTCAGCGCGACGGGCGACCCCGAGGTCCGGCTGGCTGCCGCGATCGGCTGACTCTGCCTCACTGACCAACCCCCAGTCAGCCGATGCCTTCGATGATGCGGAAGTCGCGCTCGACGCCTTCGGGGAGGGCCACCAGCGCCTTCTGGTACGCCTCGCTCTCGTATGCCGCGACGGCCTGGTCAAGGCTGTCGAACTCGATCAGAACGACGCGTTGCGTGATTCCGGCCTCGTGGGCGACGACTCGACCCCCACGGGACAGCACACGCCCGCCCCCGGCCTGGACAGCCTGACGGGCCAGCTTGTCGTAGGCGGTAAGCCCCTCTGGGTCGGCGATGGCGGGGTAGACGCTGACCCAGTAACCCTTGGCCATGGAAACCTCCTGTGTTCGGCCGTTCCCGTCCGACGTCGGACCGACACTCGGATCGATCGATCCCGGGGACGGCCACTGCGGTAGGTGGAACCGTCATTTACGCAGGCTAGGGCTTGATCTGCGGCCGAGGGAAAGACCGGTTCGGCATAGACTCAGAACGGATCGTTATCAATCGGCGGGGAGGGTACGTGGCGCCCGATACGGTGAGCCTGCGGTACTTCCTGGTGCTGGCGCAGGAGTTGAACTTCACCCGCGCGGCCGCCCGGATCGGCATCGCACAGCCCGCACTCAGCGCCCGGATGCGCCGACTGGAGGCGGAACTCGGTACCACCCTGCTGATCCGCGACACGCGCAGCGTCGTATTGACCACGGCCGGTGCGGCGTTGGCGGAGTCCGCGCCACCTGCGCTGGCGGCGCTGGATCGGGCATGGGACACCGCCCGGAGCGCGGCGGCCGGTGAACTGGGGACGCTGCGCATCGGATACAGCCTCAGCGCCGGGGCCGAGACGGCACCGGCTCTCGTGGACCGGCTGATACGCGACAACAGTGGCCTCGAGGTCGGCGCGGTCCCGATGGCGACACCGGAGATCTCCCCCGCGGTCGCGGACGGCCGCATCGACGCCGGGATCACCCGCGGTGCACAGCCAGGCCGTGGCGTGCGCCGCTACCTGCTGCGGCGTGCGCGCATCGGGGTCCAGCTGGCGCAGCACCATCCGCTGGCCGAACACCCGGAGATCGAGATCGCCGACGCAGCCGAGTATCCGTTGCGACTCCCGGACCGTGCGGCCAACCCCGTGATCCACGATCAGCTGTCCGCGCTGTTCCGAGACATCCGACCACACCCCCGATTCCACACGCCCGCGGTCTCTTTCGACATGTCTCAACGCGACCTGCGCGACGGGGCCACCCTCGCCCCGTCCGGAGAAGCCGCGCTCACGGCACAGCCGGCCGGTCTCACCTGGCGACCGCTGCGGGGCGCACCCAGCCTGACGATCCACCTGGTCCTGCCACGTGAGCAGTCGCCGCTGCACCGCCGCGTCCGTGCCGTCGCCAAAACCCTGGTGCGAGAGCTGCACTGGTTGCCGGACTGACGCGCAGAAGACCGATCCAGGCGACGCCTGCGGTGGCGGGGCGGTGATGACACGATGCGGTCGCCCTACGCAGCCTCCACCTCGCCAACCTCCTTTCGGCTATAGCTGAAACGTCTGGTGGCCGTGGGACCCCGGTTCCAGTCTTGGCGTGCGAGTCCGACCACTCAGCCATCCGGGGGATGACATGAAGTCACTCAAGACCGCCGCGGCGGCCCTGCTCTGCGCGGGCGCACTGGTCACCACGAGCGGCAGCGCCGAGGCCGTGCAGGAGTCCCAGGACGGCGGCAGCACCGTCCTGGTCGTGAACACCTTCCAGAGCCTCGGCACGCAGCGCTGCATGGACGACAGCCGGGAGTACGGGTTCCGTACGTTCCCCTGCAACAGCGGCGCCTACCAGCAGTGGGACGTCCACGTCTTCAACGACGGAACGCGCCGCTTCCAGAACAAGGTCACGGGACGCTGCCTCTACGACGGCCCGGCCGGGTTCAGCGCGCAGTACTGCGACAGCTCCGAGTACGTGAGCTGGTACGTCGTCCGCCACCACTCGGTGCGCCTCACCTTCCGCAACCAGTACACCGACGACTGCATCGACGACAGCGACGACAGCGGATTCCGCACCACCGGCTGCAACGGCGGCATCTACCAGGACTGGGTCTGACGCCCCACCACAGGGAGAAGAGGCGCACATGGCCGACGAGATGGTGGAACGCGCGCAGCAGTTCATCAACTCCTACAACGTGCCCGGCATCCCGAAGGTGGAGGTCAACGGGCGCACCAGCTGGACGGTGATGTACGGCCTGACCCGGGCGCTCCAGTACGAGCTGGGCATCACCACACTGTCGGACTCCTTCGGTCCGACGACGCTGAGCCAACTCCAGTCCCGGTACGGGGCGCAGATCGACGACCGGACCCGGCACGAGAACATCTACCGGATCATCCAGGCGGGCCTGTACTGCAAGGGCTACGACGGCGGCGGCATGGACGGCACCTACAACGGCAGGACCGCGGACTCGGTCGCCGAGCTCAAGTCCAACATGGGTGTGGGCGGGGCCTATCCGGGCAGCGGGCTGCAGCCGAAGGTGTTCAAGGCGCTGCTCACGATGGACCCGTACGTGCGCGTGGGCAACGGCACCGAGCAGGTGCGCCAGATCCAGCAGTGGCTCAACGGACGGTACGTCCAGCGACGGGAGTTCTTCATCTGCCCGGCCGACGGGAACTTCTCCCGGGACGTGCAGAAGGCGCTGGTCTTCGCCCTCCAGTACGAGATTGGCATGAGCGACGACGTCGCCAACGGCCGTTTCGGCCCCGGTACCCAGGACGGCATCAGGACACAGGCGATGCTCGGCTCCGGCTCGGCCGACGGCGCCAAGCAGTTCGTGCACCTCTTCCAGGCGGCGATGCGGTTCAACGGCTGGGACGTCGCGTTCGACGGCTTCTACTCGGGGTCGCTGCTGAGCACCGTCGTGGACTTCCAGCGCTTCGCCCAACTGCTGCCCACCACTGGCACCGCGGACTTCCGTACCTGGGCCTCACTGCTGGTCAGTACCGGCGACCCGAGCCGGCCCGGCACCGCGGCCGACTGCATCACCGAGATCACCCCGGCCCGCGCCCAGGCGCTGCGCGCCGCCGGATACACCACGGTGGGGCGGTACCTGACCAACGCGAACGTCACGAACCCGAAGAACAAGAAGATCCAGCCCGGTGAGCTCGCCAACATCGTCGCGGGCGGCCTCTCGGTCTTCCCGATCTACCAGACCAATGGCGGCGATCCGGAGTACTTCAACGCGCAGCAGGGTGCCACGGACGCCCTGGCGGCCCTGGAGGCGGCCCGCGGGCACGGCTTCCGTGCCGGGACCATCATCTACTTCTCCGTCGACTACGACGCCGTCGACGAGGAGATCACCAGCCGGGTCATCCCGCACTTCCGCGGACTGACGGGCCGTATGGCCGCCTACGGCAGCGAGTACCGCGTCGGTGTGTACGCGCCCCGCAACATCTGCAGCCGGCTCGCCAAGGCCGGTCTGACGACGGCCAGTTTCGTGTCGGACATGTCGACCGGCTACAGCGGCAACCTGGGGTTCCCGCTGCCGAAGGACTGGGCCTTCGACCAGATCGCGACGATCACGGTGGGCTCGGGTACCGGGTTCATCGAGATCGACAAGGATGTCGCGTCCGGACGCGACACCGGGCAGACCCTGTTCACACCCAGGGGGCCGGACACCGCGCTGGACGTGCCCTTCGACATGAGCCGTCGGGGTGCCCTGACCTCGGATCTCGGCACCTACATCGTGGCCAACGGCCACGACGACTGGTACCGGGACCGCACCCCCGCGGAGTGCATCGGCAAGGTCCTCGACATGGACGCGCTGATCACAGGTCTCGCCCGGTCCTTCCGGATGCGCAAGTCGCTGATCCAGGCCGTGGTCTTCTGGGAGTACCAGGCCGACTTCACTGACGAGGCGGTGGATGTGCTGGTCGCCGCCTACTTCGCCTGGGAGGAGGCGCAGGCCGCCTGGGAGCAGACCCCCGTCGGGGAGCCGCCCGCCCCGCCGGCCGTGATCAAGGACGACTCCAGCACCGGCGTCGCCCAGATCTTCGGCAGGACCGCGATCAGGGCCCGTAACCACTGCATCCGCGCGGACGTGATCTCGGGCCCGATCCAGGACACGGAGGACTGGCGGGCACGCCGGGCGGTCTGGGACCAGCTGCGCAACGACGACGACTACAACGTGGGCACCGTTCCGCTGATCCACATCTGGTCCGCCGCTCTCGCCGGCGTCACCGCCGACCGGCTGAGCTACTCCGACGCCGACATCGTCAAGGTGCTCACCCTGTACAACGGCGCCGGCGAATACGGTCGCCGAGCTCGCGACCTCTACAGCATTTTCGAGACCTACAACGCGGCCCTGCGCGGCTGAAGGGGGAATCGGCATGCAGATCAGAGACACGGACAGACCAGGCGGCGGAGGCCTGCCCCGGCGGGCCCTGCTGCTCACCGGACTCGCCGGGGCGGTGGCGGCCGGCATCTCCTTGCCGACGGCCACCCCCGCCTCGGCCGCGGCCCGCACCACCAGTACCAACGGATGGCCGGTCACCACCACCGGCATCAGCACCCTGCCGGTGCCGGGTGCCCCGGCCTCCGTCGCACTGCTGGAAGGAGACGTCTCCACGGTGCTCGTCCACGTCATCCGCCGCTTCCACTACGAGGTCGAGGAGGTCGCACGCCACGAACTCGCCGGACACCGCCCCGCCGCGGGGCTGACGGGACACACCACCAACTACGCCTCAGGCACGGCCGTCGAGATACGCCCGGCCGCCTACCCCCTGGCCGCGACCGGTGTGCTGTTCCCCCAACAGCTGGCCGTGGTGCGCGACATCCTCAAGGAGTGCGGGGGAGTGGTGGCCTGGGGCGGCCACCTGCGCCGACCGCACGCGGCGCACTTCCAGATCGCCGTACGCCCCGGTGATACCCGACTCCGCAGCCTCGCCCAACGGATCAACGGCTGGACCCAGGCACCGGGACAGGGCGCGGGAGTGCTCACCCTGGGCGCCTGATCAGAGCCGCGTCACCCGGACGTGACCGGTGGAATGCCGCGTCGGCCGCCCACCAGCGCCTCCCCCAGCGGGGTCGCGCTGTGGTGGACGGACGGTCCGCGGCGCCGGGTGACGATCAGCCCGGAGTCACGCAGAGCGGCGGTGTGCTGCGACACCGAGGCGGGGGAGACGATGAGCCTCTGCGCGAGCTCCCCGGTCGACCCGCCGCCCGCGGCGAGGGCGGCGAGCAGATCGGCGCGGGTCCGGCCCAGGAGGGTGCGCAGGGCCTCCCGCGGGTCGCGGAGCAACTCGGCGTCCGGCTGCGCCCAGCCCAGGTCGTGGGCTATCGGGTGGACGATCACCGGAGGCAGACCGGGATCGCGCAGGGTGATCGGAGCGCGCCAGCAGAAGAACGACGGCAGCAGGACGAGGCCCCGCCCATCGAGGTGGATGTCGCGGTCGCAGGCGCTGGTCATGGTGAGCTGACCGGACCGCCAGCGCAGGTCCGGGTGCAGGGTGGCCAGCATCCCCTCGACACCTCCGTCCGTCACGGCCCGCATCCGCAGCGCGCGGTCTCGGTCGAAGGCCGCGCGCACCCGGGTCCAGTGCGGCCGCAGGGCGATGGCGAAGTATGCGCGCAGGGTCCGGTCGAGGCGGCGCAGGGTGCCGAGGTCCCCCTCGGCCAGGGGCCGGATCCAGGTACCGGGACGCTGGGCGGCGTTCAGGCCCCTGATGTCCCGGCACAGCACTCGGCGCGGAGTGGACAGAACGGCGTCGAGTCCCGCTTCCAGCCCGTCCCCGCCGGGTGCCGGGGTGAGGAAGTCGGCTGAGTAGCCCCGGGGCGGGGCGAGGTCGAAGAGCATATGGACGGCGGCGGCGAGCCGCGACCGCACCTGTCTCTTCCACGGGCCGAAGACGACCGCGCCGTCGTCGCCCGCGACCAGATGCAGGCTGAGCAGCAGTTCCCACATCGGATCCGGTCTGCTCGCCACCCGTACGCGCGCGATGTCCGCGCTCGTGAAATGGAACGTCAACATGTCATCCCCCGAAGTGCGAGGCAGGCCCTGGTCAGAGGCCTGGAAATGGTTCCGCGAGTGTTGGAGCGCCACGCTGGGACGAGGGTTGTGGGAGTGGCCGATACCGGCTGGAGAATGGCGGGTTCTCCGGCAAGGCTCGGATCCTGAACGAGGTAGGCGGCGCGGAAAGCCCCTGCGGGCGCCTCGACTCAGGGCAGGTTCGTCCACCGATGTGAGGAGATGTTGTCGTTGAGCCATTCCCCTGACCCAGGGCCCGTGTTCGCGTCGAAGGTCCACTGACGCAGGTCGCTGAGTCCTACGCCGTTGTAGACGCCCCGGCGGGCGCCGGTGTAGTTGAGGCCCCAGTACACCCAGATGTCGTCCAGGTTGCCGGGGTAGCCGTTGTTCCAGAGCGAACTCACCTGGTTGCGGCAGCTGCCCCAGTCCGGGGCTTCTCCCGACCAGTCGTCGCACCACCCCGAGTAACCCGTGTTGTAGTAGACGTGGAGAAGACCATCGGCGACCCGGCCGGCAGAGGACCGGGGAACGGGTTCCGATGCCTGCGCGGCGAGCGGTGTGGCCGCCACCGTCACAGCGGCGAGAGCCGCGCCGATAAGAGTGGTGCGTAGTTTTCCCATGTTCTTCCCTCTCGTTGCGGAATTCGGGTTCATGAGGATGCGCCGGCCTTCTGTATGAGAGCGCGGGCGCCAGGCAGCGCGTTCAGTTGTAGTTCCCGGTAGGTACGCACGGCCGCGTGGTATTGCCGGGCAAGGCTGCGGGCGTACTGCCGGTCCAAGGCCCGTGCGGTCTTGGCCAAGCCCGAAGTGTGGGCGCACCGCGCCTCGGTGACGGCAAGTGCGATTTCCTCGGTCCTGGGAAGAGGGGACTTTCGCGCACCGGTCGCCGTTCGCAGGTCGGCCGGGCTCGTAGCGGGGTGATCGGCTGCCCGCATACACGCGGACCAGGGCTTGACCGCCTCGGCGAACCGCGGATCCGCGGTGACCCCGGCACGGCGGAGTTCCGTGAGCGCGTCCGCGGTGACTTTCGCCTGGAACCATTGCCGCAGGTTTCCGTAGAGTGCTGCGTCGGCCTCCGACTGGCAGCCCTTGGGGCTCCGTTGGAACACCATGCCGTCGGGGGCCTTGGCCGACACAGTCAGAGGGCGAGAACCGTTGGCCGCTGTCAGAGCCGCTGCCCGCCGCTTGGCCGGCAGCCCGCGAAAGTACCGCTGATTGACATCTGTTGTGCGCAGCTCGGACAGCTCCTGCTGTATATCCGTCCCGTAACCGTGTTCGCGAGCCCACGCCACGTCGTCGAGCACGTATGGGAACTCCCGGGCCTCCGGAACCGGGTTCTCCTTGACCGGCTGGTACTTGAATCCCTTCTGCTGCATGCAGTCACGCAGCAAGATCTGACCGGCGTCATGCAGAAGGGTCAACTCCTGCCGTGACGGTTCACGCGGTTCTTGGCCGGCCGCAGCAGTCGAGGAGGACGTCGAGGAATCGGTGGACGCGTGAATGCCGCCAGCCACGGCACCCAGGGCCGCGCACAGGACACCGACCACCACAAAGCGGCCGCCTGCGCCGGAAGTTCGCCGAAGTTCCGCCACTGATCGCGCCCCCTTTTGCCGCATACCGGTAGGTCGCCTGTTCCGGCACGAAAGTGTCACTCCGGTAGCACCAGCGGATACTCGCGTAACCATTCGGCGACCGGCAATGGATTCGATGACGATGGAAATGTTGGGACAGTGACGGAGGATCACGTACACGGCGATGCCGTCGGGGTGGTGGCTTCGAGCAGTACCTCTTCGACCACGTCCGGATCGTTGAGGGTGCCGTTTCCGTCCGGCGGCACCAGCCAGCGCGCCTCACGCGCGGCGCGGCCGGGACAGGGCACCCAGATCCACGTATCCAAACCCGCGGTCCAACACACGTCACGCGGCCAGCGCTCCGTCGAGCCCGGCGGAACGAAGACACCGATCCGGGCGCCGGCAATGTCAGCCAGCACCGGCCCCGGTGCCCCGCTGCGCCTTTCCAGCAGGTCGAAGACCGCGTGACCGAGCTGTCCGGGGACGAGAAGCACGTCCCAGCGCAGACCGGCCGGGAGCAGCACGGTCGTAAAGGGGTTGTCCTCCCACGTCTCACGGCAGGCGCGCGGATCGGGTGCGGCCGACGCCAGCCATTGCATCGCCGTCTCGGCCGTTGATTCGATCACAGGACTGCCTCTCGCTCGTACGGGCCGCGAACTGCGGCGTCACCCGAGAGAGGTGTCCACGTCCTGGGCATTACGCGCCTACGTCGAGCACCCCTCGAGCGAGGCATGCACTGGACACTCGTGCTACAGCACCTGCTCTCGAAGGCGGCAACCACGGAAGGCGCGTGGTGACAGGCGCGTACCGCGCCAACACAGCGACCGCTCGCTCCGACTTGCCGATCCAGGGGCGCGTGTGCCTCCTGGCTAGACTGTCGCGTTGGGTGGAGTCTTTGGTGCGCCCGTGCCGGATGTGTCGGCAGGCGGCGTGATGTGAAGGAGTGCGAGCGTGGATGCCCCACATGTGGTGGGAGGGCCTCGGGCGGCGTTCGGGAGTGCCGCTTTGGAGGTGAGCCCGTTGCCCGGTGGTCGTTCCGGGGTCCGTGTGCGTGGTGAGATCAGCGCCCTCACGAGTGCGCCGTGGGAGCGGGCACTGTCTGAGCTGGCCCGGCGGCATGCGGGTGTGTCGTACGTGGAGTTGTCGGATGTGGCGTTCGTCGACGTGGCCGGGGTGACCGCGCTGGCCCTCACCGCCATGAACCTGCCTGAGGGGAGGGTTGTGGTGGAGAACCCCCCGCCGCAGCTGCAGCGGGTTTTGGAGTTGTTCTGGCCGGACCTGGATCGGATCGAGGTGGCTCTGTGATGAGCACGGTGACCACCCATGAAGCATTCGTGCACCCTGCGCTGTTCTACCGCACCGAACAGGAGTACACGCGGCAGACGGTGTCCTTCCTGCGCGAGGGTCTGGCTTGTGGCGAGCCGATGGCCGTGGCGGTGCCGGGCCCCAACCTGGAGCTGATCAAGGCGGGTCTGGGCGGGGACGCCGAGGGCATCCTGTTCCTGGACATGGCCGAGGCGGGCCGCAACCCGGGGCGGATCATCCCCAAGGTGTTGCGTGGATTCGCCGACGCCCACCCGAGCGGGCGTGTGCGGATCATCGGCGAGCCGATCTGGGCCGGGCGCAGCACGGTGGAGTACCCGGCGTGCGCGCAGCACGAGGCGTTGATCAACGCCGCGTTCGAGGGGCGGGCGGTGACGATCCTGTGTCCCTACGACGAGGTACGGCTGGACCCCGAGGTCATCGCCGATGCGCGGGTTACCCACCCGACCCTCATCACCGGGGACGGACGTGAGTCGGTCAGTGACAGGTACGACTGGCGGGCGGTCGTCGACCGGTACAACGAGGCGCTGGCGCCTGCACCGGATGCCGCGGTCTTCTCCTACGGTGTCGAGGACCTTCCGGCGGTCCGCCAGTTCGCTCTCGCGCAGGCGATGCGGCTGGGCCTGGGCGAGCGGCGGCTGATGGATGTGGAGCTGGCGGTCGCGGAGCTGACGACCAACAGCGTGGTCCACGGCGGAGGCGGCGGAACACTCGCGGTCTGGGCCGAGCACGGTCAGCTGGTGTGTGAGGTCCGCGATGCGGGCCGACTGACCGATCCACTGGCCGGGCGTCGCCCACCGGAGCACGGCCAACTCGGGGGCCGGGGCCTGATGCTGGTCCACTGCGTGGCCGATCTCGTACGGCAGCACACCGGCGAGGACGGCACGACCCTGCGTTTCTACCTCAGCTTGTGACCACGCGTGGGCGGCCAACCTGAATGATTGGCCGCTCACCCCGTGTCGCGGCGGCATGGTCCGGGGAGAGTGCCGTGAGTTCGTTCATGGCCGGCGAGGGCGGATCAGGTGGCGATGGTGGCCAGCCCGGCGATGCCGATGAGGTAGATGACGATCGCGGTGATGCTGTCGATGCCCATCCGCGCGTACTGGCGTCGAGGGCGGAAGACGAGGCCGGCCATGTAGACGACGGTGAGGATGATGCCGAGCGCGGTGAGGTAGATGTCGGTGTCGTGTGCTGCGGGCAGGACAGGCTTGCCGGAGATGACGGTGGCCAGGAGGAACAGCACGGGCAGGAACGCGTTGCCGCCGAAGATGTCGCTGATGGCGAGCTGGTAGTCGCCGAGCTTGGTGGAGGTCAGGCCCGTGCTGATCTCGGGCAGGGAGGTGGCCGCGGCCAGGACCGTGGCCCCGAAGAGCACGCCGCTGAGGCCCTGGCGGGCGAAGAACTCCTCGCCGCTGCGCTCGATGACGACGCCGGCGACGAGGGTGGCCAGGGCCGCGGCACCGAAGATGAGCGCCGCTCGTCCGGTGCGGATGCCCTGGTCGGTGGCGGCCTTCTCCTTCTTGCCGCGGGAGTGGCCGCGTGGTTCGGGCTGGCTGTCGGGCGCGTCGCCGCCCTCTCGCCAGGGCAGGCCGCGATCGGCCCGGTTGAGCAGCATCAGGCCGATCAGCCATATCACGGCGATCGCCAGGGACGCGGGGGCCAGTCGGGCAGCGTGCAGGCCGGGTGAGAGCTGGGTGCCCATCACGACGACGGCCAGGACGACCACCACGAGCGCGCCCTCCAGGACGAGTTGGAGGCTGGCGGCCAGGCGGGTCAGCGGGGCGCGTGGCCGTACACCGGCGGCGTCCAGGATCGCCAGGACGACGGTCTGGAGGGCGATGCCGCCGAGGATGTTGCCGACGGCGACGTCGAGCCGACCGGCCAGGGCGGCGCTGATGGTGATGGCGATCTCGGGCAGGTTGGTGGCGATCGCGAGGAGTATCAGCCCGCCCAGCGCGGTGCCCAGGTGGAGGCGTTCGGCGAGCACGTCGGTGTGGTCGGACAGCTTGACGCCCGCATACCAGATGACGGCCGCACTGGCGGCGAACAGCAACAGCAGCACTGGTGAGCTCAGAGATCCCATGCCGCAGCGGGTACCCGATGACGCTGCCGGCACGGGATCCGCACGGCCTTCGGGATGGCGGGTGCGTCACACTGGGTGGCCTGCGGGGGTCACGGTCCGATGGTCCTGGCTCGCCTCCACTACTTCGGGGAGCGGCAACGAAAGCGCCTGAGCCAGTTCCGCGAGCTCTTCAGACGTCGGGTGGATCGGTCCGGCGGCTCCGTCTTCGACGAACGCTTTGATGCGAGGGACACGGATGCCGGTCGCGTAGGCGAGCGCCTCGGTACTCAGGTGCTTGTCCCGCATGGCGTCTGCGAGCAACTCGGTCAGGTCCACTGGTCGACCTCCCTCAGTCGGCATGGCAACGGCCCCCCGGATGTGTCCGCGCCTTCCAGGTGGCTGGGCACAGGTGTTTCGTATGCCCAGTCCGCGCTGTGGCATGAGTGAGCGATGGCTGCGGGTTTATTTCTGCGGCGTTGTGTCCGGGCCGGGCCAGTAACCCCGATGCTTCCGACCACAGTGCCCGTGGCCGCTTCGACTACGCGCAGCCCAAGATCTCCGGTGTTCGCATGACCCGGCACAGGAGCGGGTCCTGCACGCTCTGGCGGCCCGCGAGGTCCAGGAGCCCCCGTGCTTTCATATCGGATACGGTGTTGCTGTTACGGTGCCGTCCGAGGAGGTGAAACGTTCCGTGGCAGCAGCTGATCCAAGGCGAGCGGGCGCTGCGCCGGCGCGGCGTTCCCCTGGTCGCCCGCCCATGCCGTTGGAACGCATGGTCTCCACGGCCCTGCAGATCGTGGACGAGGAGGGCGCCGACGCTCTGTCGATGCGGACGTTGGCCCAGCGTCTGGGTTCGGGCACGGCCACGCTGTACCGGCACTTCGACAACCGGGCAGCGCTCATCGCTCACGTCGTGGACCGCATGTTCGGCGCGGTGGAACTGAACGGCGACGAACTCCACGCGATGGCCTGGCAGGAGGCGCTGCGGACGGCCGCACACGCCATGTTCGACGCCTTGTCCCGGCACCAGAACGCGGCACGTCTGATGGTCGAGCAGGTTCCCCTGGGGCCGAAGGCCATGGCAGTGCGGGAGCGTTGCGTCGCGGTGTTGCTCGGCAGTGGCTTCGAGCCGCGGCAGGCCGCGCACGCGTATGCGACCCTGGCCCGCTATGTCCTCGGATTTGCCGTACAGGTCAACCGGCACGAGGGGGCGGGCCAGTCCGAGGATGCTCAGGCGGCGGCTGTCTTCCAGAGCGTGGATCCGGCCCTGTATCCGGCGACCCTCACCGTTGCCTCCGTGATGCCCATTCCGATCGAGGACGAGTTCTCCTTCGGCCTCGAACTTCTTCTCAGCGGACTTGAACGCCTGCGCGAGGAAGGCTGACCGAACCAAGCGACGTGTGCACGAGATCGGACGGGCATCCCCAAGGGGGCCGAAGCGTGCCCGCCGCGCCGGCGAGGGACAGCAGGTCGTGCACGTCGGCGCCCGTTTCGTACGTCGGTCCGCCGCGCGGGTCAGGCGTGGCTGCGCACCTTCCCGATGCCGCGCAGCAGCCGCTGCCCGGACGCGCGGAGCTGGTCCCTGAGTTCGTCGAGGCCGGGTGCGAGCAGGGCGTGATCTCGTTTGCGCCAAATGCCGGCGACCAAGACTGCTTCGATGTTGGCGATGTCGGCGTGCAGCACGGTGGCGATGGGGTCGTGCGCCGGCCACAGGTTGAGTGCCCGGGCGTCGACGGCGACCAGGTCGGCCTGCATGCCGGCCTCGATCCGGCCCACCCGGTCGGCCAGGCCGAGTGCCTTCGCCCCTTCGACCGTGGCCCAGGCGAGTGCCTGTCTGGCAGTGACCGAGGCCGTGCTTGCGTGCATACCGGTGGTCTCTCGGTACGCGGCGTGGTCCAGGCTGCGCTGATGGGCCAGGGCGATCCGAGCCGCCGTGAGGACCTTGCCCGGTACGGCGGTGTCGATGTCCGTGCCCAGGGAGGGCGCCGCGCCCAGGCGCAGCAACGCCCCGGTGACGGGGGTGCCGTGCCCTTGCCCGAGTTCGTTCTCTGGGGTGGTGGTGAAGGTGACGCCCGCCTCGACGAGCATCTCGATCCAGGCGCCGGGCAGGTCGGCTCCGTGCACGACGTTGGTCCGGGAGCTGAACAGCCCGGAGGCCCGCACGGCCTCCCAGCCGGGGGAGAGTTCTCCGCCGCTCTGGTGCATCGAGACGACGAGACCGCGGTCCGCGCCGGCTCGGAAGTCGGCCACCGCGATCTCCGGCGAGGAATACTGCGGCCCTTGCAGAGCCATGCCCAGGGTCAGCAGGGCATGCTCGCGGACGGGGCCGTCGAGCAGCCTGTCGATCTCGGCGAGTGGGTGAGGGGTCTCCGGTGACCGGTAGGGCGTGCCGTGCAGGAAGACGGCACGGATCCCTGCCTGGACCAGTCCCTCCACGGCCGCGTCGGCGTGCTCGGGCGAGAGGGCGTTGTGGCACCAGTCGCCCACGGTGGTCGTGCCGCAGTTGATCTGGTTCAGTGCGCCGGCCAGGTTGCTGATGTGCATGTCGGCCGGGGTGTAGTGGCCGACGCACTCGCCGTGGAGGTGGGTGAAGTACTCCATGAGCGTCCAGTCGGCGCCTGCGGAGCGCAGCGCTGTCTGCCAGGTGTGCAGGTGGGCGTTGACCAGGCCGGGCAGGACGATGCGGCCGGAGAAGTCGATGACTTCGGCACCGGACGCCTCGATGTTCTCGCCGATGGCGGCGATGCGGTCGCCGTCGATGAGGATGTCGAGGTGTTCGGCGTCGGGCCGGTCCGGCGCCATGGTGATGACCTGCGCTCCGCGCAGCAGCGTGCGGCTCACGCGGCGGCTCCCGAGTTGGGGCTCATGCGGGGGTGTTGGAACATGTGCGGCTCCTTGCCTACGGGGTCACGGCCCTTACGGCTGTCTGTGTGGTGGTGAGGAAGTCCGACGTGGCGATGTGCCCGATGTAGCCGTCGGGACGGATCAGCAGCAGCGTGTCGCCGGTCAGGCCGTACGCACGCCGCAGTGTGTGCTTGGCGTCGGCAATGGTGAAGCCGTCTGCGGCCACCGGTCCGACGACGAGCCGCTTCAGCTGGGCGCCCGTCGTCGGCCAGACGAGCTGCTCGAGGCCGCGGGCGGCCCCGGGGCCGTAGGCGAGGGCGGTGAAGTCGGGTCCTTGCAAGAGGTCGAACAGCCGGGTCCGGAGGCCGTCGGCGCCGAGCAGTTGGGCGTCCGGGGCGCGGTCGCCCACGCGAAGGGTCGTCGTGCGCATGCCGTCGGCGGGGGCGAGCGGGCCGCCGTAGTAGGTCAGGGCGAGTTGCTGCTCGTCCTTGCCTCGTTTCATGCTCGACGGGTCGAGCTTGGCGATGCCGCCCCACTTCGCCGTGGACAGGCCCAGGACCCCGGCGGCGATGGGCTGCCGCTCGGCCTCGTAGGTGTCCAGCAGGGTCGGGTCCGCCCCGGCGAGGACCTGTCCGAGTTTCCAGCCGAGGTTGTAGGCGTCCTGGACACCGGTGTTCAGGCCCTGGGCGCCGGCCGGGGTGTGGACGTGTGCGGCGTCCCCGGCGAGAAACACACGTCCTCGGCCGTAGCTCTCCGCCAGGCGGATGTTGGGCCTGAACACCGAGGTCCAGTGGATGTCGTGCAACTGGATTCGCCTGTCGCGGGTGTGGTCGCGGATCCGCCGGAGGATGGCGTCCCTCTCCGACGGGGGTTCCTCGTCCGGCGTGAGACGGATCATCCACTGGAACATGTCGCTGTGGGGGAGCGGGCAGGCACCGATGAGTCTGCCGCCCAGTCCGGGCCACATGTGCCAGCGGTCACGGCCCAGACCGGTCACCGAGGCATCGACGATGAGCATCCGGTCGCTCTCGTGTGTCGTCCCGGCGAAACCGATGCCGAGCTGCTTGCGCACCGCACTGGAACCACCGTCCGCGCCCACGGCGTAACGGGCGACGATCTCCTCCGTACCGTCCGGGCCCGCCACCGTGGCGACCACCGTGTCTTCGCCCTGCGTCAGCTCGGTCAGCTCACGGTCGAACTCGACCTTGAGGCCGAGCTCGCCCAGCCGGGCGTGCAGTGCGCGGTCCGTGCGGAACTGGGGGATCAGCCAGGTGTTCGGGTAGGGGACGTCGGCACTCGCCTCCTTGTGGGGGAACATCTTCCACGGCACGGCGAGCGGTCCCGCGTGCAGCCCGAGCTTGGGGTAGACGCTGCCGCCGGCCAGCACCTCGTCGAGGGCGCCGAGGTCTTCGAGGACTTCGAGGCTGCGGGGCTGGATGCCTTTGGCGCGGGAGCCGTCGAAGGCATGGGGGGACCTGTCGACGATGCGCACATCCAGCCCCCGACGCAGGAGGTCGATGGCCACGGCGGAACCCGAGGGGCCCGCGCCGACGACCAGGACGTCGATGACCTGAGGGTGGTTCATGAGTCGAGCCTTTCGGTGCGCGCGGCCACGAACGGGGCGATCTGGTCGGCGACTTCGCGGGGCCGTTCGAAGGGAGCCATGTGGCCGCATTCGGCAATGACCCGGTGGTGCTGAGGCCTCAGCAGCGCGCGTGCGGTGTCGAAGTGAGCCATGGGTGTGACCTCGTCCTCGTCTCCCCACAACAGCAGCGTCGGTATGCCCAGTGCCCCCGTTTGGCGGAAGAGCTCGTCCCGGCCGGAGACGGGCAGGTGCTGGAGCGTGTCGAAGACCGCGTACAGCGAGCCCTCGAAGCGGAACGCCTCCAGGACCATGTCGGTCAGCTCCGCGCTGAGTTCGGGGTCGCGGACGTTGTGGCCCAGGTGTCCCTGGAGTATCTGTCGGCCGCGCCGCCGGGCGACGAGGCCGGCCAGAGCGTCGTTGCGCAGCAGCCGGTGAGGGGAGGTCAGCCGGGGTTTCGCGAGACCGGCGGGGCCGACGAGGGTGAGGGTGGACACGGATGAGGGGTACTGGGCGGCGTAGGTCATGCTGACCAGTGCGCCCATGGAGGTGCCGACGAGATGCAGGGGTCGTGCCGTGAGATCGAGTCGTTCCGTGAGTTCGGCCAGCTGTCGCGCGAACAGGTTCTCGTCGTATCGCGCCCGTACTCGGTCCGAGTAGCCGCGGCCGTACGCGCTGCAGGTCAGGGTTCGCAGTCCGCGGGAGTTGAGTTCGGTGGCGAGGCTGTCCCAGTAGAACAGCGGGATGGTCAGTCCGCCCGCCATGACGACGACGTCCCCGTCCTCGGGGCCCCTCAACTCGTAGTGGGTGACGCCGTCGGACAGCTCGATGAAGCTGCCGGGCAGGGCTTGCCGTGCTTGGGCGGTGAACCGGCGGTCCTCGCCCGATGCGACGAAGTACTTCATGGAACGGTGCTCCTTGGCGTCAGTGCGTGCGGCTGTCGGCGGCAGAGCCGAGGAACTCGGCGATCGCCTGCGCGACCCATTGGGGTTCCTCTTCCGGCAGCAGATGACCGCCGTGGGGGTGCACCAGCTCCGTGGCGCCGGGGATGTCGCGGGTGAAGTGCTGGCCGTCGATGCTCGCGCTGCGCAGCACGAGTGTGGGCACCGTGATGCGTGAGATCTGCGCGGAGCGGTCGGGCTGGTCGGTGTTGCAGAAGTCGACGAAGGCTGAGCGGTTCCCAGGTCGGCTCATGAGCGCGTGGGCGCGGTCGATCATGGCCGTGTCCACGACGGTCGAACGGGGGCCGACGGCCGAGCGCAGATTGCGTTCGATGGCGCCGCGCGGCATCACGTGCCGCAACACAGGGCGCAGCAACGGATTGCGGATCAGGCGCATGCCTGCCGGTATCGCCTTCTCCGGATATCCGGTGGCGTTGACCAGCACCAGTCCGGTCAGTCGCTCCGGGTGGTCGAGTGCGAGGTTCCAGGCGATGTTGCCCCCGAGAGAGTTGCCGGCCACGGCGTAGCGGGGGACTTCCAGGGCCTCCAGCAGTCCCGCCACTGTCGCCGTGTAGGTCGGGATGCGGTAGTCGCGGTCGTGGCGAGGTCCGGTCAGGCCGAACCCGGGCAGGTCGGGGCGGATGACGTCGAAGGACTGCGCCAGTGCTGCCGCCGCACGGTCGAAGTGCTGGAGTGAGGAAGCGCTGCCGTGCAGCAGTACCAGTACGGGACCTCGTCCGGTGCGTTTGTAGTGGATCTGCTGGCCGTCCACGACGACGAAGCGGGAATCAGGCTGCGGCTCGGACCAGGTACTCATAATGGTTACAGTGTTGCCGATAATAAGGTTCTGTCAAGCGGATGCCAGTGCGCGACCTCGCCGAGGGGGAGTGGGAACGATGCATGCCTGAGCCGGGGCCGGTCGCTCAACGACCGGCCCCGGCGACCACTCACCGCGTCACAGGGTTACGGCAGGGGCGGGTAGGCGTTCTGCATGAGCTGCTGGAACTGGGCGGGGAACCAGTGCCCGGCGAGCGGTGCGTTCGCCAGCGCGCCGGTGGGGTTGTTGCCGTTGCGGGCGTTGCCGCCGTAGGTGGGATCACACATCCGGTCGAAGCCCTTGCCCTCGTCGTTGGGGATGGCGGCGCTGTTGCCGTCGGACTCCCCCGGGGGCTTGACCCACACGTAGGCGTCGATCCCGGTGGCGGGCGCCGCGGTGGGTCGTTCACCGATGCCGGCACCGCTCTGGTTGCACCAGTTGCCGGCGTGGATGCGCCGGTCGATGCGGCTGCCGTCGACGTAGGCGTCCACGGAGGTCAGCGGGCCGGGGCCGGCGGGCCGGGCCGTTCCGCCCCAGCCGTTGCGGGAGGTGTCGATCAGCATGCCGAGACCGGAGTCGAACCCGGCCGCGACCAGCTTGTCCCGCAGCCCGATCGCGAACGACTGCTCGTCCACGTACTGGTTCCAGTCCACCCACTTCGACTGGCGTATGGTCTGCCCGTTCACCGAGTCGGTGACCTTGAAGTTGGGCTCCTTGGCGGGGCTGTAGTTGGCGGTGTTGACGATGAAGCCGGTCACATCGCTCATGCTCGCGCCGTTGGAGGTGGCGACCTTGGCGAACTCCTGCACGGACGGGCCCAGGTTGCTGTCCCAGCCGAGCCATCCGTGGTGGCCGGCGTCGATGTAGTTGTAGACGTTCGCCAGGGCGCCGAGCTTGTCCAGGGCGTAGGAGACGCCCTTCTCGTAGTTGCCGTTGCTCTTCATGGTCACGCACGCGTCGGTGGTGGTGTTCGTCCCGCCCGCGTTGGTGATCAGGTTGGGCAGCGAGTCGGGCTCGATGACGGTGGCGATGCGCAGGCCCGCGTACTTGGACTCGGACAGGATCGAGGTGATCGGGTCGATGTACTGGGACTTGTACTTGTCGAGGTCGTTCGGTCCCAGTTCGCCGTTGGAGGCCAGGGCCGCGCAGTCACGGCCGGGCAGGTCGTAGATGACCAGCTGGACGACGAGTTCACCGCTTCCCTTCTGCTTCAGCGCCTCGTCCAGGTGAGCGCGCAGGCCCATGCCGCCGTTGACGCCGTTGATGGCGGCGATCCGGTCCAGCCACACGGCGGTGGGCTGGCTGGAGATACGGCTGCCGCCCGGCTCGGCGGCCGCCTTCGCCGACCACTCCGGGTTCACGTACACCTTGGCACCGACATAGGGGTTGGCCGCCTTCGACCCGCCCGGTCCGGGATCGGTCGGCCCCGGATCCGTCGGTCCCGGGTCCGTCGGTCCGGGGTCGGTCGGCCCGCCGCCGTCCACGTTGCAGGTGGCGCCGTCGAGAGTGAACGTAGCCGGAATCGCGTTGGTCCCGCTGTAGGACGCCTGGAACCCGAAGCCGGCCGAACCACCGGTGCCGAGCGTGCCGTTGTAGCTCTCGTTGGCGGCTGTGACGGAGGCGCCGCTCTGGCTGACCTTCGCGTTCCAGCCGTTGCTGATCTTCTGGTTCCCGGCGTACGACCACTTCAGCGACCAACTCGACTTGGCCGCACCGTTGTTGGTGATCGTGACGGCGGCGGTGAAGCCGGTGTCCCACTGGTTCTGCACCTTGTAGTCCACTGTGCAGGGCGCGGCCGCGGTGCTGGCGTCGGCAGGGACGGCGATGAGCGCGGCGCCGGAGGTCCCGGTGAGCAGGGCCAGCGCGGTGAGCAGTGACATTCTTGTGCGACTCATGAGAGGAGTTCCTTCTCCTTCTGGGTGCGAGCGGCTCCAACGCGGGCAGGCGAATGCCTGCCCGGAGCGGTGAGGGTGCAACTGCCGCCATCAGGGCAGGGGCAGGCGTTCGGGCGAGATGTCCACGGGTGAAAGCGGTCCCGTCGGATCACTGCGCGGCGGCCATGTGCCCGGTGGCGGACAGGTGTTGGGGTGACGGCGTGCTGGGTGGCCTGCGGTCAGGCTCTGGGCAGCGCTGAAGCGGTAGCCGTGTGCGGGTTCGGCGACGAACGCCGTGTGCCGCAGGCGTCGACGAGGCCGAAGTGAACGCAGCCCGTACGGGCGGCGATGAGAGGTGCTGTGTGCGGCGGGTGGCGCATGAGCGAGTCCTTTCAGCCGGGCGCATCGTGATGGCTGCGCCTAGTGATGGAACCGCTCCCACTGGTGCGACGGACGCTAGCGCCAACGGCCGCAGTTTCACAGGGTGGTTGCTTAGTTTTTTGTACAGCGAATCGGTTCGAACGATTCAACTCCTCAACGTATTGACGTGAACGGTGTCCGTCCTCAATATGGGAGCGCTCCCACTGGTTCAGGCCTTGACCCCCCACCGAGCCGTATACGGCGAGGAGGAACCAGCACATGGATCCCGGACGTAAGCGCAGAGCCGCGCGGCGGTTGTGGACGGCCGTCGCAGCCGCGTTCGCCCTACCCCTGCCGATGTTCGCCGTCGGCCCAACGCCTGCTCAGGCGGCAGGTGTTCAGTGCGACGACTAACGGATCAGCGAACGGGGCTCCGGCTTCGCCGCCGATCTCACCCCCACCCGCCCCGGAACGGACGCCGTCAATGGCTAGACCGTGACGCACGGCCACACGGGCAGTCAGAAGCTTGTGACAGGCTCCCGCCATGCTCCAGTGGTCGGGCAAGTCCGACCCGTGGAACGCCTCAAGCCCCGGTGGCGGCAGCGGGCGTCACGGCACCGTTGCCGACTGCACCGATGACTCTGGTGTGTCCGCCGCGTACCACGGCGTCCACGCGTCGAGCGGCTGGGCCGGCACGATACCCAACGAGGACGCGATCAGCCCCTCGTCGACCTTTCCTCGCCTCCGGTCCTGCTGCGGGAACGATCCGGCATGGTCGACGGTCGGGGCCCCTCTGAAAGCCCGCGCGGTCCCCGTGCTCACCCACCACCGGTACTGGGCCCAGGCCGACATCGCACTGGCCATGGGCTCGTACGCGGAGCTTTTCGGATAGCCCCCGCCACGGCTCCGCGTACCTGACCCCGCCGAAGGCGGACGGGGTCACCAGCCGGACGGCCCCGCCCCCGGGGCCGTCCGGCGCTCGACATCAGTCGCGGCGCACCCGAAGTGCATGAGGACGACCCGGCACCGTCTTGTCAGGGCCATGCACGCAATCGCAATTGTCCGCGTTTTGGGAGCGCTCCCGAACCAATGGCCAACGATCTACCACCTCTTGAAAGCACCCGCGGAGGAACTGCATGCAACCCGTACAGCACAAGCCAGGAACGCGAGCCCTGTGGGGCGCCGTGCTGACCGCTCTCGTCGCACTCGCGGCGCTGCTCGGCTCGGCTCCCGCATCGCAAGCCGACACGACGATCTGCGAGACGTTCGGCAGCACCACCATCCAGGGCCGCTACGTCGTGCAGAACAACCGCTGGGGGACCAGCGCCACCCAATGCATCTCCGTCACGGACTCGGGCTTCAGGATCACCCAGGCCGACGGCTCGGTCCCGACGAACGGTGCCCCGAAGTCGTACCCGTCCGTGTACAACGGCTGCCACTACACCAACTGTTCGCCCGGCACGAACCTGCCGGCCCGGGTCAGCTCCATCGCGAGCGCACCCTCGGGCATCTCCTACAGCTATGTGAGCGGCGCGGTCTACGACGCCGCGTACGACATCTGGCTGGACCCGACACCCCGCACCGACGGTGTGAACCGCACCGAGATCATGATCTGGTTCAACCGTGTGGGCTCCGTGCAGCCGGTGGGCTCACCCGTCGGCTCCGCCACCGTGGCCGGGCGTCAATGGCAGGTGTGGTCCGGCAACAACGGCGGCAACGACGTCCTGTCCTTCGTCGCGCCGTCGGCGATCGACAGCTGGAACTTCGACGTGATGGACTTCGTCCGCCAGGCCGTCTCCCGCGGACTCGCCCAGGACAACTGGTACCTGACGAGCATTCAGGCGGGCTTCGAGCCCTGGCAGAACGGCGCGGGGCTGGCGGTCAACTCGTTCTCCTCCAGTGTGAACCTCGGCGGCGGCACCGGCGGAGGTACGGGTGGCTCGTCGGCCTGCAAGGTGGCCTACGGCACGAACGTGTGGCAGGGAGGGTTCACGGCGGACGTCACCGTGACCAATACGGGCTCCTCGCCCGTCGACGCCTGGAAACTCGCGTTCACGTTGCCGTCCGGGCAGAAGGTCACGAGTGCGTGGAGCGCCCAGGTTTCCCCCTCGTCAGGAGCTGTGACGGCCGGTGGTATGGCCTACAACGCGTCCATCGCACCGGGCGGCCAGGTCTCCTTCGGGTTCCAGGGCACGTATGACGGAGCCTTCGCCAAGCCGTCCGCGTTCACCCTCAACGGCACGTCCTGCGCCACCGCGTGAGGAGACCGGGACGGACAGTCCGGTCCCGGCCGTCCTGAGGGCCTGCCCGCGTCCGACCGCGCGCCCCGGCACCGCGGATCCACCCGGCTGACACGTCTACGGCTGGGCGGATCCGCGGTTCCTCCCCGTGGGCTCCGCCAGAGCGGACCCCGCGATCGAGACCCCTTTCCGGCCGAGCCCGGTCGATCATGTCCGGAAGGCATGTGCCCAAGTGCTCCGCCCCGTAAGATCGGTGATCTCGCGGGTGGGGGAGGTGGTCATGACCGGGCGACGACCTGGAGCGCCGACTCTCGAAGAGGTGGCTGCCCACGCCGGGGTGGGACGAGGCACGGTTTCCCGGGTGATCAACAACGCGGCCGGTGTGAAGGAGTCGACGCGCCGGGCCGTGCAGCGAGCCATCGAAGAACTCGGGTACGTGCCCAATCTCGCGGCCCGTTCCCTGGCCGCCCGGCGTGCGGACGCCGTCGCCCTCGTACTGACCGAGCCGGACTGGAGACAGTTCGCCGAGCCGTTCTTCTCGGAGATCGTCCGCTCACTCGGCGATGCGCTGGCGGACACCGGGATGCAGCTGATGCTGACCCTCGTCCCCTCGAAGATCGAACGGCAGCGCTTCCTGGAATACGCGCGAGGAGGCCGCGTCGACGGCGTGCTGCTGATGTCGGTGCACGCCGACGACAGACTGCCGGACATGCTCGCCGAGGCGCGGGTGCCGACCGTGCTGATGGGGCGTCGCTCGGGTGACGAGTACGTGAGCTATGTCGACGCGGACAACGTGGGCGGCGCCCGCAATGCCGTGTCCCACCTTCTGAAACAGGGCCGCAGGGCGATCGCCACCATCACCGGACCACTGGACATGTATGCCGCGCAGTGCCGACTGCGCGGCTATCAGGACGCGTTGGCGCTGGCCGGCCACAAGACATCACGGTCCTGGGTCGCGGAGAGCGACTTCTCGGAGGAGAGCGGGCGCCGCGCCATGACGCAACTCCTCGAACGGCACCCCGAGATCGACGCCGTCCTCGCCGCCTCGGACACCACGGCGGCCGGGGCGCTGACCGCACTGCGCGCGGCCGGACGCCGGATCCCCGAGGATGTCGCCGTCATCGGTTTCGACGACTTTCCCCTGGCCCAGCGCACCGAGCCGCCCCTGACCACGGTGCGCCAGCCACTGGAGCAGATGGGGCGGGCCATGATCAAGTTGCTGCTGGAGGAGATGGAGGAGCAGTCCGTGGCCTGGCGCCACGTCATCCTCCGCACAGAACTGGTCGTCCGAGAGTCATCCTGACGGCCCTCCGCCTGACGGCTTCAGCAGAGTCCTCTCGTCCCGGTCCCGCGGCCGGCCCGTCGCGGCCCTAGTCGTCGGCGTAGGTCCATTCCTCAATGACCCAAGCGTCGGCGGCAGTTGATCGCCACGCGACGTGTCCAGGTGGCATGGTGGCCAGCGGGGCAAGCGATGGGTCCAAGTCCACGACGTGCTGGAGGTGGAGGACTGACGAGGCGCCCTCGCCGTTGGGATCGTGGACGCCGTCGCTCACGAGCCAGTCGTTCTCGTCATCGTGGATCACCGTCAGGGCTGGGAACTCCCCAGCCGAGACGGTCCTTTGGATGATCGCGAGCAAGGTACGAGGGAAGACCTCTCCTTCGAACGGCCAGCTCAGCTCAGGTTGCATCGATCCCATTCGGGTCATTCTGCGTTCAGCAGCGCAGTGCAGCAACCACAGCCGGCCCTGCTCGGCAGTGGTGGCCACGATCTCAATTTCGACCGATGTGACCGTGACCGGCTGTTCGCTGCAACGCCCCGCTCATCCTCGGCGCAGCAGCGCAGGACCGATGAGTTCTCGCGCGCCTCCCATGTGCCTCTCGCGTGCCTCTTGACGGAGCATTCTGTCAGGCTTGATGATTCCCTCAATTTGGCGTCGTTGTGTACAGGCACTGGCTCGCTGCGGCTGACGGCGGGTGGCGGGTGGCGGATGCCGTCGTCACACAACCCGGGCGGGCAACGGGACGGGGCGCGGAACTCCCACCCCTGCCCTCTGGCCACCCACGGGCCTGCCCGCCGCACAGGCTCGCCGCCGCGCTCCAACGGCTCCTTGAGGAGGACTGTTCATCGGGGCCTTCCTTCGTGGATACCCCGGCCTTCAGGCCGGGGTGGGGGTACCTCCCGCTTGCGGGGGAGAAACGAAGCTCCTGCGGAGCCGGGCAGGGGGCGTCGGTTCGCCGCCGGTGCGGACCGGCGCCCACCGCTTATCGGCCGACTCCTGCTGCTCACACGGGAGTTGGTAGGGTGTGAGGTATGGCGCGGCAGGTCAAGCGGGCGTTCAGGTACCGCCTTTACCCCACGGATGAGCAGGCGGCTGAGCTGTCGCGCACGTTCGGCTGCGTCCGTCTCGTGTACAACAAGGCGCTGGAGGAACGCACCCGGGCCTGGTACGGCGAGCAGCGTCGGATCTCCTACGTGCAGTCCTCGGCCGCGCTCACGCAGTGGAAGAAGACGGAGGAATTGGCCTTCCTGTCGGAGGTGTCCTCGGTTCCGCTGCAGCAGGCGCTGCGTCATCTGCAGACGGCGTTCGCCCACTTCTTCGCCAAGCGTGCGCAGTATCCGCGCTTCAAGTCGCGGAAGAAGTCCCGGGCGTCGGCCGAGTACACCCGCAGCGCCTTCACCTGGCGGGAGGGGAAGCTGACGCTGGCCAAGATGGCCGAAGCCCTGGACATCCGCTGGTCGCGCCCCCTGCCCGAGCAAACGGAGCCGACCACGGTGACCGTGTCCCGGGATGCGGCGGGCCGTTGGTTTGTGTCCCTGCTGTGCGAGGACACCGTCACGGCGGCTCCCGCGACGAGTGCGGCGGTCGGTCTGGACGCCGGGATCACCTCGCTGGTGACTTTGTCCACCGGGGAAAAGGTAGCCAATCCCCGGCACGAGCGCCGCGACCGTGCCCGCCTTGCCCGCGCGCAGCGGGAGCTGTCGCGCAAGGCGAAGGGCTCTGCTAACCGGGAGAAAGCCCGGCGCAAGGTCGCCAAGATCCACGCGCGGATCGCTGACCGGCGCCGCGACTTCCTGCACAAAGTGACCTCGCGCATCGTCCACGAGAACCAAGTGGTCGTGATCGAGGACCTGACCGTCCGCAACCTGCTGAAGAACGGCAAGCTCGCGCGCGCCATCTCGGATGCGGCCTGGACGAACCTGCGGTCCATGCTGGAGTACAAGTGTGCCTGGTACGGGCGTGAACTCGTGGTGATCGACCGGTGGTTCCCCTCCAGCAAGCTGTGCGGGAACTGCGGCATGATCGCGCCGGAGTTGCCGTTGAACGTCCGCGAGTGGACATGCGGGCACTGCGGTGTGGTGCATGACCGTGACGTGAACGCGGCACGTAACATCCTGGCCGCCGGGCTGGCGGCGTCTGCCTGTGGCGACGGTGTAAGACCTCAACGGGAGTCCTCCCGGACGGGGCGGTCGTCGGTGAAGCAGGAACCCCAGCGGGCGACCGCTGGAATCCCCCGCCTTTAGGCGGGGGAGGAAGTCAAGCCCACACGTAGGGAGATTCCCGTCTACCACCCCGACTTGTACTCGGCATCGGCCATCCGCGACACGTATCCGCACTACGCCGCGTTGCGCCACCTGGGCCCCGTGGTCTGGCTGAGCAAGCACAAGGTCTACGCCCTGCCGCGATACGCCGAATGCAAGCAGGTGCTGCTCAACGACGAGACCTTCGTCTCCTCGGGCGGCGTCGCCCTGAACCCCGTCACCAACCGCATGGGCCAGGGCACCACCCTGTTCAGTGACGGCGACGACCATGCCCGCCGCCGCTCCCTGCTCGCGCACCGCCTCACCCCCAGGGCGCTGCGCACCATGAAGGACAGGGTCGACCAGCAGGCGGTCGCCGTGGCCGGGGCCGCTGTCGCCCAACGCACCGTCGATGCGGTGGAGGTCGCCATGGCCCTGCCGATGTCCGTCGTCCCCGACCTGGTCGGCTGGCCCGGACAGGGCCGCGAGCATCTGCTGCGCTGGGCCGGCGCCACCTTCGACGCCCTGGGCCCGCTCAACTGCCAGGCGGTGCGCACACTTCCCGCGTCCGTCGGCATGCTGCGCTACGCGCGCGGTGTCGTCCGCGACCGGTCGGTGCTGGACGGCAGCCTGGGCCACGACCTGCTGCGCGCCACCGACGAGGGCCGGATCATGCCGGCCGACTGCGCCAGCATGATGATCGACTACCTGGCACCCTCCCTCGACACCACCATCAGCGCCATCTCCAGCGCGCTGCACCTGTTCGCCACCCACCCCGAACAGTGGCGCCTGCTGAAGGCGGATCCCGACCTCGTGGCGAACGCGGTCAACGAGGTCGTACGGTACGAGTCCCCGATCCGGGGCTTCTCCCGGACGGCAGCCCATGACACGGAACTCGCGGGCATCCTCCTGCCCAAGGGCTCCCGGGTGCTGGTCCTGTACGGCTCCGCAAACCGCGACCCGTTGGAGTGGGACGACCCGGACACCTTCGACATCCGCCGCGACGCCGCCCGCCAACTCGGCTTCGGACAGGGCACCCACGGCTGCGCCGGCCAGGGCCTGGCCCGCATGGAGACCTCCGCGATGCTCCGCGCCCTGGTCGAGAAGGTCGACCGCATCGAACCGGCCGGCACACCCGAGTGGGCCCTGAACAACGTCATCCACCGCCTTGAGCGCCTGCCGCTCGAACTCATCCCGGCCTAGACCCCACCGCACGCCCTGTGAGGACCGCACCATGAAGATCTCCGTCGACTACACCCGCTGCGAGGGCCACGGCCTGTGTGCGGAACAGGCTTCAGGTGTTTTCAGCCTGGACGACGACGCCGAACTCACCTTCCACTTCGAGGGCGCCGAGGTTCCCGAGGAACACCGGCCTGCCTCCCACGCGGCGGTCAACGCGTGCCCGGTCGCCGCCCTGCGAGTCCTGTCGTGACCGCACCGCACTCGGTGCTCATCGTCGGCGAGTCACTCGCCGGCACCTCCGCCGCCCGCCACCTGCGCACCCTGGGCCACACCGGACCGGTCACGATCATCGGCGCAGAAGAAGAAGGCGCCTACTCCCGCCCGCCCCTGTCCAAGGCAGTTCTGATGGACCCGACCGCCGACCACACCCTGGGGCTGTCCCTCGACGGGCTCGGCATCGGCGTCATCCGCTCGGCCGCCGTCGCGGCCGACCCTCGGCACCGCACCGTCACGACCGCCGACGGCCGCCGGATCGGTTACGACGCACTGATCATCGCCACCGGCGCGGACGCCCGCCGACTCGCCGCCCCCGACCAGCGGGGCGAACTCGTCCTGCGCACCCTCGACGACGCCCGCCTGCTCCGCACCCGCCTGGCCGACGCCGCTACGGCGATCGTGATCGGCGCCGGCTTCCTGGGCATGGAGGTGGCCAGCGCCTGCGCCGCCCGCGGCATCGCGGTCACCGTCGTGGACACCGACCGGCCGCTGCAACGCATCCTCGGCGGCTACCTGTCCGCCGCCATCACCGCACGGGCTGCGGCGCACGGCATCCGCTTCGTGCAGTCCACAGGCTTTGCCGCCCCCGCCGGGGACCCGGTGCGCGGCGTGCTGTTCCCTGACGGCATCGAGCTCACCGCAGACCTCGTGGTGACCTGCGCCGGAGAGGCGCCCTGTATCGACTGGCTGGACGGGACGGGCCTCGCCGACCGCCTCGGCGTCGGCATCGACGACGCCTGTGCCACCACCGTTCCCGGCGTGTTCGCCGCCGGCGACGTCACATACCTTCGCGGCAACGCCACCCGTCCCCACCGGCGCGCGCCCTTCTGGTCCAACGCCGTCGCCCAGGGCAGGACCGCGGCCGCCTCCGCCCTCGGTCTCCCTCCATCCGGACCGTCGCAGGACGACTACTTCTGGACCGAGATCGCCGGTCTGTCCGTCAAGATCGTCGGCCATCTGCCGCTCCTGGGCGAACCGACCACGGTCGAGGGCAGTGTGGCCGAGGGACGTGCACTGCTGACCTGGACCCACACCGACGGAACAGCGACGGCGGTCGCGTACGGACGGCGCCAACCCATAACCGCGCTAAGGCGCTTGGCTGCCACATCCCGGCTGCCGGTCGACTTGGCGCAGCCCGCACGCGTCGCCGTAGCTCAGTGGTCGGAATAGCTGAAGTCGCCCACGGTCCAGGCGCTGACGTCCTCGATCGCAACCCGGTACATCCCGCCGGTCTCCGGAATTCCCATAGCGCCCTGCAGGATCCGGGCTACATGGAAGTGCAGATGCGTAGGCGGCCCGTGCGTCGCGGGGGTGTTGAAGACAGTGGCGAACTCGCCCACATGGGCGGAATCCGTCAGCACCTCCGAGACCCTCTGTCGCCACACTGCTTCCGGAGCCAGCCGACCGGTGATGACAGCACCACCGGTGACCACGGTCAGGGACATCTGATTGCTCTGGCCGGACTCCACCAAGGCGGCGAGGTCAACCAGCAGTTCGTCAGGCTTCGACACGAGGCGGATTATATTCACCCGCCGACCGGATGCCCGACGGGTGACGGTCTAGGCGTGGGCGACGCGACCGGCGGCAGCTCTCAGCGGGTGCCGACATCTGGCCGCGCCCGCTCTCCCTGGACAGCGAGTGTGCCTGACCAAGGCGGTGCGGTTCGACGGCAGTTGGAAGCGGGGCGGCCCCCGGATCGTGCGGCGGCCGGGGCGGTTCAGGCGGGGCCTTCGAAGGCGGGGTGCCGGCCCGCCCGGCGTCGAACGAAACCGCGTCGGCCGGCCAGCAGCGCGAGGCCCGTCCAACCGCCGACGCCCATGGCCAGCGAGCCGAGCCGACCATCGGGGTCGACATCAGAGGCAGCCTCCATGGGGACGACTCCCTCCGGGGCACGGACGACCGTGAGCCGGTCGCCGACCCGCCACTCCGGGGCGCTCCCGTCGTAGTCGAGCGTCTCCGTGAGCTTGTCGCCGGAGGGACCGACGAGGGAGAAGCGGTGGTTCGAGCCGCCGTCCTGGGCGGCGCTGTCGGCCGTGATGCGGACCGTCTCGCGCACGCCCCGCAGGTCCAGCGCGGCTTCGGGGGCGTACTGGACCGAGCCGACGAGGACGAACACCGCGGGCAGGACCGAGAGAACGGCCAGCCACCACGCGTGGTGCAGGAAGCGCAGGAGGATCACGAAGACGAGGCACCCGACGAAGCCGGTGATGATCGGGATCACATCCACGCCCAGGGCGAGATACGCGATCCCGGTGTTGACCGCGGCGATGATCCAGCCGATCCCCACCACGAAGAGCGTGAACAGGAAGTATGTCCCCCGATTGATGGTGCTGGCCTGCGACTTCTTCATGTCCACTGCGGTCATTCGCGGCAGCATAGCCAGCCTTGCCACCATGCCCGACGACGGGCTACGGCCTCCGGCGCGGTGGCAGGGCGGTGGCGACGACAAACAGGCCGAAGAGGGTGACGGGCAGCAGCCCGACGGGACGGAGAGCATGACCGCGGCGGCCGGCATCGGGGCGTGGCTGTAGGCGCTGAGCCGGCCTGTCGCCAGAGAGTAGGCGTGCGCTCCTGCTCCCTTCCAGGAAGCCGATGGCGTACGCCGCCACGCGGCACCGGACCCACAGCGGACGACCCGGTCGCACCGCCGTCCCGGTCACAGCCGGTCCGTCAGATCCTCCGCGAACACGTGCGACAGAGGTTGCGGTCCCACGTACTGCTGGCAGTTGCACTGGCCGGCCTCGTAGTGCAGCGGCTTCTTGTCCTCGTCCCAGGCCGTCGGTACTTCGACGCGCTCGTGGCACCGGCCCTGCTTGTCGTGTTTGGCCAGGTGGTGCGTGCAACCGCACACCGGCTCCGGCGGCTTGTTCGCCGACTCGATGGCCAGGCGTTCCTGTTGCGCCGCCTCCATCAACTGCAGTTTCCGCTCATGCCGATTGCGCAGTGCGGTGCGGACGGTGTCGGCCGCCCATGCGAAGCCGCCCGTCCAGAAGATGATGAGAACCCACCAGAACCAGTCCACCGGCTGACCTCCCCCTGTCTCGCCGAGCGCCAGCATAGAGGGCGTCCTCGGGGCGCCTCCTGCGGGTAGCGGTGGGCGGGCGGTCAGGGGCTGTCGTCGGCGCCGGTCATCCAGTCGTCCGCGCCGATCGGCGTGATCCGCTGTGAGGCGGGGCTGACCAGTCCCGTCTCGTAGGCGAGGACGACGGCCTGGACTCGGTCGCGGAGTCGGAGTTTGGCGAGGACGCGGCCGACGTGGGTCTTGACGGTGGTCTCGGCCAGGTGGAGGCGGTGGGCGAGTTCGGCGTTGCTCAGGCCCTGAGCGAGCAGGCGCAGGACTTCGAGTTCGCGTCGGGTGAGCATGGTCAGGTCGCGGTGGAGCGCCGCGGCGTCGGAGACCGGGGCCTGTGGGACGTACGCCTCGGAGGTGGTCGCTGCCTGGCGGGCGTATCGCTCGACGAGGCGCCGGGTGATGGTGGGGGCGAGCAGGGCGTCGCCGGTGCGGACCATGCGGACGGCGGAGACCAGGTGTTCGGGGGTGACGTCCTTGAGGAGGAAGCCGCTGGCCCCGGCGGAGAGGGCCGCGTAGACGAGTTCGTCGAGGTCGAACGTGGTCAGGATGATCACCCGCGGCGCGTCCGTGGTGTCCCCGTCCAGGATGCGGCGGGTGGCCTCCAGGCCGTCCAGTTCGGGCATCCGGATGTCCATCAGGACGACGTCGGGCCGGGCCCGCCGGACCGCGTCGACGGCCTCGATGCCGTTGGCCGGCTCGGCGATCACGTCGATGCCGTGCGCGGTGAGGATCATCCGGAAGCCGGTGCGGACCAGGGCCTGGTCGTCGGCGACGACGACGCGCAGCGGGGCGGTCACACGGTCTCCAGGGGAACCAGGGGGATGAGTGCGGTGACCCGGTAGCCGCCGGTGAGACGGCGGTTGGTGTGCAGGGTGCCGCCATAGACGGCGAGGCGGTCGCGCAGGCCGGTCAGTCCTCGGCCGTTGCCGGTGGCCGCGGACGCCGACGGGTCCCCTCCGGTGTCGGTGACCTCCACGCGGAGCCGGCCGGTCTCCTGTGCGACGGTCACGGTCGCGCTCGCTCCGGAGGCGTGCTTGACCGTGTTCGTCAGGGCCTCTTGTACAACGCGGTAGGCGGCCAGCCCGACGCCGGCGGGCACGTCGTTCGGTGCGCCGGTGAGGTGCAGGGTGACCGGGACGCCGGTCTGGCGCACGCGGGCGATCAGGGACTCCAGTTGGTCGAGGCCGGGCTGGGGAGTGAGGTCGACGGTGGCGGCCAAAGCGGGGGCGTCGTCGTCCGTCTCCATGGTGAGCAGGCCGAAGGCGTGCCGCAGTTCGGCCAAGGCCGCCCGGCCGCCGGCCTCGGCGGCGAGCAGTGCCTCGCGGGCTTGGTCGGGGGCCGCTTCCATGACCGTGCGGGCCGCGCCGGTCTGGATGACCATCATGCTGACGTTGTGGGTGATGACGTCGTGCAGTTCACGGGCGATGCGGGCCCGCTCCAGTTCGGCCGCGCGGCGCAGTTCCTCGGCCCGTTCGCGTTCGAGTACGGACATCCGCGTCCGGCTCTCGTCGGCGCGCAGCATCCAGGTGCGCAGCCCGACGGTCGCCATGAGGAGGGGGACGAGGACCAGCAGCGGGACGTACTGGTTGGGGACCGGGGTCGACGGCGAGACCATCACCCCGTCGCTGTCACCGGCGACCGCGAGCACCAGCACCGGCAGGCTCGCCAGGGTGGCCGCGCGGTACGGGCTGTAGGCCGCGGCGCTGTAGGCGGCGACGACACAGGCGTAGAAGACCAGCCGCCGGGCGTCGTGCGGGGTGAGGACGGCCGCGGCCGTCACGATCCACAGCACGGCCAGCGGATATCTGCGACGCAGCACCAGTGGCGCCCAGGCGAGCACGCTCAGGGCCACGGCGGCGATCACGCTGCTCGTCTCCGTCGCACGGACGAGCGGGGCGATGCCGTCGTTGGAGTCGCGCACCAGGTCGGCCCCGCTGTCGACGGCCCAACTGAGCATGACGAAGCCGCAGACCACCACCAGGATCCCGTCGAAGGCGAGACTGCGACGGGCGGGGCGCGGCAGCGGGCCGCTCGGGCGTCGCAGCAGCCTTCCCCCGTCACGCAGCGGGTGCCGCAGCAGCCCGAGCCCCTCCAACACAGGACGCTTCAGCCGCCCAACCCCGTCTTCCAGCCGGTGTGCCACTGCCGCGCTCATCACCGAGGCATTGTGACCGATGCGCGGACACGGGGGCATCCTGCCAACTGACCACTCCCGCCCTCCCTCTGTCCTTCCCACGTCTACGTCTCAGGGATGACACAGGACGCCCTCATCCGATCGAGCCACGCAAATGCCTCGGCCGACCGACGCGCCCACCCCTCCTGTGTCTGCGGCACGAGGGACGTCTGCTCGACGCAGCGTCCAAGTTCGTCGAGCAGGGCGGCGGACGGGCAGCCGTCCCTGGGGCTGCCGCGGTGCTGGGCGGACAGGTACCAGCGCACGCTCTGTTGGAGTCAGGCGTGGCCGGGCGCCGCCCGTTCGAGTGTTTCTTCGAGCGGTGAACCTCTAACCGTCACGAACGCACGGCCGACGCGGTCGATGGCTACGTCCGTGCGTTCTCCCGCCCCGGGCGCCCTGCACGCGAGCTTCGACGACTACCGCGCCATGCAGCAGGACATCGCCCTCGACGACATCGACGCCGCCGAGGGCCGCCGGCTCACCATGCCGGTACCGGCCCTTCATCCCAGACGAGCAGCCAGAGGAACTGATGGCGCATCTGCGCGGCTTTCAGGCCGGCAGGACCGAAGCGGTGAAATGGTCGTGGCCGCGTCGCACGAGGGTCCTGGGCGCGCGGCCGGCCGCTGAACTCCCTGCGTTTCGCACGCCGTTCGTGAATTCGGCCAGACCGTAGATCCTGCGCTCGCCCCTGTCAACGCTTTGGTCGAAGAGCGTCCGACGAGTTGGCTGACGCGTGCCATGAAAGGCCCATGGATTGTCGGATGTATTGACGCCTCCCGATTTCCCCACTTAATGTCTGCCCGATTCTACGAACGTTGTTCGATATCCCGCACTTCAGAATCGATCCACCCCTGGCTGACCGAGGCCGCAACTCGGTCACCGCCGCTGATATCCCAGCATTCCGAAGGCTGCCACCGCCGTGCCGGACCCCAGTGAACAGGAGCCCTCTGAGGACAGCCCCCTTCCGGATCGTGCGGTAGCCGTCCTGTTCCCCCACCGAGACGAGCTCCCCCGCCACCCCGCTCTTCCCGACGGTGGCAGCTTCACGAAGACAGGAGATCCACATGTCCGCGCTCCGCGCCCGGCTGACGGTGATACTGCTCGCCGCATGCCTCCTCTTCGCCGGCCAGGCCCTGACCACACCCCAACAGGCCGACGCAGCCGATCCGGGTTACCTGATGGTGCACTTCACCGGTGAGGGGGCGACCAACCAGCAGATGTACCTCTCGCACAGCACGGACGGCGTGCACTGGAACGACCTCAACGGCGGCGGGATGGTCCTGCGCTCCACGGTCGGCACGAAGGGGGTGCGCGACCCCGCATTCGTGAGATCCCCCGACGGCAGCAAGTACTGGATCATCGCGACCGACCTGTGCATCGACTGCGGGCAGAGCTGGACGGACTCCATCAACAACGGCAGCCGCAACCTGGTCGTGTGGGAGTCGACGGACCTGGTCACCTGGTCGGAGCCTCGGCTGCTCAACGTCGCCGGCGCGATCCCCGACGGACGCAACGCCTGGGCACCCGAGGCGATCTGGAACCGCGACACCAACGACTACGTCCTGTACTGGGCGACGAACGTGCCCCTCAACGGCAAGACGAAGCACCGCATCTACTACGCCCGCACCAGCGACTTCCGCACCATCACCACCCCGCAGACCTACATCGAGCGCCCCGGCACGCAGGAGATCATCGACACCCAGATCATCGAGATGCCGGCCGGAGTGGGCAACTACCGCTACGTGCGGGCCTCCGGCGACGGCCAGATCACCCTTGAGGGCAGCAACTCCATCCTCGGGACCTGGACCCGGCTCGGCGACCTCTCCGGCATCGGCCTGACCGGGTCGATGGTCGAGGGCCCGATGTGGATGAAGTTCAACGGCACCAACAAGTGGGCCCTCTACCTCGACCAGTACGCCTCCGGCGGCGGCTACATGCCGGTCCTGACCACCGACCCGTCCAATCCCGCCTCCTACCAGAAGCAGGCTTCGGGAACCTACGACATGGGCGGCACGAAGAAGCGCCACGGCTGGATCATGAACCTGACCGCCGCCGAGGAGAGCCGCGTCCTCACCCGCTGGCCCAACACCCCCGCCCAGCGGCTCCAGTCGTACAACTTCCAGGACCGGTACGTGCGCCACGCCAACTTCGACGTGCGCATCGATCCCGGCGTGAGCCCCGCCGAGGACGCCCAGTTCCGGCTGCGCCCCGGCCTCGCGGGCACCGGCACCGTCTCCTTCGAGTCGGTGAACCACCCCGGGTACTTCCTGCGCCACTTCAACTTCGACTTCCAGCTCTCCCGCAACGACGGCACCACCCAGTTCGCCGCGGACGCCACCTTCCGCAAGGTCGCCGGCCTCGCCGACACCGGATGGTCGTCGTTCCAGTCGTACAACTACCCCGACCGCTACATCCGCCACTACGCCTACGAGCTGCGCCTCGACCCGATCACCACCGCGACGGGGCGCGGCGACGCCACCTTCCGTGTGACGAGCTGATCCCACGTCGACAGGGACGTGGGACGCGCTGAGGACACCGGGACGCGACTGCTGCCGGCCCTGGTCCGTCAGGGGGCGAGCTACGCCGGCGGCGGCGCCCGGGTCCGTGAAGCCCGGCTGATGTCCCCGCACGGGCGGATCCGCTGCCGGGCATCGCCTGAGACCACGCGACGCCCCAGGCACAGCACACCGACTGACTCGCCGCTTCCCCTGGAGCCGACGAGCAACCAGCACCGGGCCCGGTGCCGATGAGAGCCGACTCCGGCACCGGGCCCGGCAGCGTCGAGGCAACCCGCGCCGTCGCCACCACCGGACACCGAGGGCGCGTCGACGCATCACACCCCACCCTATGAAGGGGCTCTTCATGATCAAGCCACTGTGGATACGCGGCGTCAGACGCGCGCTGCTCGCGGCCGGTGCCACCGCCGCGCTCGCCGCCGGTCTGCTCACCGCCACAGCCACCCCCTCGCAGGCTGCCACCCAAGGGCCGTGCGACATCTACGCCGCGGGCAACACCCCCTGCGTCGCGGCACACAGCACCACCCGCGCCCTGTACGGCGCCTACAACGGCCCGCTGTACCAGGTCAGGCGTGCCTCCGACAACGCGACCAAGGACATCGGCCTGCTGAGCGCCGGCGGATACGCCGACGCCGCGCAGCAGGACTCCTTCTGCGCGAACACCAGCTGCGTCATCACCGTCGTCTACGACCAGTCACCCAAGGGCAACAACCTCACCCAGGCACCGGGGGGCGGAGCAGCCGGCGGGCCGGACAACCTTGCCAACGCCGTCGAGGCCCCGGTCACCGTCGGCGGGCACAAGGCGTACGGCGTCTACGTGGCCCCCGGCACCGGCTACCGCGACAACAACACCAACGGCATCGCCACCGGCGACCAGCCCGAGGGCATGTATGCCATCTTCAACGGCAAGCACTTCAACGGCGGCTGCTGCTTCGACTACGGCAACGCCGAGACCAACAACCTGGACACCGGCAACGGCCACATGGAGGCCCTCTACTTCGGCAACAGCAAGGCATGGGGCTGGGGCAGCGGCAACGGCCCCTGGGTCATGGCCGACCTGGAGAACGGCCTGTTCTCCGGGGTCAACCGCGGCTTCAACGCCAATGACCCCAGCGTCGACAACCGATTCCTGACCGCCATGCTCAAGGGCAGCCCGAACCAGTGGGCCATCCGCGGCGGCGACGCCCAGTCGGGCGGCCTGTCCACCTTCTACAACGGCATACGCCCCACCGTCTCCGGCTACAACCCGATGCACAAGGAAGGCGCGATCATCCTCGGCATCGGCGGTGACAACAGCAAGTGGGCGCAAGGCACCTTCTACGAAGGCGTCATGACCCAGGGCTACCCCTCCGACGCCACCGAGAACGCCGTCCAGGCCAACATCACCGCCGCCGGCTACAACAGCGGCTCAACCAGCACCGGCTCACTGACCCCCGGCTCCCGGATCTCCCTGCAAGCCACCACCTCGCCCTGCTGCACCTCGCACTACCTGCGCCACAACGACGCCGACACCAAGGCCGTCATCTCCAACATCACCTCCGCCAGCTCGGCCACCGACAAGGCCGACGCCACCTGGATCGTCCGCGCCGGACTGGCCAACACGTCCTGCCTGTCCTTCGAGTCCGCCGACAAACCGGGCCAGTTCCTGCGCCACTTCAACTACCAGCTCAACCTGAACTTCGACGACGGCGGTGGCGCGTTCGCGAAGGACGCCACCTTCTGCCCCACCACGGGCAACAGCGGGGTCGGCAAGTCGTTCCAGTCGTTCAACTTCCCGACCAAGTACATCCGCCACTACAACTTCACGGCCTACATCGCCGGCAACGGCGGCACCAACACATGGGACTCCACGACGTCATGGGCCCAGGACACCAGCTGGCTCATCGCATCTCCCTGGAGCTGACGAGCAACCGGCGGTCGGCACGCGGCCTACCCCCGTCGGCTCAAACTACGAACTGATCAACGTCACCGCGGCATCGGGGCCAGAACAAGGCCACGCCCACGCCGCTTGCAGAATCCACCAGGTCGCTGGGGCGGTATCGGCAACTGCCGCTACGCCCCAGCGATCTTGGAGCCCAGTCATGCTTCAGCGTCGGGCCTCGCACGGGTCAGTGCCGGGCGAACTGGACGCGCGTCGGCTGTACGACGTTCGGCAGCACCGCGAGTGCGCTGACGGTCAGCTGTTCCCCGTAGATGTCGGTGACTCTGGTTGCCTTTCCACAGCCGCTGCCATCAGCGGAAATGAAGTAGTTGAAGCTGGTGCGGGGCAGCTGTCGCCAGCCGTCCCCGGCGCTGACCTCCAGCCGTGCGACCGGGTTGCGGTGACCGATGACCTGGATGCCGCACCAGTAGGCGCTGGACCCCGTCTTGTATTGCGCAAGGCAGAGGGCATTCGCTGGTGATCCGTACCGTGATCGACTTGCCATTGGCCGCGCGGACGAGCACGTACGCGCCACAGGCCCTGGAGGTCTCGTAGTCGGCGGTGTTCATCGCCGCGATCATGAAATCCGGGCTGGGGCCGAACAGACAGGCGCCGTCACGGTGCGGCGGAGCTGCTCGCACTTGGGCTCGTCGACGGGCTCGGCGTCGCTGTCCCGGTAGTGACGCCGGCTTCCGGTCGGTTGGTGACGAGGGGCTTTGCCGCGACCGACCCTGCATCGGCCTGGTGGCTGGAGGGCAACGCCATGACCAGGTAGGCGAGAACGCCTGCGGCAGTCAGCGCGACCGTGGCGCCCAGCATGAGTCTGCGTCTGCGCTGCCGCGCGACCTTCCTCGTTGTCATCACTACCTGTCCGTTCAGGATCGAGCCGATGGTGCACTGGCCAGTGCCCGCCGACGGCGGAAAGGTTGCCGATGACTTCGCGTAGCGCCGTTTCCGGGGCCGCGCGCTGGTTCCGACTTCCCGTACAGCGACTACCTGGCGCACGGCCGGACGGGCTCGCCGCGGCTCGCGACCGCGCTGAGGAGGGGCATGCGGCGGGATCCGATACCTGGGTGCCTGCCGCGTGCCGCGAGGTCGGAGGGGTGATCGGCTTGCTCTTTCGTGGCATTATAGTTGATGTAACAACTAGAACATGTGGGAGGTGCGATCGGTGAGCAACGTGGAAACCGACCCCGCGGCACTGCACTGTGGTGCGACCGTCGACGGCGAGAGGCCGGCCGGAGCGCCCAGGGTCGACGTACTGTCGGCCCGGGACGTCCCCCTGGGCGGTCCGCGCGCGATGCGTGTGCGGCGGACGCTGCCGCAGCGGGACCGGACCCTGATCGGCGCGTGGTGCTTCGCCGATCACTACGGCCCCCATGACATCACCGTCTCCGGGAACATGGACCTCGGCCCCCACCCGCACACCGGGCTTCAGACGGTCAGCTGGCTGTTCAGCGGCGAGATCGAGCACCGTGACACACTGGGCAGCCATGCCCTGATCCGGCCCGGCGAGATGAACCTGATGACCGGTGGGCACGGCATCGCCCACTCGGAGGTCTCCACCCCGAACACCACGATCATCCACGGTGTGCAGCTGTGGGTGGCGCTGCCGGAGCAGCACCGCGATGCCGGGCGGGCCTTCGAGCACTACGTCCCCGAGTCGGCGCACCTGAACGGGGCGGAGGTCCGGGTCTTCCTGGGTTCGCTCGCCGGAGCCGTCTCTCCGGTGCGGACCTTCGCGCCGCTGCTCGGTGCCGATTTCCTCCTCGTGCCGGGTGCGTCGGTGACGTTCGACGTGGACCCGGCCTTCGAGCACGGCCTGCTGGTGGACAGCGGGGACGTCCGCCTGCTCGACACCGTGGTGAAGCCGGCCGAACTCGGTTACGTCCCCTGCGGCGAAGCCGCCCTGACGCTGGTGAACGAGTCGGACACCGCGGCGCGGACGATTCTGCTCGGCGGGCCGCCGTTCGAGGAGGAGATCGTCATGTGGTGGAACTTCGTCGTGCGCAGTCACGACGAGATCGTCAAGGCGCGAGAGGAGTGGGAAGCCTCCTCCGACCGTTTCGGCGTCATCGAGGACTTCCCCGGGGGCCGCATCCCCGCCCCACCCCTCCCCAATGCCGTCATCAGGCCCCGTGGCAACAAGCCGCGCCCGAACGACCAGTTCGGATACCCCGGTTCGTGACCGAAGGCTCCGTCGAACTCTAGGGCGGACGCCACGCAGGTGACAGCCGTGCGGAGCCGTTGTGCGAGTCGCAGGGCCGTGTGTACCCGGATGGGGGGTTGTATGGGCGATGGCCCCGTCGATGGTCCTTTCATGCGGCTGTGTCCGGTAAAGGGTCGGTGAGTGGCTCGACTCCCGACTCCCGGAAGTGGGGGGGGCACACCTCGAGAGGTAGGTGACGAATCAACAAGCCGGTACCCTGGCCGTATGACTCAGCAACCGAAATGGCTCACTCCGGAGGAGCAGGTCGCCTGGCGCAGTGTCGTTCGTATGCACGAGAAGCTGGCCGGTCGGCTCTCCCGTCACCTTCAGCAGGACGCTAACCTTTCGCCCGCCGACTTCGCGGTGCTCGTAGACCTCAGTGAAGCCCCGGACGGCCGCAAGCGCCACGTGGAACTCTCGAGGTGCCTGGAATGGGAGAAGAGCAGGATGTCCCACCAGATCTCCCGGATGGCGCAGAGGGGACTGGTGGCCAGGCAGGAGTGCCGGGAGGACGGGCGCGGCGCGTTCGTGGTCATCACCCCGAAGGGCATGGAGACGATCAAGGCGGCCGTCCCCCGGCACGTCGAGGTCGTCCGTGACCTGTTCGTCGACCTCCTGACACCGGGGGAACTCCGCCAGTTCGCCCTGCTGGCCAACCGCGTGACCGAGCACGTCGAGGGTGCGTCCTCCGTGTGACCGGAATAGTGGCGGGCGGAGGCTCGTTGCAGGGTATTAGTTGATGTATCAACCTCAGAGGAAGGGTGAAGGCGATGCAGTTCGGTATCTTCACCGTCGGCGACGTGGCCCCCGACCCCACCACGGGGCGCGCCCCGAGCGAGCATGAGCGGATCAAGGCCATGGTCGCTCTCGCGCAGAAGGCCGAGGAGGTCGGTCTCGACGTCTTCGCGACCGGTGAGCACCACAACCGGCCGTTCGTGCCGTCCTCGCCGACCACGATGCTGGGCTACGTCGCCGCCCGCACCGAGCGGATCATGCTGTCCACGTCGACCACGCTGATCACCACCAACGATCCGGTGAAGATCGCCGAGGACTACGCGATGCTCCAGCAGCTGGCCGACGGCCGGGTGGACCTGATGATGGGCCGCGGCAACACCGGGCCCGTCTATCCGTGGTTCGGCAAGGACATCCGCGACGGCATCAACCTGGCCATCGAGAACTACGCACTGCTGCGAAGGCTGTGGCGGGAGGACGTCGTCGACTGGGAGGGCCGCTACCGCACGCCGCTACAGGGCTTCACCTCCACGCCGCGGCCGCTGGACGACGTACCGCCGTTCGTCTGGCACGGCTCCATCCGCTCGCCGGAGATCGCCGAGCAGGCGGCGTACTACGGCGACGGCTTCTTCCACAACAACATCTTCTGGCCCAGGGAGCACACCCGGAAGATGATCGAGCTGTACCGCGAGAGGTACGCCCACTACGGGCACGGCACGGCCGAGCAGGCCATCGTCGGGCTCGGCGGGCACGTCTATATGCGGCACAACTCGCAGGACGCCGTCCGCGAGTTCCGCCCGGTCTTCGACCACTCGCCCGTGATGGGCGGCGGTGTGTCCATGGAGGAGTACATGCGGCAGACCCCGCTGACCGTCGGCACCCCCGAGCAGGTCATCGAGAAGACGCTCACCTTCCGCGAGTACGCCGGCGACTATCAGCGCCAGCTGTTCATCGTGGACGGCGGCGGCCTGTCGCTGAAGACCGCGCTGGAGCAGCTGGACATGCTCGGCGAAGAGGTCGTCCCGGTACTGCGCAAGGAGTTCGCGAAGAACCGGCCGGCCGGCGTGCCGGACGCGCCGACCCACGCCTCGCTGCTCGCGGCCCGCGACGCCGATCGCGCCCAGGCCGCCGACCCGGTGGCCTGAGACCGAACGACGAAGGATGTGAAGGGACCTGAAGCAGCTCCCGGCACTCGCTCCTCCTGGAGCGCGCGCTGCGCCCGCTGCTCACATATCTGCGCGCGGTCGTCGTGCCCACCGGGGTGTACGGGGTGGCCGAGGACTGGGATGGAGCAACAGCTGACCGCATTCCGGTCGGCGTGAGGACGTCTGTCCTCCACGAGAGAGCCCGAAGGAGGGCTGAGGACCCATGACCGAGAACTTCAACAGCTACCCGTCGTCCGACGGCGTGGCTCCCGACCGGTGGGCCAGCGCGCTGCACCTGTTCGACAACGGTGCCGGGGCGCCGCATGAGGAGACCACCGTCGAGCGCTGGGAGCGGGCTCGGCTGCTGTTCGACGCCAAGGACTACATCGGCGCCGTCCAGCTGCTGACCGCCGTCGTCGAGGAGGCGCCGGAACAGAACGGCCCGCGGCTGCTGCTGGCGCGCGCCTACTACCACTCCGCCCAACTGGGCCGTGCGGAGAGGCAGTTGCGCGAGATCATCGAGCGCGATCCGGTGGAGCACTACGCCCACCTGATGCTGGGGCGCACGCTGGAACGCCAAGGCAGGCGGGAGGAGGCGGGGCCCTGGCTCCGCCTGGCCGCGGCGTTCTCGGGTGATTTTCCGGACGACGACTGAGGGGGCGCGTCCCGCGCACGAGGAGGCGGGCGCCTCCGATGCGCCTGCCGTCACCACCGCAGCTTTCGGCGTGCCACGCAGGAGGCCGGGGTCAGGCCGCGACAGGGGTACCGGTCTTCTCGCGTACGTCGTCGAGGGTGACGCCGGGGGCGAGTTCGACGAGTCGGCATCCTTCGGGGGTGAGATCGAGGACGGCGAGGTCGGTGATGATCCGCTGGACCACACCCTGCCCGGTGAGTGGCAGGCTGCACTCCTCGACGATCTTGTGTGAACCGTCCTTGGCGACGTGCTCCATGAGCACGATCACGCGCTTGGCCCCGTGGACCAGATCCATCGCGCCGCCCATGCCCTTGACCATCTTCCCGGCCACCATCCAGTTGGCCAGGTCGCCGGAGGCGGACACCTGCATGCCCCCGAGGACGGCGGTGTCGATGTGTCCGCCCCGGATCATGCCGAAGCTCTGGGCCGAGTCGAAGAACGCGGCCCCGGGGCTGACCGTGACGGTCTCCTTGCCGGCGTTGATCAGATCGGCGTCGACCTCGCTGTCGGTCGGGTACGGCCCGGTTCCGAGGATGCCGTTCTCGCTGTGCAGGGTGACCCGGACCCCCTCGGGAAGGAAGTTCGGGATGAGGGTGGGCAGGCCGATGCCGAGGTTGACGTACTCGCCGTCCCGCAGTTCCCGCGCGGCGCGCGCCGCCATCTCCGGCCGTGACCAGCCGTTCTGCTGCTCGCTCATGCCGCTTCCTCCCGGACGGTCCGCTTCTCGATGTGCTTGGTCTGCGGACCGGTGTGGACGATTCGCTGGACGTAGATGCCGGGCAGGTGCACCTGGGCCGGGTCGATCTCACCGGGCGCCACGAGTTCCTCGACCTGCGCGACGCAGATGCGTCCCGCCATCGCGGTGAGCGGGTTGAAGTTCATCGTCGCCTTGTTGAAGACGAGGTTGCCGTCGGTGTCACCGACCTTGGCGTGGACGAGCGCGAAGTCGGCGACGATGCCCTCCTCCAGGAGGTACCGGCGGCCGTGGAACTCGCGTACCTCTTTGGGCGGCGAGGCGATCAGGACATCGCCGTCGCGGCCGTATCGCCAGGGCAGACCGCCCTGGGCGACCGGCGTGCCCACACCCGCGGGGGTGTAGAACGCGGGGATGCCGCAGCCGCCCGCGCGCAGCCGTTCGGCCAGCGTGCCCTGTGGGGTGAGCTCCACCTCCAGCTCGCCGGTCAGGTACTGGCGGGCGAATTCCTTGTTCTCGCCGACGTAGGACGCCGTGACTCGACGGATCCGGCCCAGGTCGAGAAGGATGCCGAGCCCGATGCCGTCCACACCGCAGTTGTTGGAGAAGACCTCCAGGCCGTCGGCGCCCTGCTCGGCCAGTGCCTGGATCATGACGTCCGGTATCCCGGAGAGCCCGAACCCGCCGACGGCGAGCGAGCTGCCCGGGGCGATGTCGGCGACCGCTTCCGCGGCCGTGGCCACCGTCTTGCTCATCACGCCTCCTGACGCTTGCTGCTGACGATCCGGCCCCGGGCCTCGCCGAAACCGATCCGGGTCCCGTCGGCGCCGGGCGCGGTGGCGGTCAGGACGATCTCGTCGCCGTCCTCCAGGAACGTGCGCTCCTGACCGTTGACCGTGACGGGCTCCTTGCCGCCCCAGGTCAGCTCGATGAAGGCGCCGCGCTGGTCCTTGGCCGGTCCGGAGATGGTGCCGGAGGCGAAGAGGTCGCCGGTGCGTGAGGGGGCGCCGTTGACGGTCTGGTGGGCCAGCATCTGGGCGGGGGACCAGTACATCGCGGCATACGGCGGCCGGGAGACGACCTGCCCGTTCCAGACGACGGCGAGGTCGACGTCGAGGCCCCACGGCTCTTCCATGCGCAGATACGGCAGTACGGCGGGCTCCTGGACCGGCGTCGGGACCCGGGCGGAGTCCAGGGCGAGCAGCGGCACCACCCAGGGCGAGATCGTCGATGCGAACGACTTGCCCAGGTTGGGGCCGAGGGGGACGTATTCCCAGGCCTGGATGTCGCGTGCGGACCAGTCGTTGAAGAGCACGACCCCGAAGATGTGCCGCTCGGCTTCCTCGGCGCCGATGGACTCGCCCATGGCGTTGCCGGTGCCGAGGACGAAGCCGAGTTCGGCCTCGATGTCGAGGCGGGTCGACGGTCCGAAGACCGGCGCCGGGTCCTGGGGGCCCTTGCGCTGACCTGCGGGCCTGATGATGTCGGTGCCCGACACGACGACGGAGGCAGCACGGCCGTGGTAACCGACCGGAAGATGCTTCCAGTTGGGCATCAGCGGGTCCGGGTTGTCGGGGCGGAAGAGCCGGCCGAGGTTGGAGGCGTGGTGCTCGGAGGCGTAGAAGTCGACGTAGTCGGCGACCTCGAAGGGCAGGTGAAGGGTGACCGAGCCCAGGTCGTGAACCGCCCCGGCGGGGATCTCACCCCGGAGCCGTTCGGTGATGGCGGCCCGGACCTCGACCCAGCGGGCGTGCCCCTCGGCCATGAAGGCGTTCAGGCTCGGCTGGGCGAAGACGTCGTCGTCCAGGAGGACGGCCAGGTCGATGACGTGGTCGCCGTAGCGGGTGGCCACGCGCGGCTGGTGGCCGGGTGTGGAGTAGACACCGTAGGGCAGGTTGGTCAGGCCGAACAGGGAGTCGGCCGGGACGGTCAACCGGGTCGTGCTGGTCATGCGGACACCTCGGTCAGGTCGGCGATCGTCGCGGCTTGCAGCAGGCCCAGCCCGGCCGACTCGGTGGCGGGTTCGGCGACCGAGCAGGTGCCGAACGAGCGGAAGACGTCTCGAACGCGGGGCGACAGGGCGCGCACCCGCTCGGCGACACGGTCGCCGTCCCGATCGGCGAGCAGCGCGACCAGTTCCGCTTCCCCGGCGCCTTTCAGGGCCGCGTCGGTGGCCACGAGCAGGTTGAGGAACCCGTGCTGCTCGAAGCCCGTCTCGGGATCGGTGCTGCGCAGCGCGTGGTGCAGTCCGGCGGTCGCCTTGAACGCCACCCCGGCTCGCGTCGCGGCCAGCACGGCCGCCGCGAGTTCGTGCTCGTCGGGGTAGAGGTCGGCGCGTACGCCGCCGGTGCGGAACTTGGCCAGGTACGGCGTGCCGGCAAGTTCGGCGAGCAGCGCCTCGCGTCGGTCGTCGCGCGGGACCTCGACATAGACGGTGAGATCGGGATCGTCCTTGATCGCCTCGGCCAGGGCGGGGACGACCGTGTCGGCGGCGACGCCGTCCGGTACGGCGACCTCAAGCCCGACCAGCCGCACGGCCGGAATCCGCCGAGCCGCGGCGACAGCCTCGGCGACACCGGGCAGCGCGACGGTCACGGAGAGGTCGAAGGAACCCTCCGGTAGATCGGCGGTCAGCTCGGCGCCGAGCCGCTCGACGTCCTTGGCGGCCAGCACGAACGGGCCGACCAGCCCCGCGTGGGCACCGCGCGTGTGCGCCACATGTGCCGGAACCGCCTCCTCGATCGGCAGACTGCCGGGCGGAAAGACGGCAGCGTCGTCGAACAGGCCGACGAACACCGGCGGGATCTGCGAGGTCATCGGTTCTGCTCCCAGGAGTAGGCGTACGTCCCGTCGTCCGTGCCGCGGCCGGCCTCACCGAGCTGAAGGGGCCGGAAGGTGTCGACCATGACCGCGAGTTCGTCGAAGAACTCCGCCCCGATCGAGCGCTCCATCGCGCCGGGCTGGGGACCGTGCGGGTGGCCGCCCGGGTGCAGGGAGATCGAGCCCTGTCCGATCCCGGAGCCCTTGCGGGCCTCGTAGTCGCCGCCGCAGTAGAACATCACCTCGTCGGAGTCGACGTTGGAGTGGTAGTACGGCACAGGGACGGCCAGCGGGTGGTAATCCACCTTGCGTGGCACGAAGTTGCAGATCACGAAGTTGTGGCCTTCGAAGACCTGGTGGGCCGGCGGCGGCTGGTGGACCCGGCCTGTGATCGGCTCGAAGTCACGGATGCTGAACACGTACGGGTAGAGGCAGCCGTCCCAGCCGACGACGTCGAAGGGATGGTTCGGGAGGGTGTGGACGGTGCCCACCACACCGCCGGGTCCGCGGTGCTTGATGTACACCTCGACGTTCTCGCCGTCGGCGAGCTTCGGACCGACCGGGAGGCGCAGGTCGCGCTCGCAGTACGGGGCGTGCTCCAGCAGCTGGCCGTACTTGGACAGGTAGCGGCGCGGGGGGCCGATGTGTGAGTTGGCCTCGATCGCGTAGATGCGGACGGTCCCGTCCGGGACGATCCGGTACGTGGTGGCCCGCGGGACGATGACGTAGTCGCCGTCGCCCACTTCGAGGTCACCGAAGACCGTCTCCACGCGGGCCCGGCCGTCCTCGACGTAGAGGCACTCGTCGCCGATCGCGTTGCGGTAGTAGGGGCTGACGGTGTCGGCCACGACGTACGCCAGCCGCACGTCGTCGTTGCCCAGCAGCAGCCTGCGGCCGGTGACGGCGTCGGTGCCGGACGCGGCGTCCGCGAAGAGCTTGTGCGTGGAGAGATGCCGGGGCACCAGGGGGTGGTTGGGGGTGAGGGTCTGGTCGCCCAGTTCCCACACCCGGTACTCCCGTACGGCCGACGGGATGTGCCGGTGGTAGAGCAGCGAGGAGTCCGAGGAGAAGCCCTCCTCGCCCATCAGCTCCTCGTAGTAGAGGTTCCCGGCGGGATCCCGGTGCTGGGTGTGGCGCTTCGGCGGAACCGCCCCCGCCTGGTGGTAGTACGGCACGAGTCTCTCCTCTGTGCGCTCAGCGCACAGATGTGTGCGATAGCAGCGACAAAATTGACGGTAGGGCGGGGGTGACGGTGCAGTCAAGGTGCCGGCGCCGTGATCCCGGCCGCCGTTGTGTGTCTGACGTGGCTTAACGTGGCGCCCGAAGGGCTCTGGCGATTTCTCGGAGGTGTTGATGGCCACCCTGCAAGGTCTGGATCGTGGGCTTCGGGCGCTGGACCTGATCTCGCTGTCGGCCGACGGGCTGACGGTGGCGGACCTGGCGGCGCGGCTGGAGATCGACCGGGCCATCGCCTACCGGATCGTGCAGACGCTGGAGGAGCACGCGCTGGTGTCCCGGCAGGGGAAGCGGGTGCGGCTCGGCGCCGGTGCCGCCACGCTGGCGGGGCGGTTCCAGCATCAGCTGGTGCTCGTGACCCAGCCGGTGCTCCAGGGGCTCGCGGACGCCACCGGTGCCTCTGCCTTCCTGACGGTGGCGCACGGCGCGCGCGAGTGCGTCCCCGTCGCGGGTGCGCAGCCGACCGTCCAGCACGGCCCGGTCCAGGTGGGCTATCGCATCGGTGTCCGGCATCCGTTGGAGCGCGGGGCGAACGGTGTCGCCATCCTCGCGTTGCAGCCGCCCCTGCCGGATGACTCCGAGGACGTCGTGAGGGCCCGCGAGCTGGGTTACAGCGTCACCTCGGGGCAGCTTCAGCAGGGTGCCACCGGCATCGCCGCGGGGTTCGAGGTGCCGGGCGCGGCGGGCGCCTCGGTGGGCGTGGTGGCGATGCACGAGTTCGACATCGAGTCGGTCGCCGCCGAGGTGAAGGCGGCGGCCTCGCGACTGGCGTCGCTCAGCAAGGCCTGACGCGGGGCGGCGTCACCGGCGGTCGCGGTTACGATCACCCACTCTCGACCAGGGCGCGCAGCCCCTCGCCCCGTTCACGCACGCGGCCCTCGGGGCACCGGTACCGCCTCCTCCGTGGCTTCGGTGTCCGGCCGCTGCCGGGCGAACCGCCGTGTCAGCAGGCGCAACGCGTCGGCTCCGGCGGGCACCAGCCCCCGCGGGAGGAAGAGCACGGCGACCACCAGCAGCAGTGCGTAGACCGCGTACGAGAACACCTGCGGCGCGTGCGCGGGCATGCCCGGTTGCGAGCCGACGTCGAGGCCTCCCACCACGGCCATGACGACGAACTGGACGGACAGCAGCACCCCGAACGAACCCGGGGCGAGGTACGCCATGAAGAAGGCGAAGATCCCGCCGGCGAGCCCGGCGAACGCCGCCGACAGGCCGAACACCGCGAGCTGGACGGGAGCGTACGACGTTCCTCGTGAGGAGCATGACCAGTTCGCGCCTCCTGAGTTTGGGTCGGAGTGGGCGTCGGTATTTCTTCACGTAGTAGTTGATGCGGCAACTATAAGGAGCTGCCCATACGCCGACGTATGTGAGGCGGCGAGCGCCGGAGGACGCACGTCGACCCCTCGTCACACAACGGCGAACCGATCGATTCGGCCCTCGGTCGGGCGACCTCATCGCCGCGGCCGGAAAAGCCAGGCGCTCACAGCTGTCGCCGCGAGCTACGGATTGCGACGTCGTTGACGCCTCACTGGTGAAGGGCTCTGCCCAGCCGGTCCCACCGGCCCGCAACTCCCGGTCCCCGATCAGCAGGCGCCCGCTCAAGGCGTGCGCGAAAAGGCGGTGCTCGTCGGCAACCTGGAGGACTCCGTCGATCACGGTGGTGACCGTCTCCGGACCACGGTGGCGATGCCACTCGAAGCCGGGAGTGGAGACCGGCCCTCGACCAGGACCAGGGACGGCGGAGCGCCGTCGCCTCACCGAGCATTCGACGCCGAGCGCCTGACATTCCCGCCTCAGAGTCGCGCGGCCCCCGCGCCCGGTGAGCCGGCCGAATTGCCGCGCTCCTCCAGCTCGAAGTCCACGTCCACCACACCCTCGACGGCCCGTATGAGACGGGCGGCCACAGGAATCAGCGACGTGTCCCGGACTCGACCGGCGAGCTTCACGACGCCGTCGTGCACCTGGACGAGGACCGTCGAGCCTGGAGCGGGGAAGAGGTAGGCAGCGACTTCGCGACGGACTTCCTCGGCGATCTCGTCGTCGCTGCGCAGGAAGACCTTGAGCAGGTCGGACCTGCTGACGATGCCTTCCAGCATGCCCAGTTCGTTCACCACGGGAAGCCGCTTGACCCTGGAGTGCGCCATGGTCCGGGCGGCCTGGGCGAGAGTCGCGTCGGGGTGGGTGGTGAGCGCCGGGGAGGTCATCAGCTCCTCCGCGGCGACCGCGTCGGCCTTCGCCAGGTCGGACCGGTGGCGCAGCTGGGTGTAGCGGTCCGGGTCGCTGTCGCGGAACTCCTCCTTGGGCAGCAGGTCGGCCTCGGAGACGACACCGATGACACGCCCCTCGCCTTCGAGGACGGGCAGGGCGCTGACCTTCCAGTCCTGCATCATCTGCACGATCTCTTTGAAGGTGGCCTTACGACCGACGGCGGTGACCGTGTGGGTCATGACGTCGCTGACGATGTGCGGGGTGCCGTGCATGATCACTCCTCGCGGTTCAGACGGCGGTGCCGGCGCCGTACGGGGCGTACAGGTCCAGCAGCCGGGTCCGGGTGGAGCGGAGGCGGTGGGCGAGTACGTCACCGACCCACTGGGCGACGGTGTTGCCCATGGCCGGGTCGTCCTGGCACATCAGCCGGACGGCGGTGGCGTCGAACTCGTACGCCCGTACCGGGGTCGTCGCCTCGGCACCCAGGTGCCAGACATGCGGGGTGAACAGCCAGGACCAGCCCACGAGCTCGTTGTCCCGGAGGGTCTCGATGACGGCCGCGCGGCGACCGGGCACGTGCATGTCGAGCTCGACCGTGCCGGTGCGGATGACCCAGAACCGGTCGGCCTTGCCGCCCTCCTCGAACAGGCGCGTCCCCTGTGGGAAGGAGACTTCGCGGGCGTAGCGCATCAGCCGCTGCCGGTGCTCGGCGGGCAGGGCGCGCAGCATGCTGGGTGCGGGGGTGGTGATCATGGCGTGCCTCTCGACGGACGCTGGGACTCCCAAGGTCAGCTTGTGCCCGCCGTCGGGCACAGGCCATGGGCCACCCGGCCCCTAGGCGCGGGCCGGCCGGCTCCTACGAGGAGACCTCCGGCACCCTGCCGGGCACCCGGCGCGGCGGTTCGATGAAGACGTAAGCAACCTGCTCTACCGAGGGGTGAGAGAAGTGGGTACGTCGCTGACGCCCGAGTTCTGGAGGCTGTTCGCGGTCCTTCTGGTGATCTCCGCGGCAGTCACCTTCCTGATGAGCGCCGCGCTCGACGCGCTGGTCGTGCGGCTGCAACAGCGCCGTCGGCCGCCTGCCGACCGCAAGGACAGGACACCTGAGCGGCCCGCGCAGATCCCGGCCCACCACTGACTCCGCGGTCCGCACGAGAGCGAGGTAAACGGCGATGACCACTACTGTGACAGCCGACCACCGGACAGCCGGGCCCTGGCGAGGCTTCGCCGGGACCGGCTGGCGCGAACGCGTCGACGTGCGCGACTTCATCCAGGCCAACTACACACCGTACGAGGGCGACGCGGCCTTCCTGACGGGTGGCCCCACCGACCGAACCCGCGCCGTCTGGGAGAAGGTCAGCTCCCTGTTCCCGGAGGAGCGTGCCAGGGGAGTCCTCGACGTCGACACCGCCACCCCCTCCACGATCACCTCGCACGCCCCCGGCTACATCGACCGTGACCGCGAACTGATCGTCGGCCTGCAGACCGACGCTCCGTTGAAGCGTGCGATCATGCCGAACGGCGGCCTGCGGATGGTCCAGAGTGGGCTGAATGCGTACGGCTATGAGCCCGACCCCTTCGTGACGAGGGTCTTCGGCACCTACCGCAAGACCCACAACGACGGTGTCTTCGACGCCTACACACCCGAGATGCGCGCCGCACGCAGGGCCGGCATCATCACCGGACTGCCCGACGCCTACGGCCGCGGCCGGATCATCGGCGACTACCGGCGCGTTGCGCTGTACGGCACGGACCGGCTCGTCGAGGCGAAGAGGGCTGAGCGGGCTCTGCTGGACGCCCGCCCCTCCACCGGCGACGTCATCCGGGACCGGGAGGAACTCGCCGAGCAGATAAGGGCGTTGGGCGAACTGACCGAGATGGCCGCCTCCTACGGCTGTGACGTCTCCCGGCCCGCCGCCACCGCCCACGAGGCCGTGCAGTGGCTCTACCTCGGCTATCTCGCCGCCGTGAAGGAGCAGAACGGCGCCGCGATGTCCCTGGGACGCACGTCCACCTTCCTCGACGTGTACCTCCAGCGCGACCTGACGGACGGCCTCATCGACGAGACGCGCGCCCAGGAACTGATCGACGACTTCGTGATCAAGCTGCGGATCGTACGGTTCCTGCGCACGCCGGAGTACGACGCACTGTTCTCCGGCGACCCCACCTGGGTCACGGAGTCCATCGGCGGCATGGGCGCCGACGGCCGCACCCTGGTCACCCGCACCTCCTTCCGCTTCCTCCAGACCCTCTACAACCTCGGCCAGGCACCGGAACCCAACCTGACCGTGCTGTGGTCGCCGCGACTACCGACCGGCTTCAAGGAGTTCTGCGCTCAGGTCTCGATCGACACGAGTGCCGTCCAGTACGAGTCCGACGAACTGACGCGCCCGTGCACCGGGGACGACACCGCGATCGCCTGCTGTGTGTCGGCGATGGCGGTCGGGAAGCAGATGCAGTTCTTCGGCGCGCGGGTCAACCTGGCCAAGGCGCTGCTCTACGCCGTCAACGGCGGCCGGGACGAGATGACGGGCGAGCAGATCGCGCCCCCGACGCCCCCGCTGACGGGTGACCACCTGGATTACGAGGAGCTTTCCAAGGCGTACGACGGGGTTCTGGACTGGTTGGCCGCGACGTACGTCGACGCGCTGAACGTCATCCACTACATGCACGACAAGTACGCCTACGAGCGCGTCGAGATGGCCCTGCACGACCACCCCGTACACCGCTTCATGGCGTGCGGTATCGCCGGTCTGTCGGTCGCCGCCGACAGCCTGTCCGCCGTGAAGTACGCGCGGGTGAAGGTGTTCCGTGACGCCACCGGACTCGCCGTCGACTTCCGTACCGAGGGCGACTTCCCGGCGTACGGCAATAACGACGACCGGGCCGACGCCATCGCCGTAGGACTGGTGGAGTCGTTCATGGCGAAGGTGCGCAGGCACCCCGCCTACCGGGACGCCGAGCACACGCAGTCCGTGCTGACGATCACCTCGAACGTCGTCTACGGCAAGCACACCGGCAACACACCTGACGGCCGCCGCGCCGGAGACCCCTTCGCGCCCGGTGCCAACCCGATGAACGGCCGCGACCGGCACGGGGTCGCGGCCTCGGCGCTGTCGGTCGCCAAACTGCCGTACGAGCAGGCCCGCGACGGCATCTCGCTGACGACGACCATCACGCCCGAAGGTTTGGGCCACAACCCGGGCGAGCGCGCCGGGCACCTGGTCGGCATCCTCGACGCCTACATGGCCGTCGGCGGCTTCCACATGAACGTCAACGTCCTCGACCGGGCCACGCTGGAGGACGCGATGCAGAACCCGGAGAAGTACCCGGACCTCACCATCCGTGTGTCCGGCTACGCCGTCAACTTCGTCCGGCTGACGCGGGAGCAGCAGCTCGACGTGATCAGCCGTACCTTCCACGGATCGCTGTGAGCGAGGTGGCGACCACCGGCCGGATCCACTCCTGGGACCTGTCCACCGGCGTGGACGGCCCCGGGACCCGGTTCGCCCTCTTCGTCTCCGGCTGCCCGCTGCGCTGCCTGTACTGCGCCAACCCCGACACCTGGCACATGCGCGACGGCAAGGAGGTGAGTGTCGACGAGGTGATGGCGAAGATCGAGAAGTACCGCGCCTTCATCACCACGGCCGGCGGGGGAGTCACCGTAACGGGCGGCGAACCGCTGCTCCAGCCCGCCTTCACCGGCGAGCTGCTGCGCCGCTGCAAGGAAGCCGGACAGCACACCGCCCTCGACACCTCCGGCTTCCTCGGTACCCGCGCCACCGACGAACTCCTCACCGACACCGACCTGGTGCTGCTGGACATCAAGTCCTTCGACGTCACGGCCTACCGGCGGCTGACGGGTGGCGAACTCACCCCCACCCTGAACTTCGCCACCCGCCTCGACCGGCTCGGCATCCCGATGTGGATCCGCTACGTCCTGGTGCCCGGCTGGACGGACGCCCCGGAGTCCGTCGAAGGCCTGGCCCGCTTCGTCTCGGGGCTCGGGTCGGTCGACCGCGTGGACGTTCTGCCGTTCCACAAGCTCGGTGCCGCGAAGTACGAGGCGCTCGGGCTCCCGTTCCCGCTGCGCGACACCCCCGTTCCCGATCCCGGACTCGTCGAGCGGGTCCGGGAGCGGTTCAGGGCGCACGGTCTGGCGGCCTACTGACCGCGGCACCACTTCCGGTACGCGGCGACGGCGGTCGGCAGGGTCGGGAAGATCAGCTCCGTACCCACGGAGTCTGCGAGGCCGTATGCCTGGAGGTCGTCCTGGAGGTCCTGCTTGATCCGTCACCAGGGCCGTGCGTCGAGGCACGCTCAGGACGGCACCACGGCGACCGGGCACCGGGATTCACGCAGGAGCACGCGCGTGACCGGCCCGGGTTCGTCCGCCCCGGGCTCACGGCCCACGACCAGCAGGCCCGCGCTCGCCGACCGCTGGACCAGCGCCCGGGCCGGGGTCAGCAGCCGGACGTCCTCCAGCACGGGCACCTCGGGGTACTTCTCCCGCCACGGCCGCAGTACGTCGGACAGCAGCTGCACCTCGTCGTCCTCCCAGCCGCCGCGGTCCTCCTCCGGTACGCCGAAGGGCAGTTCGGCCGCGCAGGAGGGGAGCCGCCAGGCGTGCACGGCGTGCAGGAGTACACCCCGCAGCCGGGCGGTGACGAAGGCGAAGTCGATTGCTCCCTGGGCGGGTTCACGAGCATCGACGCCGAGCACGATCTCGGTGGAGCGGCGCGTGCCGGGCCTCCCGGTGATCAGGACGACAGGACAGGCGGAGTAGGCGAGGGCATCCTGCGCGTGTGCGCCGGCCACGACCAGTTGTGCTGTGTCCGGCACGACGGTCAGCGGGCCGTGGATCACCCGGAGCGGGAGTCCTCGTGCTGTCGCTTCCTGCGAGGCCCACTGGACCACCGCCCGGTCGTGCGCCGAGCCGTCGGTGCGGGCAACGATGTCTTGTTCCATCACGATTCGCCTTTCGATCGAGCCGCCAGAGGCAGCGTCAGCTGGTCCGGTGCCCCCACTTCGGCCCCACCAGGTCCCACTCCCGTCCCCATGTGTCGATACGCCGCCGGTCGAGCCGCGACCGTGCGACGGCTCCCACGGCGAGGACGGCGCCCGCGAGAGCGAGCCCGGCGGCGGCACCCAGGACGCCCGCCTCGACGGCGGCCGCGCCGGAGCTCGGCGGTGCGGCGACCCATGTGCCGCGCCCGTCCTGCCAGGCCACGACATGCGTTCCGGCCTTGAGACCGGTGTCGACGAGCACGTTGTCGGTGCGGGTGGATCCGTCGGGTGCCGTCCAGCGGACCTTCGCCAAGGCCTTGTCGCTCGACGACCGGACGGCAGGCGTGCGATGCGGCACGTCGGCGAGCAGCACGGCGCGGACGGGGTGCCGCCCGGCACGCCGCTGGGCGAGCGCGTCGTCCGCGGTGTGGGCCGTCACCAGGCCGGTGATCGCGCCTCCTACGGCGACGACCGCCCACACGGCCAGTACGACCCAGGCCTCGACGATGTCGTCCCGGCGCCGCAGGGGATTGCTCCGCCAGCGCCAAAAATGCTTCCTGGACCGCTTGCGGCAGCTCATGAACATGCACCTCCTCCAGTTGTTCGCAGTCCTGAAGGTGGCAGTCGCCGGTGCGCCCGGGCACGGGCCGACCAGGTGCACCGCAGGGCCGCCCGGCACCGGATCCACGGCCGAAGTGGGGCCGTTCAGCCCATGGCGGCAGGGAGGCGGTCGGTCTTCGGCGACGGCGGACGGCGTGGAAGGGCCGAACGGTCCCCGGAGGCCGGGCCCGACGGGCCAAGGGACATCCGCACGGCTACCGCACGCGGCCGTCCCCGTCCGACCCGCGAAGTGGCCCGACCGGCCCAAGCGGTCTCCGTACCCGCAGGCCAGGCTGGACTTGCGGGGCAAATCCGGCGCAGGGTGGCACCAGGCGCGTACTGGTCGCCGAGACCTCGCAGCCGACACCGGGCTCCGCAGCCGATCGAGTGGAGTGAGGAGCGCCATGAAAGCCTTCGTGTTCCACGGCGCCGGACAGTCCGCCTGGGAAGAGGTCCCGGACCCGGCCATCAAGGAACCCACCGACGCCATCGTGCGCGTCGGTGCCGTCACCATCTGCGGCACGGACCTGCACATCCTCAAGGGCGACGTCCCCGAGGTGCGCCCCGGCACGGTGCTGGGGCACGAGGCGGTCGGCGAGATCGTCGAGACCGGCAGCGACGTCCGCACCGTGCGGCCGGGGGACCGGGTCCTGGTCTCGTGCATCAGCGCGTGCGGCCGCTGCGCCTACTGCCGGCAGGGCACATACGGGCAGTGCCGCGACGGCGGAGGATGGATCCTCGGCCACCTGATCGACGGCACTCAGGCCGAGTACGTCCGCGTCCCCTACGCCGACCTGTCCGTGCACTCCCTGCCCGCCGCCATGGAGAGCAAGGACGCCGTCCTGCTGGCCGACATCTTCCCGACCTCGTACGAGGTGGGGGTGCTGAACGGGCGGGTGCAGCCCGGAGACACCGTCGTTGTGGTCGGAGCCGGTCCCATCGGTCTGGCCGCGATCGCCACGGCTCGGCTGTTCAGCCCCGAGCGGATCGTCGCCGTCGACCTGGCCGCTGCCCGGCTGGAGGCCGCTCGCAAGCTCGGCGCCGACGCGGTGGCCGACGCCGGGGAGACTCCCGAACAGCTGATCGCCGACCTGACCGACGGGCTTGGCGCGGATGTCGTGATCGAGGCCGTGGGCGTCCCGGAGAGCTTCGAGCTGTGCACGCGCATGGTCCGGCCGGGCGGGCACGTCGCCAACGTCGGCGTGCATGGCGCACCGGCGACCCTGCATCTCGAGGATCTGTGGATCAAGAACGTCACCATCACCACCGGCCTGGTCGACACCTACTCCACCCCCACCCTGCTGCGGATGGCCGCAGCCGGACGGCTGCCCACCGCGCAGCTGGTGACCCACACCTTCCCGCTCGACCGCATGGAGGAGGCGTACGACGTCTTTGCCCGCGCCGCCGACACCGGCGCCCTCAAGGTCGTGCTCGGAGGAGAGCAGCACGAGACCGTCGCCGTGCGCGAGCGCTGAAGGGAAGGACGTGACGACCATGCCCGAACGGACGGGAGCCGACACCGCCGGGACGACGGAGCGGCCGCTGGGCGATCTGGGCCGCCGACTCGCCGCCCGGCGTGCACACCTCGGCCTCACCCGGCAGGAGACGGCCGCCCGGGCGGGCATGACGTCCACCTACCTGAAGCACCTGGAGGAGCATCCCGGCGCCGCACCGAACAGGAGCACGATGCTCAGCCTGGCCACGGCCCTGGAGACCACGGTGTCCGAACTCACCGGCGGAGTCGACGACCTGCCCCCCGGTCCTCAACAGGCCGCTCCCAGACCCCGGTTCACCGAACTGGGCTTGTGCGAGTGCATGGCCCTGCTCGGCACTCACGGAGTGGGACGGATAGCTGTGTCGACTGTCTCGGGGCCCGTCATCGTGCCGGTCAACTACACCGTCGTCCACAGTGTGATCGTCTTCCGGACAGCCTCCGGTGCGACTCCGTCGCTGGCGTCCGATCACCGAGTGGCCTTCGAGGTCGACCGCATCGACGAGGCCTTCAGCAGAGGATGGAGCGTGCTCGTGCGCGGGCCCGCACGAACGGTCACGGACCGTGACGAGACCCGCTGGCTCGACCAACGGGCGTACAGCGCGCCCTGGGCCGGCGGTCACCGCGACGTTTGGGTGTGCGTCGAGCCGCACACCGTCACAGGGCGTCGGATAACCGCGTGACGCCGTTCCCGCACAGACCGGACCGGCCAGGGTGGTCGAGGCACAGGCCGACCATGAACGGCTGTTGCGGACCGGGCCGCGCTCCTGGGTGTCCTGACCGGAGGAGGTCTTCTTCCGCATCGAGCCCGAGTTGGTGACCGGTCGCGAACTCGTGGGCGGTCGTACGGTCTACGGCCTGAAGCTCAGGTCCTGACGTGCCGCGTCACCGCACAGCAGTCCGCCCGGCGCCGGATGTGCGCCGGGCGAATCCTGAGGTGAAGCAGGGTCAGGAAGACCGGAGAGGTCTACTCAGTGCTGCGTCGCAGGCCGGCGTCGGGCGACCGCGTGGCGAACACCGGTCCCCGCGAAGGTGAGCGCCCCGGCCGCGACGGCGGACAGCAGGAGGAGGCCGATGGCGTACGAGCCGTAGGCGCCGTACAGCGAGCCCATCAGCAGGGGCGGAACGAATCCACCCAGGCCGCCCGCGGCACCGACGACGCCGGTGACCGAGCCGACCTTGTCGGTGGGGGCCAGCAGGGCCACCAGGGCGAACACGGCGCCGCTGCCCGCGCCGAGAGCCGCACCCATCGACAGGAACGCGAGCGTGCCGACCGGCGCCAGGGCCGGGGTGAAGGCCTGCACGAACGCCCCGGTGAACAGTACGGCCAGTGAGCCGCCGACGACCTTCACCGGGCCGATGCGGTCAGACAGCCAACCGCCCACCGGGCGCATCGCCACCGCCAACAGCACGAATCCGGCCATGCGGTCGGCCGCGTCGGCCTGGGTGAGGCCGTAGCCGGTCTTGAGGTACGTCGGCAGATAGACGGAGAAGGCCACATAACCGCCGAAGCAGACCGCGTACAGAGCGGACGCCTGCCAGGTGATGCCGAGCTTCAAGGTCGCGCCCAGTCGTCGGGCCAGCGGCTCGGTCGGTACGGTACGGCCCGGCGCGTCCCGCAGGATCAGCGCGGCCACGACGGCGTAGACCACGAGCACACCGGCCGTGATGAGGAACGGGTTCGCCATGCCGTGCGCGTCGACCAGCTTCACCGTCGTGAGCGCACTGATCGCGGTGCCGCCCATGCCGGCGCCGAAGATCCCGATCGCCAGACCGCGCCGCTCGGGTGGGAACCAGGCGCTGACGAACGGCACACCGACCGCGAACGCGGTGCCGCCGATGCCGAGGAAGAATCCCCCGGCCAGCAGAGCCGGCAGGGAGCCGTGCCCGGCCAGACCGAGATACAGGACCGGGACGACGGTGGCGGCCGACACCACCGGGAACATCACCCGCCCACCGAAGCGGTCGGTCAGCGCGCCGACCGGGACGCGGCCCAGGGAGCCGACCACGACGGGCACCGCCACCAGCAGCGACTGCTGGAAGGAGGTGAGGTCCAGGGTGTCCTTGAAGCGCGGGCCGAGTGGGCTGAGCAAGGCCCAGGCCCAGAAGTTGACGGCGAAGCCGAGCGTGGCGAGTACCAGCATCGTCCACGCCCGGCTGGAGACGGACACGCCGGTCGACGGTGTCTCGTGGTGATTCCTCGACGGCTGGAGCATGCCACCGGGTCCTTTCTACTGGTGCGTTGACGTGTTGGGCCTCGAATCCCCAGTCGCACGGCGTGTGCTGGTGGCCCGGCGGCCACTATCGGCCGGGGGCTGTCCGGGGGAGCTGGGGTCGTCGGTCCCCATTGCGGGGCCTGACGGCCCCTGCTCGCGGGGCCGGTCGGATCACACCGAGTCCGGCAGCGACCCCGGTCCCGGGAAAGGACCGACCGGGCATCGGCCAGGGCCGTTCGGCCCACGGCGGCTGTGCCGGGGCGTGCCTAGCGTTTGCGGCCATGGAGAGTGAGCACAACGCACGACAGAGCCGGCCGCGCGGCGCCGAGGCCTGGCCACTGGCCGCGCGCCGCCTGCTGACCCGCCGTGAGGTGTCGGCGGACGGCCGGGCCGTCTTCGGCACCGGCGACCCGGCCTGGGAGGGCTTCTACCGGGACCGGTGGGCACACGACAAGGTGGTGCGCTCCACCCACGGCGTGAACTGCACCGGCTCCTGTTCGTGGATGGTGTACGTCAAGGACGGCATCATCACCTGGGAGCACCAGGCCACCGACTACCCGTCCATCGGCACCGACTGCCCCGAGTACGAGCCGCGCGGCTGCCCCCGCGGCGCGTCCTTCTCCTGGTACACCTACTCGCCCAGCCGCGTCCGCTACCCCTATGTACGGGGCGCGCTGCTGAAGCTGTGGCGCGAGGCCCGCAGCCGCCTCGGCGACCCGGTAGCCGCCTGGGCGGAGATCACCTCCGACCCCGCCAAGGCCCGCGCCTACAAGAAGGCCCGCGGCAAGGGCGGCCTGGTGCGGGCGAGTTGGGACGAGGTGAACGAGCTGGTCGCCGCCGCCCACGTGCACACCATCAAGGCGTACGGCCCCGACCGGGTCGCCGGTTTCTCCCCGATCCCGGCGATGTCCATGGCCTCCTTCGCCGCAGGCGCCCGTTTCCTGTCGCTGATCGGCGGCACACTGCTCTCCTTCTACGACTGGTACGCCGACCTCCCCATCGCCTCCCCGCAGGTCTTCGGCGACCAGACCGACGTCCCCGAGGCCGCCGACTGGTGGAACGCCGGCTACCTGATCATGTGGGGCTCCAACATCCCCGTCACCCGTACGCCCGACGCGCACTTCCTCACCGAGACCCGCTACAACGGCACCAAGGTCGTAGCCGTCAGCCCCGACTACGCCGACAACGTCAAGCACGCCGACGAATGGCTCGCCCCGCACCCCGGCACCGACGGGGCGCTCGCCATGGCGATGGGGCACGTGATCCTGCGCGAGTTCCTGGTCGACCGCGAAGTGCCCTATTTCCAGCAGTACTTGAGGACGTACACAGACGCGCCGTTCCTGGTGGCCCTGCGCGAGCACGGTGAACACGGCCTGGTCCCCGACGGGTTTCTCACCGCGGCCGATCTCGGCCGCGACGACGAGGAGCACGCGGAGCACAAGACCGTCCTCCTGGACCGGGCCACCGGGGAACCGGTGGTCCCGGGCGGCTCGCTCGGCTTCCGGTGGGGGGAAGCCGAGCGAGGCCGTTGGAACCTTGAACTAGGCGCAGTAGAACCCGAATTGAGCCTGCTGGAGTCGGCCGAGGACACCGTCCCGATTGCCCTGCCCCGCTTCGACGAGGGCACCACCGAGGGCGGCTCGACCATGCTCCGGGGCGTCCCGGTCCGCACGATCGGCGGCCGTCTGGTCACCACTGTCTTCGACCTGATGCTCGCGCAGTACGGCGTCCACCGTCCCGGCCTGCCGGGCCACTGGCCCACCTCCTACGAGGACGTCACCCAGCCCTACACCCCGGCCTGGCAGGAGACGATCACCTCCGTCCCCGCCGAACAGGCCGCCCGAATCGCCCGCGAGTTCGCCCGTAACGCCGAGCGCACCCAGGGCCGCTCGATGATCGCGATGGGCGCCGGAACCAACCACTGGTTCCACTCCGACACCATCTACCGCGCCTTCCTCGCCCTGACGACGATGACCGGATGCCAGGGCGTCAACGGCGGCGGCTGGGCCCACTACGTCGGCCAGGAGAAGATCCGCCCCATCACCGGCCTCCAGCACCTGGCCTTCGCCTTCGACTGGCAGCGGCCCACACGGCACATGGCGGGCACCTCGTACTGGTACCTCAACACCGACCAGTGGCGCTACGAGGCCTTCGGGCCCGAGGAGTTGGCGTCCCCGCTAGGTGAAGGCCGCTTCAAGGGCAAGGCGTTCGCGGACACCCTCGCGCAGGCCGTACGGCTCGGCTGGACCCCCGGCCATCCCGGTTTCAACCGCAACCCGCTCGACCTGACCGACGAGGCGGCCGCCGAAGGCCGCCCGGTCGCCGAGCACATCATCGGCGAACTCAAGGCCGGACGGCTCAGGTTCGCGGTCGAGGACCCCGACGACCCGGCCAACTTCCCGCGGGTGCTCACCGTGTGGCGGGCCAACCTGCTCGGCTCCTCCGGCAAGGGCAACGAGTACTTCCTGCGCCATCTGCTCGGCACCGACAGCGCGGTGCGCAGCCAGGAAGCGCCTCCCGGCGCCCGCCCCGAGGACGTCGTCTGGCGCGAGGAGGCACCCGAGGGCAAGCTCGACCTCCTGGTCGCCATGGACTTCCGGATGACCTCCACCGGCCTGCTCGCCGACGTGGTCCTGCCGGCCGCGACCTGGTACGAGAAGGACGACCTGTCCAGCACCGACATGCACCCCTTCGTGCACGCCTTCACCCCGGCCATCGCCCCGCCCTGGCAGGCCCGCACCGACTACGACACCTTCCTCGGGCTCGCCGACCGCTTCAGCGAACTGGCCGTCGAGCACCTGGGCAGCCGCACCGATGTCCTTGCCGTGCCGCTGCTGCACGACACCCCCGACGAACTCGCCCAGCCCGGCGCAGTGCGGGACTGGAAGGCGGGGGAGTGCGAGCCGATACCCGGACGCACGATGCCGAGGCTGGTCACCGTCGAGCGCGACTACGCGGCCGTCGCCGAGAAGATCCGCGCCGTCGGCCCACTCCTCGACACCCTCGGCACGACCACCAAGGGCGTCACCGTCCACCCCGACCGGGAGATCGACGAGCTGAGGCACCGCAACGGCACCATCAGGGACGGGATCGCCGCCGGACGCCCCTCGCTCGCCACCGCCACCCATATGTGCGAGGCGATCCTCGCCCTGTCCGGCACCACCAACGGACGGCTCGCCACCCAGGGCTTCCGTGAGCTGGAGGAACAGACCGGCAGCGAGGGGCTCGTGGAACTCGCCGCCGAGCGCGAGGCCGAGCGGATCACCTTCGCCGACACGCGCACCCAGCCCCGCGCGGTGATGACCTCGTACGAATGGTCCGGCAGCGAGACCGGCGGCCGCCGCTACTCCCCGTTCGTCATCAACACCGAGCACAAGAAGCCCTGGCACACCCTCACCGGCCGTCAGCACTTCTTCGTCAGCCACGACTGGATCGCCGAACTCGGCGAGCAACTACCCGTCTACCGGCCGCCGTTGGATGCCGGCCGCCACTACGGGGACGAGCATCTGCACGACGGACAGGCCGAGGTGACGGTCCGCTACCTCACCCCGCACTCCAAGTGGTCCATTCATTCCGAGTACCAGGACAACGCCTACATGCTCGCGCTCTCCCGCGGCGGCCCGGTGATCTGGATGTCCACCGCGGACGCCGAGAAGATCGGCGTCAAGGACAACGAGTGGATCGAGGCGTACAACCGCAACGGCGTGGTAGCAGCCCGCGCCGTGGTCACGCACCGGATGCCCGAGGGCACGGTGTACATGTACCACGCCAAGGACCGCACGGTGAACGTCCCGAAGACCGAGATCAGCGGCAAGCGGGGCGGCATCCACAACTCCCTGACCCGGCTGCTGCTCAAACCCACCCATCTCGCGGGCGGCTACGCGCAGTTCACCTACGCCTTCAACTACTACGGCCCCACCGGAAACCAGCGCGACGAGGTCACCGTCATCCGCCGCCGCTCGCAGGAAGTGGAGTACTGAGATGCGCGTGATGGCCCAGATCGCCATGGTGATGAACCTCGACAAGTGCATCGGCTGCCACACCTGCTCGGTCACCTGCAAGCAGACGTGGACCAACCGCACCGGCGTCGAGTACGCCTGGTTCAACAACGTCGAGACGAAGCCCGGCGTCGGCTACCCCCGCCGCTACGAGGACCAGGAACAGTGGAAGGGCGGCTGGATGCTCGACCGGCGGGGCCGTCTGGTCCTGCGCTCCGGCGGCCGCGTCAAACGCCTGCTGTCGATCTTCTCCAACCCGGACCTGCCCGCCATCGAGGACTACTACGAGCCGGTCACCTACGACTACGACAACCTCGTCAGCGCCCCGGCCGGCCAGGACATCCCCGTCGCCCGCCCCCGCTCGGTCCTGACCGGCAGGCCCACCGCCATCACCTGGGGTGCCAACTGGGAGGACGGCCTCGGCGGCGCCCCCGAGAACGCGGGCGGCGACCCCAACCTGACCGGCGAATGGGCCGAGAAGGTGAAGTTCGAGTTCGAGCAGACCTTCCTCTTCCACCTGCCCCGCCTCTGCGAGCACTGCCTCAACCCGGCCTGTGTGTCGGCCTGTCCGTCCGGCGCGATGTACAAGCGCGTCGAGGACGGCATCGTCCTGGTCGACCAGCACCGCTGCCGCGGCTGGCGGATGTGCGTCACGGCGTGCCCGTACAAGAAGGTCTACGTCAACCACGCCACCGGCAAGGCCGAGAAGTGCACCTTCTGCTTCCCTCGCGTCGAGGCCGGCCAGCCCACCGTCTGCTCCGAGACCTGCGTCGGCCGCCTGCGCTACCTCGGCCTGCTCCTCTACGACGCCGACCGCGTCGGCGAGGCCGCGGCCACCCCGGACGAGCAGGACCTGCTGGACGCCCAGCGCGGGGTCTTCCTCGACCCGAACGACCCCGAAGTGCGGGCCGCCGCACGGGAGTCGGGCATCCCCGAGGACTGGCTGGACGCGGCCCGCCGCTCCCCGGTGTACGACCTGGTCTGCCGCTACGAGGTGGCCCTGCCCCTGCACCCGGAGTACCGCACCCTGCCCATGGTCTGGTACGTGCCACCGCTCTCCCCGGTGCTGGACGCCGTCACCGGCGCGGGCGGCGATCAGGACGACCCCGACCACGTCTTCGCCGCGGTCACCCGGCTGCGTATCCCGCTGGAGTACCTGGCCGAGCTGTTCACCGCCGGCGACACCGATGTGGTGGCCGGCGTGCTGATGAAACTCACCGCGCTCCGCTCCCACATGCGCTCCCGCACCCTCGGCGAGGAGGCCGACGAGACGGCGCTGACGGCCGTCGGCCTGACCGCCCGAGAGGCCGAGGACCTGCACCGGCTCCTCGCCGTCGCCAAGTACGCCGACCGCTATGTCGTCCCGGCCGCCCACAAGGAGGACGCCACCGCGCTCACCGCGATGGAGAGCCGCTGTCCGGTGGAGTCCGCCGAACCGTCCGAACGCCGGGTCCTGCTCGGCATCCCCACCCTGCGCCGTGCATCCGACGGAGGCCGAGCATGACCCCCCTGCCCGCCACCATCCCGGCGATCGTGCGCACCCGCATCCGCGCGGCCACCCGCCGCCGTACCGTGCCGACCCCCGACGATCTCGAGCGCCGCGCCCTGCTGCTGCGGCTGCTCTCGCTGCTCCTTCAGTACCCGGACCACGAACTGACGGACGACAGCCCCCGGTTGGCAGCCGCGGTGGCCGCCCTGCCGCCGTCCCCGGCCACCTCCGAACTCGCCCTCTTCATGGACTGGTTCAGGAGCGAGGAGCCCGAGGCGCTGGAGCGGCACTACGTCGAGATGTTCGACCTGCGCCGCAAGAGCAGCCTCTACCTCACCTACTACCTGCACGGCGACACCCGCCGCCGCGGTATGGCCCTGCTCACCCTCAACAACCGCTACCGGGCCGCCGGCTGGGACATCGACGGCGGCGAACTGCCCGACCACCTCCCGGTCGTCCTGGAGTTCGCCGCGCTCGCCGGACCCGGCCGAGGCGAGGCACCCCTGCGCCAACACCGGCGCGGACTGGAGCTCATCCACCAGGCCCTGACGGACGCCGACTCGCCCTACCGGCACCTCCTCGCCGCCCTGCGTACCCTGCTGCCGCCGCCCACCGACGCCGACCTGGCGGCCGTCGCACAGCTCGCCGCCGAGGGACCGCCCGACGAGGACGTGGGCCTGGACCCGTACGGGACGTACGGCGAGGGAGAGTTCGCCCCGCCGGGAGCATTCGTCCCGCCCGAGCAGGCGCCGCCGACACTCACCCCGCCCGCACCCCCGGAAGGCCACCGATGAACACCTCCACCGCAGACCTGTTGCTGTGGGTCGCCTTCCCGTACGTCTGCCTCGCCGTGTTCGCCGTCGGCCACGTCTGGCGCTACCGGCACGACCAGTTCGGCTGGACCACCCACACCAGCCAGCTCCTGGAACACCGGTGGCTGCGCTGGGGCAGCCCGCTGTTCCACCTGGGTACCTTCATGGTCATCGCCGGTCATGTCGTGGGGCTCGCCGTGCCCGCCTCATGGACCGAGGACGCGGGTATCAGCGAGCACACCTATCACACGACGGCCGTGTGGGCGGGTTCGGTGGCCGGCGTCGCCATGCTCACGGGGCTCGGCATGCTGTGCGCCCGACGGCTCCTGACCCGGCGGATCAGACTGACCACCGACCGCAGCGACAAACTGCTGTTCCCGCTGTTGTCCGCCACCGTCCTGCTCGGCATCAGCGCCACCGCCACCCACAACGTGTTCGGCGGCGGCTACGACTACCGCGAGACTGTCTCCGTCTGGTTCCGCGGAGTCCTCACCCTCCAGCCGCAGCCGGAGGCGATCGGCGGCGCACCCTTGCTCTTCCAACTGCACGCCCTGACCGCCTCTCTCCTGTTCGCCGCCTGGCCGTTCACCCGCCTGGTACATGTGTGGAGCGTTCCGGTCGGCTACCTCGTCCGGCCCTACCTGGTCTACCGGCGGCGCGCCACGACGCCGGCCCTGGAAGCGCGTCCGCGTCGCGCCGTATGAGACACCCACGCTGGGTGTGCGAGGTGAGCAGGGCGCTCGTCGTGGTCCATGACGGGCTTTCGAAGAGGTGCGTAGCTCAAGGCGCGGTACAGGTGGGGACACGAGCGGAGCGGCACCGCGGGGGATCGGTGCCGCTCCTGCCTTCAGCATCGCCCGGGCGACCCGCAGATGGCCAGGGCCGATGGGCCCGGATGCGAGCCCGGACGGCCCCGGCCCACCGCGGTTGCCTCACCGGCTGTCGCTGCCCTCCGTTTGGGGCAGAGCCGCCCGCCCCGCCTCCAGGCGGGCCACAGGTACCCGGAACGGCGAGCAGGACACGTAGTCCAGTCCGGCCGTGTGGAAGAAGTGGACGGAGTCGGGGTCGCCGCCGTGTTCGCCGCAGACGCCGATCTGGAGGTCGGGGCGGGTGGTACGGCCCTCGTCGACCGCGAGGCGGACCAGTCGGCCCACCCCGTCGCGGTCGATCGTCTCGAAGGGTGAGGCGGGGAAGATGCCCTTGTCGAGGTAGGCGGAGAAGAACGCCGCCTCGACGTCGTCGCGGGAGAAACCCCAGGTGGTCTGGGTGAGGTCGTTCGTGCCGAAGGAGAAGAACTCGGCCTCCTCGGCGATCCGGCCGGCGGTGAGCGCGGCGCGGGGAAGTTCGATCATCGTGCCGACGGGACACCGGACCGGGACGCCTGATTCCCTGGACACCTCGGCGAGCACCCGCTCCACCTCCGCGCGCTCGATCCGCAGCTCCTCCACGGCGCCGACCAGCGGCACCATGATCTCGGCACGCGGTGATCCTCCGGCCCGCCGACGGGCGACGACGGCCTCGGCGACGGCCCGCACTTGCATGGCGACCAGCCCTGGAACGACCAGTCCCAGGCGCACGCCACGCAGGCCGAGCATCGGGTTCTCCTCGTGCATGCGGCTCACGGCGTCGAGCAACTCCCGCTCGTGCGGGTCCGGTTGCTCGCCGTGTGCCTCGGCGGCGGCGATGCGTACGGCGAGTCCGGTGCGGTCGGGCAGGAATTCGTGCAGCGGCGGGTCCAGCAGGCGGATGGTGACCGGCAGGCCGTCCATCGCCTCCAGGATGTCGGTGAAGTCCTGTCGCTGGAGCGGCAGGAGAGCCGCCAGCGCCCGTTCACGGTGGGCGTCGTCGCGGGCCAGGATCATCTCCTCGACCAGCTTGCGGCGCTCGCCGAGGAACATGTGCTCGGTGCGGCACAGCCCGATACCCTGCGCCCCGAACCGGCGCGCGCGCCGCGCGTCCTCGGGGGTGTCGGCGTTGGCCCGCACCTCCAACCGTCGTACGGAGTCGGCGTGTTCGAGCGCCCGGGCGACGGCGCTGACCACGCCCGTCGCCTGCTCGCCGGTCTCCAGGAACCGCATGACGGCGGAGTCGACCAGGGGGAGCGCCCCCAGGTACACGCCACCGGCGGAGCCGTCCACGGAGAGCACTTGGCCCTCCTCGACGACGGTGCCCTCGCGCGTGGTGAAACGCCGGTCCTGCACCGTCAGTTCCTCGGCACCGCACACGCAGACCTTGCCCATGCCCCGGGCCACCACGGCCGCGTGGCTCGTCTTGCCGCCGCGGCTGGTCACCACGGCCTGCGCGGCGATCATGCCCGGCAGGTCGTCGGGCGTGGTCTCCTGGCGCACCAGCACCACCTTCTCGCCGGCCGCCGCACGCCGTACCGCCTCGGCGGAGTCGAAGACCGCCGCGCCGACCGCGGCACCCGGGGACGCGGGGATGCCGTGCGCGAGCGCCTCTCCGGTGGCGGACGCGTCGAACGCCGGGAACATCAGCCGGGCCATCCCGTCGCCGTCGACCCGGGCCAGAGCCTCTCCCCGGGTGACGAGCCCCTCGTCGGCCAGCTCGGCGGCGATGGCGAACGCGGCTTCGGAGGTGCGCTTGCCGACCCGGGTCTGGAGCATCCACAGTGTCCCGCGTTCGATGGTGAACTCGATGTCGCACAGGTCGCGGTAGTGCCGCTCCAGGGTCCGCATGTGGTCGCGCAGCTGCTCGTACGAAGCAGGATCCAGCCGCTCCAGCTCGGTCAGCGGCACGGTGTTGCGGATGCCGGCGACGACGTCCTCACCCTGCGCGTTGGGCAGGTAGTCGCCGTACAGGCCGCTGCGGCCGGTGGCCGGGTCGCGCGTGAAGGCCACGCCGCTGCCGGAGTCGGGGCCCAGATTGCCGAAGACCATGCGCTGCACGGTCACGGCGGTGCCGAGGTCGTCGGGGATGTGCTCACGTCGGCGGTAGATGCGGGCGCGTTCGCCGTTCCAGGACCGGAAGACGGCCAGGACCGCCCGGCGCAGCTGCTCGGCGGGCGACTGCGGGAACTCGTCCCCCGTCTCGTCGCGGATCAGCTCCTTGTACGCCTCCACCAGCTCGGCGAGGTCGCCCGCGTCCAGGCGCAGATCGTCGGGGGCGTCACGCAGACTCTTGAGCCGCGTCATGACCCGCTCGAACAGCGACGCGTCGACCCCCATGACCGTGCTGCCGAACATCTGGATGAGCCTGCGGTACGAGTCCCAGGCGAACCGCTCGCTGCCGGAGGCCTTGGCCAGCCCCAGGACGGAGTCGTCGTTGAGGCCGATGTCGAGGACCGTCTCCATCATCCCGGGCATGGAGAACCGCGCCCCGGAGCGAACGGACACCAGCAGCGGGTCGTCCCGCTGTCCCAGCCGCCGGCCGGCCGCGGCCTCCACGGCCGACAGGTGGTGGGAGACCTCCGCCGTCATGCCGTCCGGCTCCGCGCCCGTGGAGAGGAAGGCCCGGCAGGCATTGGTGGAGACGGTGAAGCCCGGCGGGACCGGCAGGCCGAGGCGGGTCATCTCGGCGAGGTTCGCGCCCTTGCCGCCCAGCACGTCCGCCATGTCCCGGCGGCCCTCATGGAAGTCGTACACATAACGGACCATGACGCTGCGCTCCTCGGCTCGGCGTGCTCGGTTCGGCTCCTCGGTCATGACGCGCTTCCAGCGTCGGACAGGGCCGGCCGGGCCCGGCAGGTGCTGTCCGTCCCCCCTGCGGGGCCGAACGGCCCCGGTGTCTCTTCTGCCGACCCGTGTCCGCGGATCCGGTCCTGTACCGCCGCGCGCCCTCGGCCGGTAGCGTGGCCAGTAGCCGGAGAGGTCGGTGCCCGCCCGCCCACAGAATCCGAGGAGGCGCAGGTGGGAAGCCCGGAGGAGCACTGGGAAGCCCGTGTACGGCTGCCGCAGCTGAGGCTGGACGAGCTGCTGGCGGAGCTGCAGGCCCGGCTGGACGCGGCCCGCGGCACCCGGGACCGGGTGCACAGCCTGCTGGAGGCCGTGCTCTCCGTCGGCCGGGAGCTGGACCTTGAGCAGGCCCTGCGCAGCATCGTCGAGGCCGCCGCGGTGCTCGTCGACGCCGAGTACGCCGCCCTCGGCGTGATCGACCCCGACGGCGCGCGGCTGTCCGCCTTCCACACGGTCGGGGTCACCGAGGAGCAGATCGCCCGGATCGGGCCCTATCCGGAGGGGCACGGCATCCTCGGCGAACTGATCCACCACCCCGAGCCGCTGCGGCTCACCAAGATCTCCGAGCACCCTTCCTCGTACGGTTTTCCACCGGGCCACCCGCCCATGAACACCTTCCTCGGCGTCCCCATCCGGGTACGTGACCAGGTCTTCGGCAACCTGTACCTCACCCAGAAACGTGGTGGTGCGCGGTTCGACGACGAGGACGAGGCGGTCCTGTCCACCCTGGCCGTGGCGGCCGGGGTCGCCATCGACAACGCCCGCCTCTACGAGGACACCCGGCTGCGGGAACGCTGGCTCCGGGCGAACGCGGAGATCACCCACACCCTGATGTCCGGCGGCGGTCGCACCGAGGTGCTCGGCCTGATCGCCGAGCGAGCCGCCGAGATCACCGCGTCGGCGCTGGCCGCGGTCGCTCTACCGGTGGGGGGCGTCGGCTCGCTCGTGGTGGAGATCGCCGTAGGGCTGGACGCCGACGCGCACCGGGGTCTCGTCCTGCCACTGGAGACGACCCTGATGGGGCTGGCCTTCTCCAGCGCCGCCCCGGCCGTCAGCACGGACGTCCTGCACGACGCACGGATCTCCCCGGAACCACCCCGCTTCGAGGGCCTCGGCCCCGCCGTCGCCGTTCCCATCGGCACGGGCGAGGGGGGTGTGCGAGGCGTGCTCCTGCTTGCGCGGGAATCCGGCCGGCTCGCCTTCACCGCGACGGAGACGGAGACCTTGCAGGGCTTCGCGGCACAGGCCGCCGTGGCGATGGAGCTGGCCGAGCGCCGTCAGGACGCGGAGGAGGTGGCGGTGCTCAAGGACCGCGACCGCATCGCCCGCGACCTGCACGACCTGGCGATCCAGCGGCTGTTCGCGACCGGCATGACCCTGCAGAGCGCGGGCCGGTTCATCGAGCACCCGGAGGCCTCCGAGCGGGTCGTGCGGGCGGTGGACGACCTCGACGAGACCATCAAGATCATCAGGTCGACGATCTTCGAGCTCCGGTCGCGCGAGGGCGCGGGTGGGTCCGGGTTGCGGGCGCGTGTCGTGCGCGTGGTGGGCGAGGCCGCGCCGGTGCTGGGCTTCGCGCCCAGTGTGCGGATGGAGGGACTGGTGGACACCCAAGTGCCGGGCGAGACGGCCGACCATGTGGTTGCCGTGCTCTCCGAAGCCCTCACCAACATCGCCCGCCACGCCCACGCCGACCGCACCGACGTCGCCCTTGCCGCCGATTCCCGGCGGGTGTGTCTCACCGTCACCGACAACGGCGCCGGCATCGCCCCCGACGGCCGTCGCAGCGGATTGCGCAACATGGCGGAGCGGGCTCAACAGCTGGGCGGGGAGCTGGAGTTGAGTGGCCCTCCCGACGGCGGCACCACTCTGCTGTGGTGGGTGCCGGTACCGGCGGAATAGGGACCCGCCCCGCCCGGTACGGGAGCGGACGACCAGACGGTGGTCGTCGCCTCCTGGGAAAGGGTGGCAACCTGCCGGAACGTCGGCACCGCGCACAAGCCAGGCTTGGGACCGGAGGCCCCGGCCGTTCGACAGGGCAGCCCGGCGGAAGGCGGTTACGAGGAGATCGCGCCGTACGACATCAGCTCGGGCAGCGGCACCGGGGTTCAGTCACAGCGCGCCCGCACGGGGTCTACAGGCAGGTCAGCTGGCGCTGGACGAGGTCGAGTGTGTCGGGCATGGCACCCATGCCTTCGCCTGTGGTGCCGCCCGGCAGGTCGGCGATCTCGCCGCTCAGTGCCTGCCGGCCTACGTCCAGGCCTCCGCATGCCGTGCCCGGGCCAGGACCCAGCCCTGTACGAGACCGCTGGGGGTGGAGTGGTGGCTGGTGCGGCGCAGGTGATGGTCGATGGTGCGGTGTCCTGAGGGACTGAAACAGGTGCCGGTCGGTCCTGGTGGAGGGCCCGGTAGCCCCTGCCCGCGGGCGGAACCCGGCGAGACGCTGGAACTGGGAAAGGGACCGAGCTCAGGGAGGTGTCGTCATGGTGCTCTCCGTTGTCGCCGGAGTCGACGGATCCGCCGAGAGCCTGGCCGCCGCGGAGTGGGCCGCGCACGAGGCCGTACGGCGAGAGCGGTCGCTGCGTCTGGTGCACGTCTGGAACTGGCACCCCCGCCAGGAGGATGGCGAGATCGCGACCGCCGCCCAGCGGCATCTGGCCCGGCGCTTCCTGCGACAGGCGGAGGAACGGGTCCGTGCCGTCTGCCCGGACGTCCGCTTCACCGACGAGCAGATGGAGGGCCCGGCGACCGCGGCCCTGCTGAAGGCCGCCGAGCAGGCCGAGCTGATGGTTCTGGGTTCGCGTGGGCTGAGCGGCTTCACCGGATTCCTCGTGGGTTCGGTCGCGCTCGGCGTGGTGGCGAAGACCACACGCCCCGTCGTGCTCGTCCGGGCGGGCGAGACGTCGGCGGACGAACACGTCCCGGCAGCCGACGGAAGCGCAGCGACGGACACCGGCTACCGGGACGTCGTCCTTGCCGTCGCCCTCGACGACGCCTGCGACGAGGTCATCGAGTTCGCCTTCGAGTCGGCCCGGCTCCGGCACGCCCGGCTGCGGGCCGTGCATGCCTGGCAGGCGGCCAATCCGATCTCTCTGGGCGCGGGCGACATCGGCCTGGTCGACCACCCCTGGCGGTCCGACGAATGGCTGGGCTTCCTCAAGGCCGTGCTCCAGCCGTGGCGCGACAAGTACCCCGACGTGGAGGTCCTGGAGACCGTGGTGGAGGAAAAGCCCTCGACCACGCTCGTCCGGGCCGCGACCGGAGCGAGCCTCCTCGTCGTCGGCCACCGCCTCGCCGAGCGGCCGGTCGGCCCGCGCACCGGACCCGTCACCCATGCCGCGATCCATCACGTCGGCTGCCCGGTGGCCGTCGTGCCCCATTTCTGAATCCCCGAGGAGGGGCCCGTACCGCGCAAAATGCCCCGGAACGGCAGCAACAGCTGGGGGAGGCAAGGGAGGTGACGGTCATGCAGAGGACCGTGGTGGCCGGCCTTGACGGTTCGCGCGAGAGCAGTGCCGCAGCCGACTGGGCGGCCAGGGAAGCCCTGCGCCGCGGACTGCCGCTACGTCTGATGCACGCCTGGGAGGGTCTGCCGCGGGACGACGGCGACGCGGAGCTGCCCGAGCTGAGGGGGCCGCAGTATCACGCTCGCCGGGTGCTGCGCGCCGCTGTCGAGCGGCTGAACGAGCGGTACCCACAGCTGTACGTCGCCGCTGAACAAGTGCGCATTTAGCCCGGTCCGGCGCTGCTCGCCGAGGCGGAGAACGCCGAGTTGCTGGTCATCGGAAGTCAGGGGTTCGGCGGCGTGGGCGGGTTCATGTCGGGGTCGGTCGCCATGGCCACCGTGGCCCACGTCGAGCGGCCGGTCGTTCTCGTCCGTGCCGGTGAGACGGCGGCGGACGAACATCTGCCGGACGGCTCCGAGAAGGCATCGGCTCGCACCCCCTACCGTGATGTCGCGGTGGCCGTGGACATTGACGAACCCTGCGACGAGGTCCTGGACTTCGCCTTCCGCGCCGCGGAACTCCGCCACGCTCCGCTGCGCGCCGTGCACGCTTGGCACGTGCCGCTCACCCGGCCCGTCCCGGGAGTCGAGGATCGCGCGCTGATCAGGGCGGAGGCGGAGCGCGAGCTCGCGGCGCTGCTCGAACCCTGGCGTGCGAAATACCCCGACGTGAACGTCCGGGAGAATCTGCACGAGGGCCGTGCCGCACACGTCCTCGTACGGGCGGCGAGCGGGGCCGGCCTCCTGGTCGTAGGCCACGGCAGGCGCCGTGCCGCGCTCGGCTCGCACACCGGCCCCGTGGCCCACGCCCTGATCCACCACGTGAACCGGCCGATCGCGCTGGTACCGCACGCTCGATGACCGCGGACCGCTGCTGCGGTCGGCGACCGATGATCAAGAAAGTGGGTGGTCCAGGTGTACTGGAACTCGCATGACATGAACGGCTGGGGCTGGGCCACGATGTCGTTCGGCACGCTTCTCGTCCTGGCCCTCATGGTCATCGTCGGCGTCCTGCTCTACCGCGCCCTGGACCATGTCCCCGCCCGACCGCACACGGGTGACACTCCGCCGGCCCCCGAACAGGCGCTGGCTCAGCGATACGCCCTCGGGGAGATCGACGACGACGAGTACCGACGCCGACTGGCCGTTCTGCGCGAGAGCGCCTCCGCCTGGGGCGAGCACCTGCCCTGACGAGGCCTACCACAGGGCCGGATGCCGCGCTGCGGAACCGCAGCGCGGGAAGCCGACCGGCTCGGCGCAGGGCTCCGGCTCGCTCACGCCCTCGTGTGGCCGTCAGCCCATGTACCGCCGACGTACCGCCGAGAGACCAGAGCGGAGGCGCGGTGTGGTGAACGGCGCGCTGGCCCACGTTCAGCGTCTCGCGGCTGCTCCACCCGGCGGAGAACGACGGCAGACCTACTCTGCTCAGGTGAATGGATCATGACGCGACGGCGGGGCATGATCCGAACTTCACATTGGTCTCTAGATCATATTCTATGGCAATTTCGCAACGGGACATCGACCGTTCCGCCCTCTCGGCAGCCCTCGACGTCCGCGGACGATGTTGGGGAGACCGGGTGCCCGCAGTGGGTGAGCCGGGCGCCGAACCACTGCGCGGAGTCACAGTCGCTGTCGTCGGTCTCGGATACGTGGGCCTTCCGACCGCACTGAGCCTGTGGGGTGCCGGTGCCCGCGTGCTGGGAATCGAGGTCAGTGCCCAGCGGCTGCGGGACATCAGGTCCGGCTATGTGGACCTTCTGCCCGCCCAGCAGGCGGAGTTGGCGGTGGCCGGGAGCACTGAGGACTTTCTGCTGACCGACGACCCGGACGCCATGAGCCGGGCGGATGCGATTGTCATCTGTGTACCCACCCCGGTGACCCAGGACCACCAACCCGACCTGCGCTCCCTGCGGCGAGCCTGCGCCACGGTGGTGGAGCGTGCTGTACCGGGGCAGTTGCTCGTCCTGACCTCCACCAGCCATGTCGGCACCACGCGGGAATTGCTGCTGACGCCGTTGGCGGCGCGTGGGCTGCGAGCCGAGGAGGACATCCTGGTGGCCTTCGCGCCCGAACGCATCGACCCGGGCAACGACCGGCACACGCCCGAGAACACTCCGCGCATCATCGGCGGCGCCGGACCTGTCAGTTCCTGGGCCGCCTCGCGGCTGCTGGCGCCCACCGCATCGCAGATCCACGAGGTGGCCGACCCCGAGACCGCGGAGATGGCCAAGCTCTGGGAGAACATCTTCCGGGCGGTCAACATCGCCCTGGCCAACGAACTCGCCGATGCCTGCGCACACTTGGGGCTGCCCACGCTGCCCGTCATCGAGGCGGCCGCGACCAAGCCGTACGGGTTCATGCCCTTCTACCCGGGCACCGGGGCAGGAGGCCACTGCATCCCCTGTGATCCGTACTATCTCCTCAGCCAACTCCCCGCCGGTGACACGTCCGCCCCGCTACTGCGCACAGCCATGACCGCCTTGCGCGAACGGCCGTCGGTCATCGCACAGCAGGCACACGACCTGTTGGCCGACGACGGGGTGGCCCTGTCCTGCGCACGCGTCCTCGTCCTCGGAGTCGCCTACAAGGCGGGAGTGTCCGACGTACGGGAGAGCCCGGCTCTTCCGCTCCTCGACCTCCTTGCCGAGCGCGGAGCGAACGTGCACTACAGCGACGCCCATGTGCCCACGCTCGCCCGCGGAGACCGGGAACTTCGTTCCGTGACGTCCCCGCAGGACGAAGCCTGGGACCTGGTGATCATCCACGCTGCGCACCCGGGTGGCGACCTCAACTGGCTCGACGCCGTACCGCGGGTGCTCGACTCCCGGCACCGGTTGCGCACACCTACCCCCACCGCAGCCCGATGACGTCCGCGACCCCCACCTCGACACGCACCGGCCCCGAGAGCCGCGTCCAGGCGCGCCTCGGCAGCGCCCTGGAGGCCATGGACCCGCTCGAACGGGCCGGACTGGTGCGGCTGCTGGCGCTGACAGCGCTGTTGCCCGTGCTCCTGCTGATCGCCGAGCGCGCCGTCCGCCTGCCGTACGCCTCCGGCCTGCTCACCTGGTACGGGATCTCGGTCCTGACCGGTACGACGACCCTCCTCTACCTTGCCTACACGCAGTACGACGATCCGGCCGAGCGCACCCTGCGCCGACGAGCCCGGACCCTCGAGGAGTTCCCCGCACTGCCCGACCAGCCACGGGTCAGCTTCCTGCTCGCGGTCAAGGACGAGGTCGGCAACGTCGAGGCATGCATCAGGTCGATGGCCGCGTCCGACTACCCCGACCTGCAGATCGTCGCCGTCGACGACGGGTCGTCCGACGGGACCGGTGCCGTCCTTGAGAGGCTCTCCGACGAACTCGGTATCACCGTCATCCGATGCGAGCACAACATCGGAAAGAAGGCGGCCCTGGTCAAGGCCTGCGCGGTGGCCGACGGACAGGTGCTCGTCTTCACGGACTCCGACTGCGTCGTCGCCCCGGACGCCGTCCGGCGATGCGTTCAGGCCATGGTCCGGCACCCCGAACTCGGTGCCGTCAGCGGCCACTGCCGAGCGTTGAACGCGAACGCCAGTATCCTCACCCGTCTCCAGGACGTCTGGTACGAGGGCCAGTTCCGTATCGCCAAGGCCGCGGAGTCGGTGTTCGGCTCGGTGTGCTGCGTCTCCGGACCCCTTGCCGCGTTCCGCCGCGAAGCCATCTACAACTATCTGCCGGCATGGGCGGAGGACCGGTTCGCGGGCGCCCCGTTCCGCTTCGCCACTGACCGGCAGCTGACCGGGTACGTACTCGGTCAGGCATGGCGAGGCAGAGCCCTCAAGGACCGGCACGCCGCCTCACCCTTCGTCGCCCAGCACGACTACCCCGAGCGCCGATGGCTGGTCTCCTACAGCCGGTCCGCCGGCGTGTGGACAAACGTGCCCTCCCACTGGCGGCCTCTGCTGCACCAGCAGGTGCGCTGGAAGAAGAGCTTCATCCGCAACCTCTTCTTCACCGGCGCCTTCATGTGGCGCAGGGGCCCAGGGCCGGCCCTGCTCTACTACGGACACGCCCTGTGGGTGATGGCCGCACCCGCCCTGGTGTTCCTGCACCTGGTGTGGGCGCCCCTGTACTGGAGCGCGGCACTCGCCGTCCTCTACCTGGCCGGAGTACTCCTCAAAGGATGCCTGTGGGGACTGGCCTTCCGACTGGACAACCCCGGCGACCGACGCTGGCGCTACCGCCCCCTGATGAGCCTGCTCTCATGCTGCGTGCTGGCATGGCTGCTGCCCTACGCCGCTCTCACTCTGCGCCGCGGAATCTGGACAAGGACTTCTGAATGACCACGCTGAAGGAAACCACCACGACATCCCTGCCGAACCTGTGCAGACGTGGAGTGCGCTCCGCAGCCAGATTCACCACGACCGTCCTCTCCCTCGCGGCCCTGGCCACTCTCTACTACGTAGTCCTGACCCGCGGGTTCACACTGTGACGGGCCGACCGGACCCCGGCGCCTCGTCGGCGGCGATGAGATCACCCCGCAAGCGTCTGCGGCACGTCGCGGTCCGCGTTCTGCTCTCCACCTTGGCCATCGCCGTGGTGGCCGCACCCTTCCTGGCCTCCTGGAGTCACGACGTCGCACGCCGCGCCGTCTCCGCGCAGGTAGCGGCGCCCGGATCCCACGACCGGACCCTTGCCGCGTCGCTGACCAAGGCGGACGCCAGTGCACCCGTCGTCCTTGCCTACCACGACATCAACCCCCACCCCGGCAACCGCTACACACTCACCCCGCAGCAGCTCGACGCGCAGCTTTCCGCCCTCAAAGCTGCCGGATACCGCTCCCTGTCCACCGAGATGTTCATTCGCTACCTGCGCACCGGCCGAGCGCCCGCGCCCCGCAGCGTCTATCTCACCTTCGACGACGGAACACGTGGCCTGTGGGCCTACGCCGACCCGATCCTCGCCAAGCACCGGATGCGCGCAGCCGCCTACCTGATCACCGGCATGGTCGGCACCCACCGCCCCTATTACCTGTCGTGGCAGGAGATCGACCGCATGTCGTCGTCCGCCCGCTGGGACTTCCAGGACCACACCCACCTGAGCCACTCCCGCCTGGCCGTCGACTCAACCGGCCGCAAGGGCTCCGCCCTCGCCAACCGCATCTGGCTGAGCGGGCCGAAGCGGCTGGAGACCGAGTCCGAGTACCGCTCACGCATCAGCCTCGACCTCGACCGGTCGCTCCGAGCCTTCCGCGAACACGGCCTGCCTGCACCCCAGTTGTTCGCCTACCCGTACTCGGAGACCATCGCACCGACCAACCTCGTCGGCCGGAGTACCTCCGCCCTGGAGAAACTGCTGCGCGACCGCTTCACCGCCACACTCACCAACACCTCCTCCCGCCCCCTGCCCGCCGGCCCTCGAGCCGCGCTCCAGCGCCAGGTGCAGCGTCTGGAAGTGTTGCGGAACACGAGCAAGGCGGCTCTCCTTCGCCGACTGGGGCAGTGGACCTCCCGCTCAGCCGGCGATCCCGCCGAACCCCTGGGCCATCCCGACCAGTGGCAGTTCCCGGACGGCCCCCAAGACATCGACCTCACCGCCGTGACCGGCAAGGGCTTGGCCCACGGCACCTACGCTTCCGCTGTCCATCTGCCCCTGGCGACCGCCGACTGGCGCGCCTACCGCGTGACCGCGACGGCCGATCGCCTCAGCGGAAGCGCGACCGGAGTGTCCATCGAGATGGGCCACGGCAGTCTGAGCCCCTGCACGCTCACGGTCTCGGCGACCGGCCTGCGCGTCAGTGAACGGCCCATCCACGGCAAGGCCCGCATCACCACGCGCCGACTCACGGAGTCGTCGGCGCGCCGGATCACACTGCGGGTGTCCCCGCGCGAGAAGCGGATCACCGTGGACGGCACCACGGTGGTGATCACCGCGGACCCTCCCGTGGAACCTGCGGCCGCCAGCGGAGGTCTCATGCTGGCGGTTCGCAACGAGGCCGGAGAGAGACCATGGCCCCGCTTCACGTCCTTGCACATCTCCCCATGAGGAAGGCAGCGCAGGCCACTTCATCATGGCCGTGCGCTTCCGGGGAATCCGGTCGGCTCAGGCTGGGGCTGCTCGATCCGGGCCAGCAGCCCCAGCGCGGCGAACAGCGCTGTCCGTTGGCGGGGTGTACCACCAGCGCCGCGGATCCCGCCCGTCGGCAAGGGTCAGCTCCGACTCGCGCTGCCGGTCCGCGACGGCATCCAGCTGATCGAGCTCTCGGCAGCTCTGCGGGTCAGCGAGACGCGGTCCATCTACGAGCGACATCAGCCCAGGCCGCGTCCCACCGGGCGAGGTTGTGCCGTTCCAGCCTGCGGCTGGCGTAGCCGTATGCGGCGGCACCGAGGAGTGGGACGGCCATGGCGGCAAGGACGGCGTAGCCCATGACGTGGTCACGGACCTGCGTCATGGTCATGGGCGGGTCGGTGATCTTTGACTCGTTGTCGACCCAGACGCGGACGGTGCTGCCCGCCGGCAGGGCGGGCTCGACGTCGGCCTTCGCGGTGCGGGTGTGTCCATGAGGGTCGGTGAAGCGGACGGAGGCCGGGTACAGGGCCTTCTTCGCCTCATCTGATCCTGGTTCTGGATGGCGAGGAGCGTCGCGGACCAGTATGGCGGGGGTGTGATGGCGTGTGGCGGCCTGGTGCCGGGCGGTCTCCAAGTAATGGCGGTAGGCGGCGTCGCCGACCAGGAACATGGCGACGGGTGTGGTGGCGAGCACGGCCACAAGGAGTGCTGCCGCGATCCAGCCCTGTGCGAGATCGGTGCGACGGCGCAGGGGGTTGCGCCGCCACCGCCACAGCAGAACGCGCGGAGGCTCTTCAACAGGGGGTGCTGGGGGAGTTGCCCGGGCCACGATGTCTCTCCTTCCGCGTGATCGTGACAGCCTCCCCGCTCGTGTGGCGAGGACGGGACGGCGCCGTGCCCTAGGCCGTGTCTTTCGGATCATCCCGGGGCCGCGGGGCTTGGCACGCACATCTGCCGCGTTGTCGTCGGTCGCCGACGCTCCGCGTCTACTCCCTCCTCCGCCTTGCAGCTGCACGCACCAAGCCCCGCTCACCGGCACCGGTTCAGCACCGTCGCTCCGAGTCGGGCTGATCCGAAAGACACGGCCTAACCGCGGTGCACCGGGCCGGTGAGCGCGCAGGGGTGGGCGTGAACAGACTGCAGAAGCCGTGCGGCGCCGCGGACCGCGCTGGTGTGCGGGGCCGGGACGGGCTGGACGGGCGAGTGGAGACGGTCGACGAGCGGGTAGGTGATGTCAACTCGTAGCGCGCCCCCGCCGGCGAGGAGTGGACCACGTCGAAGGGCGTCCAGCGTCAGGGACGTGTGGTCCTGCTCCAGCATGGTGGTCACCATGGCGACGACCGCTTCGGTGATCCGCGTCGCAGGGGTGCGGCTGTCCAGGTCGCTGGTGCCCAGGGCGGTGCAGTGGGCGTCGGTCACCGCGCCGTCGGCGAGCAGTGTGACCTCGGTGAGGTGGGCGCCGATGTCCACGACGAGCAGGGGGCGGGTCAGGTCGGCATCCGCGGCCACGGCCACGGCGCGCGCGGTGGGGACGGTCAGTACCGTGCGCGGGCGCAGGACCTCGACCGCGGTGCGGGCTTCGGCCCGGTAGGCCGTGCCGCCCAATGCGGGCGTGGTCAGGATGAGCAGCGGGCGCCCGAAGCGGGGCAGGCGGTGACCGAGCAGCCGGTCGAGCATCCTGGCGGTTCCGGGAGTGTCGACGATGCTGCCGCGCTGAATGGGGTACGTGGCGCCGTGGCCGGGGAAGGTGACCGTGGGCACGTCGAGGATCATGCGTCGCCCAGACGTCCAGGCTCGGGTGCGGGCGCTCCCCATGTCGAGGGCTATGCCGGTGCACCGCCGGCACCAGGGCCACAAGCGGTGCCGGGCGGCCACGGGACGGGGACGGGGGACGGTGGTCACCGGCCGGCCTCCCTGACCTGCTGGCAGCGGGCGCAGTAGCGGGCCTGCGGCACGATCAGCAGTCGCTCGCGGGCGATGGGGCCGCGGCACAGATGGCAGGTGCCGTAGCGGCCCTCGTCCATCCGCTTGAGGGCGGCTTCGACGTCGGCCAGAACCATGCGAGCGGAGGCGGCGAGCTTGACGCGGACCTCGGTCTGCGCCGCGGCCCGCCGGTCGGCAGCCGCGTCGAGACGGGTGGGGGCGGAGTCCGACAGCTGCTGAAGCTGTTCCTGGCGGAACAGACGTTGTTCGTGCAGGTTCTCGCGGAGTGCGGCGAAGTCCTCGACCGAGACAGTGGTGTGGGCATCCTCGACCATCTGCTGGTTCACCAAGTCACCTCCTGGGCAGGGCGGGAGAGGGGGTTCCGGGCGGCGTCCGTCAGGCGGTGTCACGCTGGCAGGGCACGCAGAACGGGGTGTAGGGCAGGATCTCCAGGCGTTCGACCGGGATGGTCTTGGAGCAGTTCTGACAGATGCCGTAGCTACCGTCTCGAACGCGGGCGAAGGCGGCCTCGACCTGGGCGAGGACCTGCTTGACGGTGGCTTTCTGCGCGGACATCACCTGTTCCTGGGCGTCAGGCCCAGCCCCGCCGATGGCCCGCAGTTGGGTGAGGCGGGAGGCACGTTCTTGTTCGAGGCGCTGGAGGGCCTCATGCGCCGTCAGCCGCTCGCGACGGATCTCGGTCTGGGGCGTGTCGAGCGACATGGCCGTTCCTTCTTTCTGGAGGGAGGCGCAGCGCGCCGGGCAGGCAGCAGTCGGAGGCGAGGACCGGGGAGGCACCGGGCCGGTTCCTGCGTCCAGCGTGGCCGTGCTGCCGCCGAGATCCCATCGGGCGCGATACCCATCTGTGGCAAGGCCCAGGACCCATTGCGGCGTGGGCAGGCCAGGCTCCGGGAAATGGGCATTGGAGCCCATCGACGGCGACGCGGCAAGCGGGCAGCCTGGACGGCAGGCCGGTTGAGACCAGTGGCCGCGGCACACACATGAGGCGCGCGGTGACAGACAGAGGAAACGCAGCCGTGTCACCTGGAGAAAGGCGTCATCGCGGTGTCCCTGTTCTGGCGGATCTTCGCGCTCAACGCGGTCGTGCTGGGAAGCGCCACCGCGCTGCTGCTGTGGGCTCCGGTCACCGTCTCCGTGCCGGTACTCCTGACCGAGGCGGTCATCCTCGTGGCCGGCCTGATCGTCATGCTGGTCGCCAACGCGGCCCTGCTGCGGATCGGCCTGACCCCGCTCGACCGGCTCACCCGGCTGATGACCACCGTGGACCTGCTGCGCCCCGGCCAGCGGCTGCCGGAAGGCGGCCTTGGCGAGACCGCCGAACTGATCCGCACCTTCAACGCCATGCTGGAGCGCCTTGAGCACGAACGCGCCACCAGCAGCGCCCGCGCCCTGTCCGCACAGGAGGCGGAGCGCCGCCGTATCGCCCAGGAACTGCACGACGAGGTCGGCCAGAGCATGACCGCGATCCTGCTGGCGCTGGAGCGGGCCGCCGGTGAGGCGGGCGAACCCCTGCGCAGCGAGCTCCGACAAGCGCAGGAGATCACCAGGGGAAGCCTGGACGAGGTGCGCCGCCTGGTCCGCCGACTACGGCCGGGCGCCCTGGACGACCTCGGACTGATCAGCGCACTGACCTCGCTGACCACCGAGTTCGCCACCCACGTCGGGTTGCGCGTGGTGCGCCGCTTCGACACCGGGCTCCCCGCGCTGGACCAGCAGACGGAACTGGTGCTGTACCGCGTCGCCCAGGAAGCCCTGACCAACGCCGCCCGCCACGCCGAGGCCGACAAGGTCGAGGTGAGCCTGCGCCACACCGACGCAGCGATGGTGCTGGCCGTCAGCGACGACGGCCGCGGCACCGGCGGCGCCCGCGAAGAAGCCGGAATCCGTGGAATGCGCGAACGAGCCCTGCTGATCGGGGCCACGCTGGATGTCACCTCACAGCCCCAGGCCGGTACGACGGTCCGCCTGACCGTGCCCCTCCTCAGGAAGCAGCCATGACCAAGCCCCACACATCAGTGATCCGTATCCTCGTCGCCGACGACCACGCTCTGGTCCGTCGCGGGGTACGGCTGATCCTCGACCGTGAGCCGGACCTCGAGGTCGTCGCCGAGGCGGGGGACGGCGCGGAGGCCATCGAGCTGGCCCGCACCCATGAGGTCGACCTGGCGGTCATGGACATCGCGATGCCCCGGAAAACCGGCCTCCAGGCCACCCGGGAACTCCTCGCGCTGAAGCCCGGCGTACGAGTGCTGATGCTGACCATGCACGACAACGAGCAGTACTTCTTCCAGGCGCTGAAGGCCGGCGCCAGTGGCTATGTGCTGAAGTCCGTGGCGGACCGCGACCTGGTGGCGGCCTGCCGGGCCGCGATGCGCGACGAACCCTTCCTGTATCCAGGCGCGGTCACCGCACTCATCCGCAACTACCTCGACCGGGTCCACCAGGGCGAGGAGCCGCCCGAGCAGATACTGACGGCACGGGAGGAAGAGGTCCTCAAACTCGTCGCCGAGGGCCACTCCTCCAAGGAGATCGCGGAGATGCTCTTCATCAGCATCAAGACCGTCCACCGGCACCGCGAGAACCTGCTGCACAAGCTCGGCCTGCGCGACCGGCTGGAACTCACCCGTTACGCGATCCGCGCCGGTCTCATCCAGGCCTGACACCGCCGACTCCTCAAGCCCCCGGCTGCCCACTCCCCAGCCGGGGCTTGAGGTACCGACTGCCACCGACCGACTGCCACCGACCGGCTGCGACCGACGGGCTGCCACCGACCGTCTGCTACCGACGGGCTGCCGTCGATGCGAAAGGAGGAGGGGGATGGCTCGCCTCGCACGCCCCGTAACGCGCACGCGCGGGCCTCGCTCGGCAGCGGTATGGGTCGTCCTGCTCGCTGTTCTCGCCATCCTGCTCAGCTCATACGCCCCGGGCAGCGAGCACCCCCGTGCGATGAGTGGCACAGGGGCCGCCGACGAAGCCGCATCGGCACACAGCATGTCGTACGCGGACAGCACGGACCCCGCGACCCCCACCCTCTCCGTACGAAGCGATCGCAACGGCACCGGCGAACGCCATGCTCCGCCGGTCGCCACCCCAGCGGCGGCACGGGGAACATCAGCCGCCCCGCTCCCGTGCACACCGCCGCCCTAAGCGACGTCCCCGCTCGCATCGGAGCAACCGGCACACCGTCACGGGGTCCGGGCTCCACCCGCGCTCTCCGGCACCTGAACCCCGACCACTTCCCTCTTCTCCACCGCGGCCACGACCCTGGCAGCGGTGCGCCTGCCGGAGGCCCGCTGTGAAACGATCCCCGCACATCAGAGGACTGATCGCCCTCGCCACCATCGCCCTGTCCCTGTACGTCGCGCTCACCGTGCCCGTCCACCTCGGACTCGATCTGCGCGGCGGCACCCGCATCATGCTGGAGACCCGTCCCACGTCCGCCACCGACGCCGACGGCGAGGCAACAGACCGCACGGTGGAGGTGCTGCGCGGACGCATCGACGCTCTCGGTGTCGCCGAACCCACCATCGCCCGCTCCGGCAGCGACCGGATCGTCGTGGAACTGCCCGGCCTGAAGGACCCGCGGAAGGCTGCCGAGGTGCTCGGCCGCACCGCCCAGCTCAGCTTCCACCGCGTGCTCGGCACCGTCGCCGACGATCTGCCCCAACCGCTGCCCAAGCGGCCCCGCGAGCAGGTGCTGGCCGACGAGTCCGGCCGGCACCTGCGTCTTCGGGCGGCTTCACTGACCGGCAAGGACGTCGAGAGGGCGGCCGCCCGCTTCGACCAGCAGAGCGGTGCCGGATGGCACGTGACCGTCGACTTCAGGGGATCAGGCGAGGAGAGGTGGGCCCGCCTGACCGGCGAGGCGGCCTGCCACGCGGCCGGAGACCCGGGCCGCCGGGTCGCCATCGTCCTGGACGGCAAGATCATCTCTTCGCCGCAGGTCGACCCGTCCGTCGCATGCCGTTCCGGCATCAGCGGCGGCTCCACCCAGATCACCGGCACCTTCGACGACGCCGAGGCCAAGGAGCTGGCCCTGCTCATCAACGGTGGCGCGCTGCCGGTGCCGGTCGAGACCATCGAGCAGCGCACCGTCGGCCCCACCCTGGGCGCCGAAGCCATCACGGCCAGCGCGTGGGCCGCCACCATCGGCACCGCACTGACCTCGCTGTTCATCATCGGCGTCTACCGCATCATGGGGTTCCTCGCGGCCCTGGCACTGCTCTGCTACGGCCTCCTCTCCTACGCCGCCCTCGCCGCCCTCGGAGCCACCCTCACCTTGCCGGGCCTCGCCGGATTCGTGCTGGCCATCGGTATGGCCGTCGACGCCAACGTCCTCGTCTTCGAACGCGCACGAGAGGAGTACGCCGCAGGTCACCGCCGCACCCCGCGCTCGGCCCTGACGTCCGGATTCCGCAGGGCCTTCAGCGCGATCGCCGACTCCAACATCACCACCCTCATCGCCGCCGGCCTGCTCTTCTTCCTCGCCTCCGGACCCGTGCGCGGATTCGGCGTCACACTGGGCATCGGCGTCCTCGCCTCCATGATCAGCGCCCTGGTCATCACCCGCGCCCTCGCCGACTACGCGATCGCCCACCCCCACCTGCGCCGCCGCCCGCACCTCACAGGCATCGCCCACACCGGCACCGTCCGCAACCGCCTCAGCCGCACCGAGCCGAACCTCCTGCACCACCCGCGCCGATGGCTGGCAGCCTCCGCAGCCGCCCTCGTCCTGGCCGCAGCAGGGATCGCTGTACGCGGCCTCGACTTCGGCGTCGAGTTCACCGGTGGCCGCCTCATCGAATACACCACAGCCGTCCCCGTAGACGCCGACCGAGCCCGTACCGCACTCGCCGACGCCGGCTTCCCCCGGGCCGTCGTCCAGACCTCCGGGGAAAACCAACTCACCATCCGCACACACCACCTGAGGGACACCCAGGCGGCGGCCATCACCAACACCGTCACCGACCTGGCGCGCACAGCCGACAAGATCCGCGACGAAGCCATCGGACCCACCCTGGGCAAGGAACTGCGCCGTGGCGCCCTCATCGCCCTCGTGGTCGCCCTCGGCGCCCAACTGGCGTATCTCGCGGCACGCTTCCGCTGGCTGCTGGGAACCTCCGCGGTCGCCGCCCTCGCCCATGACGTCGTGATCCTCATCGGTGTCTTCGCATGGCTCGGCAAACCGATCGACGGCGTCTTCCTGGCCGCGCTGCTGACCGTCATCGGCTACTCCGTCAACGACTCCGTCGTCGTCTTCGACCGCATCAGGGAACTGGCCCGGCGTGACCACAAGGAGCCCTTCGCCCGCATCGCCAACCAGGCGCTCCTGCAGACCCTGCCCCGCACGGTCAACACCGGCATGGGCGCCGCCTTCATCCTCACCGCGCTGGCCCTCCTTGGTGGCGACACCCTGACCGACTTCGCTCTCGCACTCCTCATCGGCCTTGTTGTCGGCACCTACTCCTCGATGTTCACCGCGACACCGCTCGCCATCGAACTGCAGAAACACAGCGGAGCCGACCGCATCCCCGCGGCCAGGTGCAGCACCCGCCAATGACATCGCGGAGGCCCGGTCCTGGACGTGCATACCTACTTCGCTCTTGTTGAGGCAGCACGCCGGCTGACCGAGCGCGTGACCACCAGCGCACGGCTGTCTATTCCGGCGACATGGCCCTGCTGAGCGGCGGCATGATCTCCCTCGGGCAGCGCATCAGACGGGTCGGCGGGTGAGGTTTCATCGGGAGGATGAACGCTGCTCGGGCGCGTGGCCGGATGCTGGCCTTGTTCTCCCTGGCCTACAGCGATCCCGAGCGCAGCATCGCCTTCGGGTACGAGGCGATGCTGCGCCAGGGCCGACGGCGCGTGCGCGGGCAGCCTTCTGGATCTCGCCCGGCCTGGACGACGCTGACGACTCGAGAGGCAAGCGGGCTCGTGTGAACTGTTGCCGCTGCGATGCCCGATGAGTAATGCCGCCTTACCGGGTCTACAGCACAGTTGAACCAATCTGGATCGAAACCCCAGGAGGTCGCCGTGTCCACATCAGTGCTCGACATGTCGGTGTCACTCGACGGATATATCGCCGATCCGAACGATTTTCTGGGCGGCGACGATGGCGAACGACTGCACAAGTGGGCCGACCCGGAGAACGAGACCGGATCGCTGTCCGGGCCGGCCGCTCAATTCCAGGACGAATGGAACTCAGCCGGCGCGGTGCTCGCGGGACGACGCACTGCCGAGCTCATGGATCACTGGGGTGGCGATCACGGTGGACTCCCGATCTTCGTGCCCAGTCACCGCCCGCCCGGCCCCGCCGCCCGTTGGGGCTATCCGTTGGTGACGTACGTGACCGACGGGATCGAGAGCGCGATGGCACAGGCCAAGGCCGCCGCCGGGGACAAGGACGTGCAGGTACGTGGCGCGTACACGGCGCAACGGGCGCTTGAGGCCGGGGTGCTGGATGAGGTGCAGATCCATCAGATCCCGGTGCTGCTCGGTAATGGCCGTCGCCTGTTCGACGTCCTGCCGTCGCAGATCGAGTTGGAGATCATCCGGGTGATCGACACGCCGGAGGCCACTCACATCCGTTACCGCGTCCGTCGCTGAGCCGGCCGTACTCCTTGCGGTGAACAACAGGTGCGGGCCGTTCGCCGTGCCCAAATTCACCCGACCCTCGTGTGGTGTTTTCGTGAGCGGTCAGCCGTCTATCCGCCCTGATGGGTCTGGCGGAAAGCGCCCGGGGGCACAGCGAGGTGGCGGGTGAAGAACTTGCCGAAGTTCGTGGCTTCGGCGAATCCCAGACGCCGGGCGATGGTAGCCACGGGTTCGTCGGTGTGGGCGAGCAGCCGCTGTGCCTCCAGCGCGACTCGGGCGTCGATGACGTGCTTCACGGGTTGCCCGGTGGCCGCGACACAGGCACGTGTGAGGGTCTTGACGGTGTACCCGAGCCGGTGCGCGTAGTCGGCGGCGCGGCGGGTGGTGGCGTACGAGCGTTCCAGCTCGGCGCGGAAGCGGGCGTACACCTCCCCGCCCGCGTGCGGGTCTCCTGCGCTGTCGGGGTGCGGCAGCCGGTCGATCTGCAACAGGACGGTGGCCAAGAGGAGTTGGAGGATTTCCGCCGACACGCTCTCCTCCTGCCGGTCGTACTCGGCCCGCATCTGACCGAGCAGGGTCGACAGTACGGCGTACTCGGGGCGCGCCCCGAGCTGCCGGCAGGCGGGCCCGTACCACTCCTTGACCAGGCGGTCGGCGCTGCTGGTGTGCGGCGGGAAGGCCGGTGTGAACAGGAGGTGGGTGCCGTTGGCCGTGCCGGGCCGGACGAAACGCTGCACCTGCCCCGGCCGTACCCACAACAGGGTGCCGGGGCGGCAGGGGTACGTCACGAAGTCGACGGCGTGGTCCCCGCTGCCCTCCGTGATCAGCGTGAGGGTGTGGAAGTCCACGCGGTGCACCAGATCGGGCCGCCGACCTCGCTGCCGACGCCGCTCGTGCAGGGTGGCGAGATCGATGATCTCGAAGCCGGGCACCCGCTCCTCGGGCGGACGGAAGCCGAGCCGCAGGATCGCCCCGCCGCGGGAGGGATCGCCGTCACCAAGATCCGCGGAAAGCACACCGAGCTCCAGATGTCCTCGAATTACCATGCCGCGTCTTCAGCGTATCTCGTCTGCCTGCGGTGATGCGACAAGAGTGGAGGTCGTCAAGGCGGCACGAGGCCGCCCCAGCACAAGGAGCAGCACCATGAACGGCACGGTCACAGTTCTCGACAGGGGCTCGGTCCGCATCCACAGCTACATGTCGCCGGCCGACACCTTTCACACCACCACCCAGCTGATCGAGACCTCGGCACGGATCATCGCGATCGACGCCCAGCTGCTGCCCGCCTACGCCGAGGAGGCCGTCGCGTACGCCAAGGGCCTCGGCAAGCCGATCGACCGGCTGATCGTCACCCACGCCCACCCGGACCACTACACCGGACCACTACAACGGCGCCGCGCGCTTCGGCGCCCCTGTGCACGCCCTGACCCAGGTGACGGAGCAGATCATCGCCCGCGGCGACAGCCACCTGCCGACCGGTCAGGTCATCCCCCTCACCGAGTTCACACCGGACACGGCCCTCGTCCCAGGCACCGAGGTCATCGACGGCGTCACCTTCGTCTTCGAGGCCGTCTCCGGCGGCGAGGCCGCGGACGAGCTCCTCATCAAGCTGCCCGAGCAGGGTGTGCTGATCGCCCAGGACCTCGTCTACAACGACGTCCACCTCTACCTGGGCAACAACGACATCACCGGCTGGCAGCAGCTCGTGGACGCGCTGGCGTCGGAGTCCGGCTACGACACGATCCTGGCCGGCCACGGCGCCCCCACCGGGCCGGAGGTCTACCAGGACGTCCGCCGCTACCTCGACGACGCCCGCGAGCTGCTCGGCGCGGACGGCGACGCGTACAAGAAGGCGATCGTCGACAAGTACCCGTCCCACGTGGGCCCGTTCATCATCGACATCGCCAACCGGTCCCTCTTCCCGGCCGCCGGCTGATCCCCACTCCTCTTCCCACCTTCTTCGACACGCGCGCATCAAGAGAGATCCGTCATGTCCTCAGTACGTCCTCGCGGCCCCCGTGCCGCGGCCGTCGCCACGGCCGCCCTCCTCGTCCTGGGCAGCGCCGCCCCGGCCCTCGCGACCCCCGTCGGCGACATCCACCACCACCCCGTTATGACCGACAAGCCCTCTCTGCCCACCAGTTACACGATCCCCGGCGACAAGACCTACCCCGAGGGCATCGCCCGCCAGCAGGGCACGCCGTACTTCTACGTCGGCAGCACCAGCGACGGCACCCTCTACCGCGGCGACATCCACCACAGCGCGACCCAGGTGTTTCTGCCCGGCGGCAAGGACGGACGGACCTCCGTCGGCGGAATGAAGGCCGACCGCGCCGACCGGCTCATCGTCGCCGGAGGCGCCACCGGCAAGGTCTTCGTCTACGACACCCGCACCCGGGCCCTGCTGCACATCTTCGACACCGGCCGCACCGACGTCTTCCTCAACGACGTCGCCATCGCACCGAACGGCGACGTCTACATCTCCGACTCCCTGCATCCGGCCCTGTGGCACATCACGGCCACGGAACTGAACAGCCGCACCATCGACCAGCCCCTTCACGTGGGTGTCGACCTGACCGACTCGCCGATGGTCTACAACGCCGGCTTCAACGGCAACGGCCTGGTGGTCACCGGTGACGGACGGTACGTCCTGCTCGCCGACTACAACGACTACGCCTTCTACCGCGTCGACCTGCGTACCCACCAGGTCGTCCCGATCGACCTCGGCGGCGCCAGGGGCATCTCCGGCGACGGCCTGCTCCTCAAGGGGCACACGCTGACCGCGGTCACCGAACTGGACAACCCCGACGGCCAGATCGCCGTACTGAAACTGAACGGCGACTACGCCAAGGCCCACGTCGTGAGCGTGGTGCACGGGCACGGCATGCACAGCCCCTCCACGGCCGCCTTCGACGGCCACGACCTGCTGATCGTCAACTTCCAGTTCCAGATCGCCGACCCGAAGCTGCCGTTCAACGTCGTGCGGGTTCACACCGAGTCGAAGTAGCAGTGCGGCGTCCCACCGGTGAGATTCGCCGTGCAGGAGCAGCCCGGTCGAGAGAACGGACGACCCCCATGAAGATCACCATCGTCGGTGCCGGGACCATGGCCCGAGGCATCGCCACCCGCGCCCTCGTCGGCGGCCACGACGTCACCATCACCGCCACGGACCCCGGCAAGGCGGTACAACTCGCCGACGAACTAGGCGAGCAGGAGCACGGCGGCCGGGTGGGCGCCGCGGGCGAATCGGCCGTCGACCAGGCCGACATCGTGGTCCTCGCGGTGCCTTTCGCCGCGGCCGAGCAGCTCGCCGCCTCCTACGGTCCGAGGCTCGGCGGCAAGGTGCTGATAGACATCAGCAACCCCGTCGACGCCTCGCTCGACGCGCTGGTCGTCGCCCCCGGCACCTCGGCCGCCGAGCGGATCGCCGAGGCCGCGGGACCGCAGGTGCGGGTGGTCAAGGCGTTCAACACGACGTTCGCCGCGACCCTGGTCTCCGGTCAGGCGGGCGGCACCCCGCTGGACGTCTTCCTCGCCGGCGACGACGAGGCCGCTCGCAAGGAGGTCGCCGACCTCGTCGCCTCCGGCGGGCTCAACCCGGTCGACGTCGGCGAGCTCAAGCACGCACGCGAACTGGAGGGCTTCCAGCTGCTCCACATGGCGCTGCAGATCCGCGAAGGCGGCCACGGCTGGGCGAGCACGATCAAGATCGTCGCCCCCTGACCAGCCATCGCTCTTCCCCCCCAAGCCCACTGCCGGCCCCCTTCTCCCTCACAGGCCGGCAGCGACCCCAACCCCCAGGAGAACCACAACATGCACGCCCGCACCACCATCCCCACACTCGCAGCTGCCGCGGCCCTGCTGACCTCCGCGGCGACCGCCACGGCCGCCACCGAGCCGCTCTCCGAGCCCCGCATCGCGGCCCACTTCAGCCTGGCAACCGAGCAGCAGCCCGAGAACATCACCGTCGACCGCACCGGATCCGCCTACCTGACCTTCTCCTTCGCCCGCCAGATCGTCCGCATCGCCCCCGACGGACACGCGCAGGTGCTGGCCACGCTCCCCGCGCCCGCCGAGGCGAGCACCCCCAACCTGGGCAAGGCGTTCGTCGGCGGCATCGCCCGCGCCGACGACGGCACCCTCTACGTCACCTACGCCACCGGCACCGCCGACCTGACCGGAGTCTGGGCGGTCAGCCCCGGTGGCCGCCCGCACCGGATCGCCGCCCTGCCCGCCGACGGACTGCCCAACGGCCTCGCCCTCGACCGGCACACCCGCAAGCTCTACGTCACCGACTCCGTCCACGGCGTCGTCTACCGCCTGCCCGCACGCGGCGGCAAGGCCACCGTCTGGGCCAGCGGTGAGGCCCTCGAACCCAGCACCTTCGCCGGCGCCAACGGACTGAAACTGCACGCCGGGGCCGTCTGGGCCACCAACCTCGACAAGGGCACCGTGCTGCGCATCCCGGTCACCGCGCACGGCACGGCGGGCCCGATCGAGGTCCGCGCCACCGGCATGCCCTCCATCGACGACTTCGCCTTCACCGGGCACGGAGACACCCTCCTCGCCGCCCGCGACGACAACGAGGTCGACCTGGTCCGCCCCGACGGCACCCACACCGCGGTGCTGACGGCCGCCGACGGTCTCCAGACCCCGACCTCCGTCGCGGTCCACGGCCGCAAGGTGTACGTCCCCAGCGCCGCGTACCTCACCAACGAGGACCCCAACCTCCTCGTCGCCCACCTCGCCAGCTGATGCCGGGAAGTTCACCAATGGAGGACTCCTCCCCATGAGCATTCCCCAGCCACACGAGGCGGCGTCCGAGGAGACACACAGTCTCGACGCCCTCTACCAAGCAAGCTCCAGTTGCTCTCCGGCGACGCGGCTCGCCCGCTGACCCGGGCCCACCGCACCGCCGCGGACGCCTGGGCGCTCGGCTCCTGTGCTTCGACAAGGCCCAGTACTGCCGCCGCTACGCAGGGCTGTTGGACGGGCCCGAGCGCGTCACGCCATGGTCGGGGTGGGCCGGGAAAACGTATAGGGCCTGTCCGTCTGTGCGGACAGGCCCCTAGTTGGAGCGCCGGGCAGGCCTTGCACCTGCATTTCCCCACAGGAAGTGGGGCGTCTTTCCTTGGACCACCAACGCGCGAACAACCACCCTCAGTTGCGGCGGCCAGCTCGTGATCAATATTACCGCACCCGGCGAGTAGCGGTGACCGGGCGAGGGCGTGGCACCAGCCCGCTCGAAGCCGACCCTGCCACCATGGCCGCATGGAACGTGTACTTGGAATCGGCGGCTACTTCAGGCGCGCCGCCGACCCGGCCGCGCTGAGCGCGTGGTACCGCGACTGTCTGGGCCTGGACACCGACGAGCACGGGCTGTGGCATCCGGAAGCCGGCCCGACGGTGTTCGCGGCGTTCGACTCCGAGACCGACTACTTCGGGTCCCGCGCCCAGCAGTCCATGCTCAACTTCCGGGTCCGCGACCTGGATGCGATGCTCGCGCAGCTGCGCGCCAAGGGAGCGGATGTGGCTGCGGAGACTCAGGAGATGGACGGTGTCGGACGGTTCGGCTGGGTCAACGATCCCGAGGGCCATCGGATCGAACTGTGGCAGCCCGCCGCCGAGCCAGGGGAGGGGGAGGGGGAGGGGGAGGGAGCGTAGGGGAATTCGAGTCGGGATGGGTGTTGCCCATCGCGGTAGGTCGTAGGGCTGTGGGCGGCCCCGTGAGAGCGGCGCATGCAGTCCGTGTAGGGGCCGAAGTGTTCGGCGGAAAGGCGGTGCAGGGCGTAGCCGCCGCCTTTGCTGCACCATCTCGAGTTCGTGCTCAGGCGACAACCAAGGTCCTGCTGTTGGAGTCAGCCGGCGTTGGTTGATGCACAGGCTGTGTGTCCTAGGACAGCCGGGCCCATCGGCGAGCAGGGCCCTGGGGGCGAGGTCGTACTGGTCTCGCACGTCGTCGGGCCCGACCGTGTTCTGCCGGGTCTGCTTCGTAGCGGTCAACTGGTCCGTGATCCGCTGGGCCCGCTTCTGGGTGACCCACGGGAGCTGGTCCTGGACGCCATGGTCTATGGCGTTCGTAGGCACGCATGATGGCGTGCTCGCGGCGCTGTGTTGTTGCCGGGGGGCGACTCTGAGACGCACGCCGTTGCTGGCGCGTGCCAACAGCCCCTGACAAAACGCGTTATGCCTCGTCCTGGTCTGTGCCGTGCAACCTGACGGGGGTGACGCGAGTGTGGATCAGTGACCGCTTCCTGCGGTGCTGGATCCCGACAAACAACAGGAGGAGAGCGAGTGCGTAATGCCTTGCTGGGCTTGTTCATGGCGGTGGCGGTTGCCCTCGCACTAGCGCCGCTGGCTGACGCCGGTCAGACGCAGACGGTGGCCTGTTGCGGCGGCACACCGGGCTTCCCGTAAAGGGGGCTTACCAGCTGAGGGTCCGTCGGCTTGCTGGCGGACCCTCTCCCTTCGGCGATGGTGGCGTCGGCCAACGTCCACGACAACACCACCGTCATCGCCCGCCTGCACAAACTCGCCCTCACCGGGCAACGGAGAGGTAGGCAGGTACTGCTGGAGGCGGTCACGGGCCGCGCCTGCCAGGCACTCTGCCCGAGGTGTGGAACGTACGGGCCCGCAACGTCTCCTCCACGGGTTGGCGATTGCGTACGCGCGCCGGTTCGGCGGCGCCTACGACCTGGTCGGGTGGATTGCGGCCGACGACCTGGCCCTCATCCCGGACCAACTCGCCCAGATCCCGACGCTCTTGCTGCGTTTCTACCGGGCGGGCCGGATCATGTGCTGATCACTTCTCGCAGCTCCCGCTGGGATGCTTGCACGCTCCCTGTCGGCGTCGACACTCTCGTCTGGAGCTCGTACGGGGGGCGCACCGGCTCCGCGGGGCCCGGTCTCGACAGGACGAGCCCGTCAGTGCCGCCGCTGATGGAGGCCGGCAGGACGTGGTCGCCGACGTGCTCGCGGACCCAGGGGCCGCGGCGGACATGCCGCGTGAGCGTCGTGGGCTCCTGCGCGACCTCGTCGGCCCCGCGGCGGCCCGCGATACCGAGGCCGCGTGGACCGGACGGGTCCACGCCATCACCGCCCGCACGAGCCGGGCTGACATCGACGCGTTGCTCATTCGGCCCGACGGCGTCGTCGCCCGGGCCTTGCGCACCGGGCGGGACCTCGGTGCCACCGCGCCGCTGAACACATGGTTCGGCCAACCGGTCTGAGCAGCGCATTAACAGTCGTCTCAGGTTCGCTCACTAGGAATTCGGCATCCAGACAAGCGATGCAACCCGTATGTAGGAGGCTAGTGATGGCAGTCAACTCAGCGCCGTCCGGGGAAGCGCCGGCCGGTCGGTTGGCGGGCCGGTGGGTGCCCTGGTTGGTGATCGGCTTATGGCTGGTGCTGGCGGCGGGCATGGTGCCGCTGAGCGGAAAGTTGAGCTCGGTCACCACCGACAGCGCCGTGGACACCCTGCCGGCCGGTGCCGAGTCCACCAAGGTGGCGGTCCTGGACGACCGTCTCCCCGGTGGTGACAGCAACACGTTCGTCTTCGTGTACCACCGCACGGGCGGCATGACCGACGCCGACCGCGCTACGGTCGAGCGCCACTACAACACCCTTGCCAAGCGGTACCCGCCGAAGACGACGGCGGCGACCGGTGAGGACGACGAGGGCTCACCGCTGAGCCTCTCCACCGACCGCGAGGCGATGATGTTCACCCTCGAGGTGGGCACGGCCTACGGCGCACCGGAGGACATCGTCGGCCCGTTGCGTGACGCCGCGAAGAACCGCCCCTTGGGCCTGGAACTCGACGTGACAGGCCCGGGCGCGATCGACGGCGACATGGACGCCGTCTTCGACGGCATCGACGTGCAGGTCCTGCTCACCACCATCGTCGTCGTCACGCTCCTGCTCATCCTCACCTACCGCAGCCCGGTGTTGTGGATCATCCCGCTGCTGGCCGTGGGCGCGGCCGCACTGACCGCGATGGCGACCGTCTACCTGCTCGTCAAGGGCTTCGGCATCGTGGTCAACGACCAGAACTCGGCGCTGCTGACGATCCTGGTGTTCGGCGTCGGCACGGACTACGCGCTGTTGCTCATCGCTCGATATCGCGAGGCTCTGCACCACCATGAGAACGTCCGGGTCGCGATGGTCCACGCGCTACGCGGCGCGGCGCCGGCCATCGTCGCGTCCGCGGCCACCGTGGTCGCCGGCCTGCTCTGCCTGCTCGTCGCGGACCTGAACAGCACCAGCGGGCTGGGTCCGATCGGTGCGGCCGGCATCCTGTGCGCGCTGGTGGCCATGCTGACGCTGTTCCCGGCGGTGCTCGTGGTGCTCGGCAGGCGGATCTTCTGGCCGGCCATCCCGCGGTTCAGCACGGCCGTGGAGGAGAAGCCGGGGCTGTGGGGACGGCTCGGCGCCGCCATCAGCCGCCGCCGGTGGGTGGCCACGCTCGGCTCGCTCGGAGTCCTCGGCGTGCTCGCCCTCGGGCTTGCGGGCAACACCGGCGCCCTGCGAGAGCAGGACCAGTTCCTGTCCGCGCCGGAGTCGGTCACCGGCTTCACCGTGCTGCGCCAGCACTTCCCGGAGCTCGGGGGCCAGCCGATGACGGTCTTCACGCGGCCCGCGCACCAGGAGCGGGTGCTCGACATCGTCAAGGACACTCCCGGTGTGGCCCTGGCCGTCCCGGAGCAGACCAGCGGTGGCTGGGCCAACATCTCCGTGTTCCCGAAGGACGCGCCGGACACCGCCGCCGAGTACGACACGATTCTGCGGGTGCGCACCGCCGTGCACGCGGTGAGCGGGGCGGAGGCGATCGTCGGCGGGCCGAGCGCGGAGAACCTCGACACCGAGGGGACCACCGAGCGCGACGAGAAGCTGGTGATCCCACTGGTGCTCGCCGTCGTCCTGATCATCCTCGGGCTGCTGCTGCGCGCGATCCTGGCCCCGCTGGTCCTGATGGCCACCGTGATCGTCTCGTTCGCCGCGGCCTTCGGCGGCAGCGTGTTCGTCTTCGACACGATCCTCGGGTTCAAGGGCATCGACTATTCGGTGCCGCTGCTGGCATTCCTGTTCCTCGTGGCGCTCGGCGTCGACTACAACATCTTCCTGGCCAGCCGGGCCCGGGAGGAGACCGTGCGTCTGGGCACCAGAAAGGGCATGCTCAAAGCCCTCTCGGCCACCGGTGGCGTCATCACCTCGGCAGGCCTGGTCCTGGCGGCCACGTTCGCGGTGCTCGCCACACTTCCGCTGGTGATGCTGGTCGAGGTCGGGTTCCTGGTCGCCTTCGGCGTGCTGCTCGACGCCCTGCTGGTGCGGTCGGTCCTGGTGCCCGCCCTCACCTTGCTGATCGGCCGGCGGATCTGGTGGCCGAGCCGACTGTCCCGGCCAGCGGTGGAGCTGCCGGACGGCCCACAGCCGCTCGCCGACGACGAGGAGCCCGCGCTGCAACGGTGAGCGCGGCGGCACGGACGAGATCCGGGACGGGCCAGGCCCGTCCCGGATCTTTTTCATGGGTCCGACGGCGGCGGCCCGTTGGCCCTGCGCCGTGCGGCCGGAGCCGGGGCCGTCGCATCGCGGTGTCCTGCCCCGACGGGGGCCGCGTGGGGCCATGCCCGAGGGCCGCTGTCCCTCGTCATGCGCCGCGCCGCCGGGCGGGTCAGTACGCCGCGGTGTCCTCGCCGGCGGTGAGCGGGGCGGTCGGGGCGGGCGGGGCCGCGGCCGGAAGGTCGACCCGAAGCAGCGCGCCGCCGCGTGCGGAGCGGGCGACGGTGACCCGGCCGCCGTGGGCGTCGACGACCCGCTGCACGATCGAAAGTCCCAGACCGGATCCCGGCAACGCCCGGGCGCTGTCGGCACGGTAGAACCGGTCGAACACCCGCGGTACGTCGGCGGCGTCGATGCCCGGACCGGCGTCGTCGACCTCGAGCACCACCGAGGCGTCCTCGGCACGGAGGCGGACCTGGACCGGCTGGTCCGCGGGGGACCACTTGCCGGCGTTGTCGATGAGGTTGAGCACAGCCCGCTCGAGCGCGGCGGGACGCCCGCTCACCCACACAGAGGTCACGTCGAGCGCGACCTCGACATCGGGCGCGCGGGAACGTGCCCGGGTCGCGGCGGCCGCCACCACGTCGGCGAGGTCGAGCACCTCGGTGCTCTCGTCGCTGACGTCACCGCGCGCCAGGTCGGAAAGCTCGGCGACAAGGGTGCTCAACTCGGCCACCTGGGCGCCGAGATCCTTGAGCAGCCGGGTCCGGCTCTCCGCCGGCAGTGCGCTGTCCAAGGTGCCGCGCCGATCGAGCCGGATCAGCAGCTCGGCGTTGAGGCGCAGGCTGGTGAGCGGGGTCTTGAGCTCGTGGGCGGCGTCCTCGGCGAGCAGCCGCTGGGCCCGGCGGGAGTCCCGGAGCGCGGCGAGCATGTCGTTGATCGACTGGACCAGCCGTCGGATCTCCCCACCGCCCTCGTCCGGGATGTCGGCGTCGAGATCCCGGGTGTGCGCGACACGTACCGCGGCGGCGGTCAGCCGGTCGATCGGTGCCAGCCCGGTCCGTGCCACGGCCCGCCCTACAAGGGTGCCGCCGACCACGCAGAGCAGCCCGATCAGCAGCATGCCGAACCCGAACTGGTTGATCGGGCTGTCGTCGGCGACCTGGGCCACCTGGACCGCGCCGCCGCCTGCCCGCAGCGTGTAGATGAGGTAGCCGTCCTCGTCGCTGTCGTTCGACTCCATCAGGTCGGCCGACGCGCCCTGCGCCACGCGCCCGGCGTGCTCGCTGACGGCGGGCAGCGCGGGTTGGCCGGCCGGGGTCCGGGTCGAGCCGTCGGGCAGGATGACCCGCACCAGCCGACCGGATCCGGGATACGGCGGTAGCTGGACCTGCGCCAGACCGGCGCGCTGCGCACTCGTCGCCAGGACGCGGGAGTCGGCGCGCAGCTGTTTCTCGGCGGTGTCCCGCAGCTCCCAGGCCATTAGTTCGCTGGCCACCTGGAAGGCGACGAACACGCTGACCGCGATGGCCGTCGCCGCGATCACCGTCAGCCTGCTCCGCAGGGACCGCCGGCGCCACCATCGGGTCAGCCGGCGCGGTTCCCGGTCGGCGGGCCTGCTCACGGAGGAGTCTCCCGCAGCACGTAACCCAGGCCGCGCAGCGTGTAGATCAACCGCGGCTCACCCTCGGCCTCCATCTTGCGGCGCAGGTAACTCACGTATACCTGGAGGTTGTTGGCGGTGGCGCTCATGTCGAAGCCCCAGATCGCCTCGAACAGGGCGTCGCGGGTCAAGACCCGGGTCGCGTTGCTCATAAGGACCTGCAGGAGGGAGAACTCGGTCCGGGTCAGGCGCAGCGGCCGTCCGCCTCGCCACGCCTCGAACCTGTCGGGGTCGAGCCGGACGTCGGCGAACGACAGGATCTGCGACTCCTCGTCGGTCGGCGTGCGTCGGCGCAGCAGGGCCCGTACCCGGGCCAGCAACTCCTCGGTGGCGAACGGCTTGGGCAGGTAGTCGTCGGCGCCCGCGTCCAGCCCCGTGACCCGGTCGGAGACCTGGTCACGGGCGGTCAGCATCAGCACCGGCAGATCCCGGCCCGCGGCCCGCAACCGCCGACAGGTCTCCAACCCGCCGAGACGGGGCATCATCACGTCGAGGATCAGCAGATCCAGCGTGTCGCCGTCGGCCCCACCGAACCCGTCGAGCACGGCGAGACCGTTGGCGACGGTGCTGGTGTCATAACCCTCGACCTGGAGCACCCGCTCCAGCGACTCGCGGATGGCCGCTTCATCATCCGCGATCATGATCCGCACGCCGGCCCGCCCCATTCCAGTCGATGCTTTTTGCCGCTCATTGTCTCCGATCAACCTGAGGCCAGGATTAGAGCGTTGTTGGGGACCGCGCTCGCACGGATACCTAAGAGCGATCGGCAGCAAGCGTGTTGAGTGGTCCATCGGGCGCCCTGGAGACCGGGTAAGCACGAGCGCAGGCGATCATGGAGCTGTCTGCGCTCATTGATTACCAGCGTGCTCGTGCCTGTCCTGCCGTCATACGAGCTCGAAGAGCTGTGAGACCAGTTCGCGGCGCTGCTGACCAAGCACGTCGACACGCGCCCACTCGGCTGCCATAGCCCGGGCATCCCCGGCCGGGTCGTCTTGGTTCACGTCATCGCCGCCCTGGTGCACGGGTTCGGTTACGAACGCATCGCTGGCCCTGGCTGCGAGTAACGGACCGAGGTGGTTGGTTCGCCAGGACGCAGTAACCAGCAGAACCCGATCCTTCAGCGGCAGACTCCACGGTCGGCCTTTGCCGGACGGGGTCTCCACTCTCACACCTCAATGCGGTGATCACCTTGCGGAACTGTCGTGGGCTCAGCCCGTTTTAGCAGGGCTATTCAAGGCGGCAAAGACGCCGGAATCACACCAGCCATGGCAAGGAGCATCCCTCGTCAAGTCGCCGGTGGCGGACGTCAGTCGATCAGCAGCTCGTCAAGGCGCTGGCCGGAACGCGGCGTGTTCATCTCATCGGCCATAGCTATCAGGGCCGCGTGAAACTGCCGGGTGACGGGGAGAGCATCCTCGTAGATCCACGAGCACATGGTGTCGAACGCCAACTCCTCCTCACCGTGTGACAGCAGATGGCGCACATCCGTGATGACCGCCTCTGAGACGAGTGGCGAGTCCGCAAGCAGCGCCGCCACCCGGGCTCGCCACGACAGGCTCACGGGCTGTCCCCACTCCCTGGACGAAGGCATCGACGACCCCACATCCTCGTTGCTCGGCGGAAGGCTGTCGACTCGCCTGATCAGTTACGGGACTTCTCAACACTGATGCCAAGCCGCTACCTCGACGAGCTGTGAGAGCCATGCTCACCCGGGAGCGGCACGCTGAAGAAGCTCGTTGCGAAGCGGTTCACGGCGCCTTCGATGCCGTCGGAACTCCAATCGAGGGTGAGGCCGGCGGCCGTCACTGCATCGAGGTCTCGGAGACGTGGAGGGCGAAGCCGGAGGAGCCGGGCAGTTGGTTGCCGTCGACGGCGTTGATCACGATGAGGAGCATGGCGTCTTTGCGTCAGGGAGGTGGGGGCGGTGATTGGTCGCGTTGCCGTGGATGACCCGTCTGGTGACCGCGCAGCTGAGCATCGTGCGCATGCTCTTGCGACACGGCGATGTCCTGCTTGTCCGCCGCTGACCGGGTCGGACGCCCCAGTACGGCCAGCCACGTCCTGATCGGCGACCATCAGAGACCATCAGAGCCCTGAATGCCCGCCTGTGTCTCGCTCTGGCGTTCGGCAGTATCGGGCGAGGGGAGTGGCGAGGGTGGTGGCTGCGGCGCTGGCGAGCGCGATGACAGTGGTGAACGCGGTGGCAGCACGGCTGACGGCTGTTGGGTAGGTGGCTCCGTCGATGGGGCCAGGGTGCCGGCACCGGCGGCGGCCAGAAGCGCGATGACCGTGATGGCGGTCTGACCCTCATGACCAGGTGACTCGCCTGGAAAGGCGCCCCCCAGCTGGCCGAGGAAAACCGGCGACTGTGAAGGGCTGACTGCCTTCTCAGTCGACAGGCACGTACAGACCGAGGAAGACCGCATAGGCGGTCAGGCTCTCCTCAGGGCCATTCTGGAACCGCTTGACCACACGCTGGACCGGCCAGATCACTGATCCGCCGGCGAGCCGGAGCCTGACATTCAGCTCGCCTGCCGGGTCGGCGTCGTCCGCCTCCCAGACACCGCCGAGACCGAGCCGGATCGTTTCGCCGAGATAGCAGCCCAGGCCGAACAGGCGGGCTCCGAGACCGGCGGCCAAGAGGCCGCCCTCCACTGCCGCGCCCGAGCTGCTGTGCTCTGTCATGAACCGTTCGACATCGCGGAGGCTGCCCGGGGAGAAATCCGCCTGGTATCCCGAAGAGTCGAGAGCGGAAGCGATCCAATCCGCACTCATGCGCACGTCATCCAGCAGTGAAGTCACTAACGGATCATCCCTCCTGCCACTGACAGCACGCTCGATCGTCCACTCACGCCAGACCTCATGCTCTCGGGCATCCACCGTCGTGGGTACGGCAAAAGGTCGGCAGCACACGCACTCAGACGGACAACTGACAACCCGCAAACACTGTCAGAGCCACCCGTGTGAAAACCATTGGTGCCCGACCTGCTCCGTTGATGGACTGACGTCCTGCCGTGAGTCTGCCGCGTGACGGAGGTAGTGGTTGTGACGGGTTATGGCGAGCTTGCCGAGGTGTACGAATGGCTCATCTCGGATGCAAAGTTGGATCCAGCCGAGTTCGCTGCGTCGTTCGACGACGTCCTCAATCTCCTGCCGTCGAACGCTCACGTCCTCGACTGTTCTTGCGGAACCGGACAGTTGGCGGTTGGCCTCGCCGGTCGTGGCCTGCGGGTTGTCGCAACTGACGCCAGCGAGGCGATGGTTCGCCGGACAGCAGCGTTGTCTGAGGAGTTCGGCGCATCCGTGCGGGCCGTACGGGCGAACTGGGAAGAGTTGCCCAACCATTTCCAGGACAACACGTTCGACATGGTGTTCTGCGTCGGCAACTCGCTGCACCATGCCACGGGCGCGAAAGGCAGGGGTGCTGCCCTGGAGTCGATGGCACGGCTTCTGCGCCCCGGCGGGCGTCTGGTACTCACATCCCGCACCTGGGAACGCGTGAGGGCCAGAGGTTCCCGGCTGGAGATCAGTGACCGACTCGTCCGCCGGAACGGTCGCGATGCCGTCGTGGTCTACCGCTGGGAGATCGCGCCGCATTGGGAGGAGGAGCACCACATCGAGATTGCGATCGCGCAAGTTGATGCGACCGGGTTGGTTCTTGTCCGCTCGGAACTGCTGTCCTGCTGGCCCTACCGGTACGAGGAACTCGAAGTCGAACTGCGGCGGGTCGGACTCCAGACGGAACTGAGCACGTTCGATCGTGAGGCCGAGAACTACATGGTGGTCGCGAGCAAGGCATAAACGCCGGACACTCAGTCCCTGGCCGGGGCGCGCGGTTGCTCGCAGGACGCTTGCGCCCTCTCATCGGGGAGGGTTCAAGTGGTCAACGCAACGCAACGCAACGCAACGCCTCGGACGAGGAGTGCTCGTCGATCAGTGAGAGTCGGTCAGGCTTTCCAGCCGACGTCCAGGCACGACTGCGAGAACGTATAGGCTGCCAGTTCCCAGGCATTTTCGCCGCCATCGGAACCGCGAGCGAGGATGGTGGCACCCTCGGCGATGCCGTTGGTTTTGCTGGACTGGGCCCACTCGTTGACCTTGTCGGCGAGGTCGACGCGGGCGTCGGTGGTCTGGGCGGCCTTGTAGCTGTTCGCGAAAACGTCGCAGGCGCGCAATGCCGCGTCGTCGAGTTTGTTCGAGTTGGCTCGCACGCCGTCGCTTCTGCTGCCGCAGGCGGTGAGGGCGAGCGCGGCGAAGGCTAGGGCCGCAAGGTGTTTGGAGCGCATGTTCCCCCTGGAACTGGTGTTGAGAGGGCATCATGCCTGACCCGGGTGATTGTTTCCGGGCACACCGGAACTGGCGTCAGGATTCGGCCTGATTGCGGCGATGGCTGGGTCAGGGTCCCACCCCCGCAAGGTGTTCATTTCGTCGAAGGCCTGCGAGCCTGCGGTGGGATGGGCTCCATATTCCCGCCCCGGGTTCCAACCTCACCACGAGGAGGCGATGTTGACGACGCTGGTTCATCGGTCATGCGGGTGCTGATCGTGCGTGGGCGGAGTGGATTGCCGGGCAGCTTCTCGACTCCGGCGTGAGGTGGAGCTGGACGCCTGGGACTGGGGTGCGGGTGAAGAAGATCCTCGGCCCGGCATCCGGCTCACGTTGCGGGGAGGATACGGCGCGTCTCGTAGGCCCACATCGCGATCTCGACCCGGTTACGGGCACCGAGTTTGGCCATCAGGCTGGCCAGATGCGTCTTGACCGTGCTGAGGCTGATGTGCAGTGCGTCGGCGATCTCGGTGTTGGTCAGCCCGCGAGCGACGGCGAGGAGCACCTGCTCCTCGCGGGCGGTGACGGGGGCGACCGGCTGGGCCGCCGGCCGGCCGGCGGGGAGGTCCGCGAATGCCTGGAGCAGACGGACGGTGACGCTGGGCGCGATGAGCGCCTCCCCGTCGGACGCCGATCGCACGGCCTGGGCCAGAAGGTCGGGTCCCGTGTCCTTGAGGAGGAATCCGCGGGCGCCGGCACGTAGTGAGCCGTAGACGTACTCGTCGAGGTCGAACGTGGTGATGACGACCACGACCAGTGGGTCGGTGACGCCCGGGCCGGCGACCAGCCGGGTGGCCTCGAGCCCGTCGATGACGGGCATGCGGATGTCGAACAGGCAGACGTCGGGGCGCAGTTCGCGGGCCAGGCGTACCGCTTCGCGCCCGTCGGCGGCCTCGCCGACCACCTCGATGCCGGGCTGGGCGTTGAGCATGATCCGCAATCCGGTGCGGATGATGGTCTGGTCGTCAGCGACGAGGACGCGAATGGACACCGCTCTCGCTCCTCGCTCTCGGCAGTTGGGCTTCGACACACCAGCCCTGGTCGGCGCCGGGGCCGGCTTGCAGTGTGCCGCCGAGCAGGGTGGCGCGCTCGCGCAGTCCGGTAAGTCCGTATCCGTCGCGACCCCGGCCGGTGCGGCGGCCGTTGTCGTGCACGCTCACTCGTACCGTGTGCCGTTCGGCGGCGACCCGGACGACGAGGTCGGTCGCGTCGACCGCATGACGCAGGGCGTTGGTCACCGACTCCTGCACGATCCGGTAGACGGCCGCGTCAACGGCCGGGGGCAGCGCGTCCAGTTCGCCGTCGAGCCCCAGGTCGACCCTGAGGCGACCACCCGGGGTGCGCACCAGGCGCTCCAGATCCGCGACTCCGGCAGGGGGCGCCAGCTCGGCGCCGACCCCGCGGTCGCGCAGCGCGGCGACCATGGCGCGCATTTCCTCCAGCGTGCGCGCTCCTTCCTCCTCGACCCCCTCCAGCGCCTTGACGGCGGCAGAGGGGTCTGTGTCCGCGAGTACCCCGCCCGCTTGGGCGATGATCACCATGGCCGACACGTGGTGGGCCACCGTGTCGTGCAGTTCCCGGGCGAGTTGCTCGCGCTCGCGGGCGCGCACCTGGTCCAACTGCCGCTCCCGAGCGGTCACCCAGAACCGCGCGGCAGCCCCGAACACGCCGGGCATCAGCAGGAAGACGAAGCCCACGACGTTCTCGACGACCGGCGTCTCGTCCGTGACGGAACACAGCGCGCCGGTCGTGAGGATCACCGCGCCGCCCAGCACGATCTCGCGTCCCGATCCCCACCGGGGCAGCGCGTACACCAGCACGAGCACAACCATGCCGGTGTACAGGCCGACGGGCTCGCGCGAGGCGGCGACCAGTGAGGCCACCTGAAGCAGGGCCATCGAGCCGAACGCCAGCGTGACCATCGCCAGGGGGCGGGTGCGGCGCCACAGGGGCAGCAGGCACAGCCATACGGCGAACACCACCGCCACCGGCCGCCACACGACGTTCTCGCGCAGGGTGGCCTCCAGCACCACACCGGCAAGCCCCGCGGCGAGCAGCGCCCAGTCCCGCCACACCCGGAAGGGCGCGTCGGGCGGCCGGGGTTCGGTCCACAGGGATCGCAGGTCTTCTCGCAGCACGGTTCTCAGCCTAGGGACCGTGGCATGCCGCGCATCGGCCGAAAGGACGGTTCGTCACTCCGCCCGGGGGCCGACGGATCCGCGGCCCGCGGGCCGATGCCGCGGAACGCCGTAGCGGCGAGCCTCGGCATCGGCGGCCGTACAAGGACGGCCGACGAGGTGGTTGGAGGACCCCGATGCTCTCAACTGGCCTGTTGCGCCTGGGCACTAGTGCCGCCCGCCATCCCTGGCGGGTGATCGCGGCATGGCTGATCGCCGCCACGCTCGCCGTGGTCGCCGCGATCGCCATCGGCGGGCGGACCGCGGACTCGATGACCGCTCCGGGACTGGACTCCGGGCGGGCCGCGGAGCTGATCGAGCGAGCCGGCACCGGCCAGGAGGGGATGACCGCCCAAGTGGTCGTCACCCCCCTCGACGACGGGGCGACGTTCTTCGACCACGGCAGCGCGCGGACCGCTCTGGCGCGGCTGCAGTCCGAGGTGAAGCGGCTGCCGCACGTGCTCGGCACGAGCGACCCGGTGGGGGCACTCGACGCGCGCGGGGACACCGCCGTGCGCGGCGGCCTTGTCTCGGCCGACGGGCGGATCGCGGTCGTCCGGGTGCAGTATCCCGACCAGAGCCGACTCTCGGCCGAAGACCTCGACGCCCTCGTCGGTCTCGGCGACCGGCTGCGTGCCGAGCTGCCCCTGCGCATCGAGATGGGCGGGAACCTCTTCTACGCCTTCTCCGACGCTGACGGCGGCGTGAGCGAGCTGATCGGCCTCCTCGCCGCGGCCGCGGTCCTGTTCCTGGCGTTCGGTTCGCTCGTCGCCGCCGCGCTGCCGATCGGTATGGCGGTCTTCGGGCTGACCATCGGAGTTGCCACGATGACGGTGCTGGCGGGGGTCACGGACGTTCCCACCTTCGCGCCGGTCCTGGGCAGCATGGTCGGGCTCGGAGTGGGCATCGACTATGCGCTGTTCGTGCTCGCCAGGCACCGGGAGTACCTCGTGCGCGGGCTCGATCCCCACGAGGCGGCGGGGCGAGCGGTGGCCACGGCGGGGCGGCCGGTGGTCTTCGCCGGCGGCACCGTCGTCGTGTCGATCCTCGGCCTGGCGGTCGCGAACGTGCCGTTCATGACGGTGGGCGGGCTCGCCGTCTCGATCGTCGTTCTGATCATGGTGCTCGCGTCGGTGACGCTGCTGCCGGCCTTCCTCGGTGCCGCCGGCCCACGCCTGGCCCGGGCCGGACGGATCGGCCGGGCTCTGCAGACCGGGAAGCTGGGGCGACTCGTACGGCCAAGGGACAGGGTGGCGGGCGCCGCTCCCGCCGCTGGTTGGCGGCGCTGGATCGGGCACGTCAGCCGGCACCCGGTGCCGTACGCGGTCGGCGCGGCGGGGCTGCTGCTGACCGCGACGCTGCCCGTGCTCGGCCTGCGCGTCGGCCTGCCCGACGACGGCTCACTGCCCCACAGCCGTACCGAACGCCGCGCCTACGACCTGGTCGCCGAGGGGTTCGGCCCGGGCACCAACGGTCCCCTCGTCATTGCTGCGGACCCCACGGGTGATCCGGGAGTGCTGGACCGACTCGTCGGGGCCCTCGCGGCGGATCCGGGCATCGCGTTCGTCGCACCGACGCACGTCGATCGGGCCACGGGCATCGCGACCCTCGTGGTGTTCCCGACCACCAGCCCTCAGGACAAGGCCACGGCCGACACCATCGCCCGGCTGCGCACCGACGTGCTGCCCACGGCGATCGGGCACGGCCCGGCGAGGGCCCACGTCGGCGGCGCCGCCGCGAGCCTGTCCGATGTGGGCCAACGCACCAGCGAGCGCCTGCCGTTGTTCGTCGCCGCAGTGCTGGCGATGTCGTTCCTGCTGCTGATGCTGGTCTTCCGCTCGGTACTCGTACCGCTCAAGGCGGTACTGCTGAATCTGCTGAGCATCGGCGCGGCCTACGGCGTCATGGTCGCGGTCTTCCAGTGGGGCTGGGGAGGCGCACTCATCGGGCTGGAAGCGACCGTTCCGATCGTGTCGTTCATCCCGATGTTCCTCTTCGCCATCCTGTTCGGCCTGTCGATGGACTACGAGGTCTTCCTCCTCTCCCGTGTACGCGAGGAGTACCTGCGCACCGGCGACAATGGCACGGCGATCGTCGAGGGCGTCTCGCGCACCGCCCGGATCATCACCTCGGCCGCCCTCATCATGGTGGCGGTCTTCCTGTCCTTCGCCGTCGCCGAGGACCCCTCCACCAAGATGTTCGGGCTCGGCCTGGCCACCGCGATCTTCATCGACGCCACGGTCGTACGCATGGTGCTGGTACCGGCGACCATGACACTCCTCGGCCGGACCAACTGGTGGCTGCCGAAGTGGCTGGACCGGACGCTTCCCCGCGGCCCGGTCGGCACCGACGCGGAATCCACGGGTGCGGCCCCGCCAGTGGGAACCAAGGTGCCGTCAGCGATCAACACAGCATCTTGCGAATCCGCCGACGCTGACGCAGAGATAGGGCGGGCCCGACACGGTCGATGACGCGGTCGGCAGCCGACTTCGAGATCCCGACGAGCGGGGCGAGCTGTCGCAGAGTCAGGTTGGCTGGCCGGTACGCGATGACGGGTACCGAACGGGGACATCCACCGGGTTCATTTGCCGTGATCACGGCGCGATCATCTCCCGACCTTGAAAAGCCGTACAGGTAGTCAGGGCGACGAGCCACCGGTTCCTCGCCGCGGTCCCGCAGCTGGGCGACAGCCGCCCGCTCCAGATTCTGATCACCGCTCCGAAGAGCCAGAAGGATGGCCTTCGCAAGTCGTCCTGGCTCATTGCTGGCCGGCACGAACGACCAGACCCCGTCCCGGTGAACGTGGGTGTCCGCCAGGAGCTCTCGTTCGGATCACTTGGCGGGGGTTCGATCTACGGGCCCGCCGGCGCAGGCGGGACCACTGCCCGCGACGATGCGCTTGTGAGTGATGACCTTGCGGTGTGGTACGGCGACCGTCCACTCGACGACCGCCAAGCGGGCTTGACCTACGACGAGCTCTACGAGCGCTACCTGGAGTCGGACGATGTCGTCGTGCCTCCGGCGCCGCGCACCGTGACGTATGTGGAAGCGCTCGTCGCGCGATATCCGGACGACGTGGATCGCAGTGTCGTATGGGCGTCCCCGCCGGTCATCGAGGAGGCATCGGGCCCGATCGTGTACCTGCTCATGTCCTATGGCAAGGCAGAGGAAGTGTCCGAGTACGCCGCTTCGCTGGCTCGCGAGCACGGACTCATCTGCTTCGATCCGCAGGAAGAATGCCTCCGGCCCTGATCGGCTTGCTGGTTCAGCGGGCAGACCAGAGGAACGTCGGCGTCACCTTCGTCTCCGTTGCAGGATTGCTGAGTCTGATCGTCCAGTAGGCGGGCCAGGGTTAGGAACTAGCACTCAGGCCCTGGTTGGGCCTGTGATGGGGCCTGCTGCTATTGGCTGGCGCACTGTTGGCTGGATGCTCGGTTTCCTCTGGTCGTAGCTGTGTGGCGGTGTGGACCAGGCTGGCGAGGGTGGGGGAGTGGCTGTGTGCGGGCCAGACGATGTGGGTGACGACGGTGGGTGCGTCGGTCAGGGGGATGGCCGTGTGTTCGGTCCATAGCCAGGAGCGGGCGGAGTCGGGGACGACCGCCACGGTGCGTCCGAGCGCGATGAGTTGGGCCAGTTGCGTGGTGTTGTGGATCTCGGGTCCGGGGCCGGGCGCGTAGACGCCGCGGGTGGGCCAGCGGGCGAGCGGCAGATCGGGGATGTCCCTGACGTCGGCCAGAGTGAGGGTTTCGCGGGTGGCGAGGGGGTGCCCGGCGGGGAGAACGGCGACCTGCCCCTCGGCCGTGAGTGCCTCGCTGTCGAAGCCGGCGAGGGAGTTCCATGGCGTGTGCATGAGGGCGACGTCGGCGCGTCCGTCGCGCAGCAGTTCCTCCTGCTCGCACAGGCCGCACGGCAGGACTTCGATCTCGGCGCTGTCGGGCTGGGCCGCATAGGCGTCGAGGAGTTGGCGCAGCAGTTCGTGGGAGGCGGCGGCCTTGACCGCGAGGACCAGTTGGTTGCGGGGACCACCGGGGCTGTCTGCGCCGCCGGCGCGGCGGGTTCGGCGGGCGGCGGCGAGGGTGGCGTCGAGGGCGGCCCGGCCCTCGACGAGCAGTACCTCTCCGGCACCGGTCAGGCGCACTCCACGGCGGTTGCGCTGCAACAGGCAGGTCCCCAGACGCCGTTCGAGCTGCTGGATCGCCCGCGACAGTGGCGGCTGGGCCATGCCCAGGCGCTCGGCAGCGCGTCCGAAGTGCAGTTCCTCGGCGACAGCGACGAAGTACCTCAACTCGCGGGTTTCGAGGGTGTCCACGGCCGCAGCATACGCGGTGATACCCGACGGGTATGACAGGGCACCGGATCGGTGTTGGCCGCGCAACTCGCCCCAGGGCCACCATCATCGGCATGAGCGAAACGAAGATCGCGCTGGTGACCGGCGCGAACAAGGGCATCGGATACGAGATCGCGGCCGGGCTGGGCAGCCTTGGCTACCGCGTGGCCGTTGGAGCCCGCGACGAGACCCGACGCGAAACGGCCGTCGGGAAACTGCGCGCCCTCGGCGTGGACACGTTCGGGGTACCGCTGGACGTGACCGATGACCGGAGCGCCACAGATGCGGCGGAACTGGTCGAACGGCTGGCCGGCCGCCTGGATGCCCTGGTCAACAACGCCGGCATCTCGGGCGAGATGGGCCCGGGGTGGGAGCAGGACCCGACCGCGCTCGACCTGGACGTACTGCGCGCGGTCGTGGACACCAACGTCCTGGGAGTCGTCCGGGTCACCAACGCCATGCTGCCGCTGCTGCGCCGCTCGGCCTCGCCACGCATCGTCAACGTCTCCAGCAGCGTCGGCTCCCTGGGCCGGCAGGCGGACCCCGACACCGACATCGGCCCCATCATGGCGGCCTACGCGCCGTCGAAGACGTTCCTCAACGCCCTCACCGTCCAGTACGCCCGGCAGTTCACCGGTACGAACATCTTGATCAATGCCGCCTGCCCGGGCCTGGTCGCCACCGATTTCACCGGCTTCCACGGACCCCGCACACCCGAACAGGGCGCGGCCACAGCGATCCGGCTCGCCACACTGCCCGACGGCGGCCCGAGCGGTTCCTTCTTCGAGGACGACGGCGTCGTCCCCTGGTGATCACGACCTGTCCCGGGCCGACGAAGCCCCGGCGCGTCCACGTTCTCCGGTGCACCCCTGCTGAGCCCTCTGGCCAACGGAACCCTTCTGCCGTTCCATGGAGTTGTCGTGGGACGGGGGCCTGCCATGAGACTGCACCTGCGGCGGCGGAAGCTCACCGGATTGTCGCCGGTCCCGGGGCGAGACGTGTTCATCTCGTACGCACGTGAAGACAGCCCCTTCGTCGAGGACACCCTGTCGCCATGGCTGCGAGAGCAAGGAAGCTCGTACTGGGTCGATCTGCACGAGCTGCCGGGCGGAGTCGACTTCCCCACCCGCATCACCACCGGCATCGTGGGCAGTAAGACCTTCCTCTTCGTACTCAGCCCGGACTCGCTCGCCTCGGAGCACTGCCAAGAGGAGCTCACTGTCGCGGTGCGGGACCACAAACGCCTGGTCCCCGTGGTCCGCCGAGAGCCGGGCGACGACGACATCCCGTTGAGTCTGCGCACCATCCAATGGGTGTGGTGGCGCGGCCCGTCGGACGACGCACGCGCAAAGCGTCAGCTGGCCGCCGCGCTCGCCGGGGACGTCGAATGGCGCGAGCGCCAGGCCGGAATCGCCCTGAGGACCAGGGAGTGGATCAGCCACGGGCGCAACCGGACCTATCTGTTGCGCGGGGCCACGCTTGCAGCCGCGGAGGCATGGCTGGCGGACGGCACGGACCGGCTGGAACGGCCCACCCCGCAGGAGATCGAGTTCATCACCCGTAGCCGTACCACGCGGACGACGAGACTGCGCGTGGCCGTCGCCGTGATGCTTGTGCTGACGGTCCTGATGAGCCTGCTCGCGGTGGTGTCCTGGACCGAACGGGGCCGCGCCGTGCGCCAGGAGCGGGAGGCCAGGCGCCAGACCGCCACGGCGTATGCACGCGAGCTCGCGCAGCGGGCGGACTCCACGCGCACGACCGATCCGCAGCTGGCGCTCCATCTGGCGCTGCGCGGCGTGCTGAAGTCCCGGACACCGGAGGGCGAGACGATGTTGCGCAAAGTGCTCACCGCGGCCCGGACCCGCGAAGGAACACCCGTGCCAGGCCCCCCGACAGGCAAGCTCACCGCCCTCGGCCTCGGCGCGAACTACGGTGTGGCAACTTCCCCCGACGGCCGGCTCACGGTCTGGCGCCTGCGAGACCGGAGCCAGATACTGCGCGACGCACCGCTCGAGGGATCCGCCGTCTTCAGCCTCGACGAACGGCTGCTCGCGGTCCGGACGAGCCAGGGGGCGCTGTCCGTGTGGGACCTCGTAACGGGGCAGCGCGTCGCCTCGCAGACGGGCGTGCGAACCGTCGACCCTGCAGGCCCTGACGGGATCTCCTACGTCCACGAACTCGGCGGCGGCCTCGGGACCGTGGATAGCGTCAGCACGAGCGAAACGGACTACGCACCGAGCCTGCCGGACCCGTTGCCTACTGCGGGGCTCCTTGCGGCACTACCGGAGGACCCCACGAACACTTTTCTCGGCATGAGCTCATACGTCACCACAGTCGATCGAAACCACGTGGACACTTGGCAGCTCGTAGTGACCGGCGCACCCCAACGAGGGCGCCCCACACACCGGTACACCCAGCCCGGGGGCATCGACCACGCCTGGGTGGACCCCGTCGGGCAGCGCGTCGTGACGACGAACGAGCGGGGCTCGACCGTCGTGTCCGCAAACGGGACACTGGTGAGCCGAGTGCCTCTCGCCTCCCTCGCGTCCGTGGCCTTCAGCAGCGACGGCGAACTCATGATCGCCATGCCGCAGACGGGAGCTCCCGCCGTGGCCCAGACCGACACAGGCGAGATCCTGGCCACCTTGCCCGGCGGCACGGGACGCACCGCGGCCTTCACGCAGGACGGTCGAGCCGTCGTCGTCGCCAGGACCGACGGCACGCTACGGCGTCATGAGTGCGTGCCCTGTCTCCCGTACAAGGATCTCCTCGACCTGGCGAAGAAGTCACTGACCCGTCCGATGACTTGGGAAGAGCGGCGCGTCCACCTGCATGAGGAGCCGTCGCAGGGATGCCCGTTGCTGACCGGCGACCTGCGTCGGACGTGCATCGACATCGATCCGGACTCCGGCCCGCCGGGCACCGTGGTCGAAGTCGGCTTCGTCAACTTCCCAGCCGGCACACAGCGGCTGCGCTTTACCGATGCGCGCGATCGGGAGTGGGATCTGGGACAGGTCGAGCTGCCCGGACCGCACGCCACGGTGAGGGTGACCGTCCCCGGCGGCGCGCCGCCGGGAGTCGGCCGTTTCTCCACGGAGTTCCTGCCGTCGGTCTGGCACGAGGAGTACGTGGACTTCGAGGTGACCTGCCTGTGGTGCTGCCCGGCGTCGGCTCAGCCCGTTGCACCTCCCTCAGTTCGGGGTGCACGCAGCTCCGGGGATCGCAGGTGGGGGAGCCAGGGGCTTTGCGACGAGGGCACCAACACGAACTCGGAGCGCCGATGCACGCCTTTCGGGCTTCTCCTCTTGCCTACGCGGCAGCGAGCAGCAGGAGCTCGGGTACGCCCTGGGCCTGCTGAGGAATTTTCACCCCCCCTGGGCGCGACGTCATCAACGACGGCGCCGAGGCCCTATTAGAATGTAAGGCTCGACATGGCGGACGCACTTCCCAACCCGGCAAGCGACGACACGAACCGATTCGAATCTGCGCCCGACCCTGACGGCACTTTGATCCCCATACCTTCAGAGGCGCCGCAAGGGAAAATCATTCGAGATGATGCCCGGATCACGGTCACTGCACGTCAGGCGAACGGCTATTACGTGGAGATCTACAACGGTCCCCCCGATCCGCCGAGTGAAGTCAGCGAATTCGTCAATGACGTCCTTACCGAAGCCGGCCAGAAAGCGATCGAAGACGCGCTCCTCGATGGAGCGCCTGCGGTCCTGGGTTTCCTCGCTTCGGCTGCCGGCGTCCTGGCATCGGTACTCACAACCTCACCCTTGCTGAATGAACAGTATTTCAGAGGGGCTATGGATGATGGGACACAAGTCACGTATGTGGTGCTTACTCCGCACGACTAAGGGCCGTCCGTAAGTGATCTTCGAACCGGTTGGGATCAGAGCCCCCCGCACGCGGGCGGCCCAAGTCTGATGGCAGGATGGTCGCCCCGACGATCCTGAGGGGCCATGTCCGTGCACACGCCCGCCGACTACCTCGAACTGGCGCGTGCCGAGAACGACAGCGCCGCCCTGCATCGACTCGCGCGTTGTCCGTACCCCTTCGTCTGGCAGGCGGTGGCCGCCAATCCCTCCACGGCGCCCGGCACTCTGCTGGAACTGAGCACGGCCCAAGACAGCGCCTGGAACGACAACAGGCTCCTTCGCCTGCTGTCGGAACATCCGAGCGCTGACCATGCAGTGCTGCGAGCCGTCCGTGACGCCGTGGCGGCCAAACTCGCCGCCGGCGAACGACCCTATGGCGCTGTGCTCGCACTGGCAGGACGGACGGAACTAACGGCGGCAGAAGTGCGACAACTCGGGACTCTCCGTGGGGCTTCTGCGCGTCTGCGCAGTCAGCTGGACCAACGCCTCGGGCTCCGTACTTGACCCGTGCCCATCTCTGGTCGGCCCCAGGTGCAACGATCTTGAAGTGGCTGCAGTGATCACGGCGTCAGTGCCGTCCTGGACAGGCCCCTTCAGCGGGCTGAGCCCGCGCTGCTTCGGCAAGCTGGTGACCGCCGTGCGGCGCGAGACCGCTACCGAACTCCAGCGTGGGCGTCCCTGGGGGCTCCCACCCGGGGATCGCATTCTGCTTGTCACGGCGTACTGGAGGCGACCGTTGGGTTCACGGCCGTCGCCCCCCGACACGGAGCCGCCTGAGCGCTCCCGGCCGTCGGCGCGCGGAGGCGCGGCGCGACCATGCGGAGCGGGCGCACACGTGCTCACGACGCAGAGGTGCAGGCCCGTCGCCGACAGTACGCCGTCGGCGAGGCCGGCCGGACGAGCGCACCAGGCCGCCGTTGCCCGCGCCGGGAAGGCTGAGGCGCACCTGGCCGAACTGGAGGAACAGCTGAGCCGAGCCCGAGCGGAACTGCGCGAGGGCCACCGAGGAGGTCGGCCGGGTGGACACCGCGGTGAAGGACGCCGTCCCGACCGCCCTCACCGACGACGCCGCGGGCGAGGCTCAGCCGGTCCCTGTGGGACGCCGTCGGACCCGTCGATGCCGGGGATGCGGCCGGATCCGCCGGGCCGACCGATGGACAGAGAGCGAGCGGTGGGTTCGGCCAGTTGGCGTGATCAGGCTGTTTCGGGGCATTCGGGAGCTACAGCAGGTCACATCAGGAGGTAGATCATGATCGCGCTCGGCATCATTCTGCTTATCGTCGGTTTCCTCACCGGCATATCGATCCTGTGGACCCTCGGCATCATTCTTGCCGTGGTCGGCGCCGTCTTCTGGGTCATGGGTTCCATGGGGCACGCGGTCGCCGGTCGACGCCACTATTGGTGACCGTGATGTCACCGTTCGGCGCCCTCGTGCTGAGCGGGCGTCGCCTGCAAAGCCCGGGCCTTGCGGGGCAGGGGTCCGTGAGACAGCGAAGGATCCTTGTCCCCGCGGGGCGAGAGCGGCCGTAGGTCTCAGAACGCGTAACGCACCCGCAGCCACGGCACATGGGTATTGAGGAGTCCGCGCAGGGTGTGCACGGCTTCAGCTTTGACGGGGTTGCGGTAGCGGACGTTGGCGGCGCCGTTCTGGGAGCGCTTGCCCTGTTGCAGCTCGGGCTGCCACAGCAGGTCCTCGGCGCGGGGATGCCAGCCGAGGTTGACCTGGTGCAGGTCCGCGTTGTGGGTCAGCATGATGACCTCCGCCGCGGCCTGTTGCTTGACTCGTTGCGGTACGACGTCGTCGACCTGCCGCAGGAGGTCGGTCCAATCGTCTTGCCATCCGGGTCGCAGGACGACGGGGGACAGGTTGAAGTGGACTTCGTACCCGGCGTCCGCGAAGTCTGCCGCGGCGGCGATACGGTCGGCCACCGCCGAGGTCCGCAGGTCCAGCAGCCGGGCGTCGGCCGGGGGCATGATCGAGAAGCGGATCCGGGTGCGGCCGCGGGGGTCCAGTGCCAGCAGATCCGGGTTGACGAACTTTGTGGCGAAGGACGCCTTGGCGTGCGGCCAGCGGCCGAAGGCGGTGACAAGATCCGCGGTGTTGTCACAGATCAGCGCGTCCACCGAGCAGTCGCCGTTCTCGCCGATGTCGTACACCCAGGCCGTCTCGTCGCACTGGTTGGGCTCCCGTTTACGGCCTTGGCGGGCGATGTGCCGTGCCAGGTGCGCGATGATCTGGTCGATGTTGGTGAAGACGGTGATCGGATTGGCGTACCCCTTGCGACGGGGCACGTAGCAGTAGGCGCAGGCCATTGCGCAGCCGTTGGAGGGGCCGGGAGCGATGAAGTCGGCGGAGCGTCCGTTGGGCCGGGTGGTGAGGGTCTTGCGCTCGCCCAGGACCAGCGTCTCGCCCTTGACGCGGACCCATCGCTCGACGTTGTCCTCGTTGCCGTGCAGTCCCGGGATGCGCCAGTGGGAGTCCACCTCGACGACCTCTGCGGCGGGGAAGCGCGCGAGGATCTCGCGGCCGCGAGGTGACATGGCGGCCGACGGCTCGGCGTAGATGGTGCGGACAGGGAGCAGATGCCGGGCGGTGGAGGACTCGTGGAAGTGCGGGCCTGCGGCGGGCGTCTTGCGGGCGGTGGCACCGGGTGCCGCCGTGCTCGTCAGCGCTTCGAGGTCGAAGAGGGTGTCGGCACTGTCGTCGGGCTCGGCGGAGGGGTGTGTCATACGTGCATCTCTCGACGTTGGTGCACCATTAGGCCTCTATCGTACTTATTGTCATGCCCTGCTTGACGCGGTGAACGGTCGTCGCCTGGCTCTCTCTGGGGCGTGCGCGGTTGTCGGTCGACCGGCATGCCTCGGCGGGCCGGCTCATCACCGTGATGTCGGAGTGGCAGAGGCCTGGTAGCTGCGGGCGATCATTTGGGCATCAGTCGAGGTGAGACATACGTCCCAAGGGGACGGAAGGCAGGCAATAGCGGGTGCTCTCGCGCTCTGCCGGCCCAGGGGGTGATCGGGGGCTCGGCGAGCCGCTGTCGGGCCGCCACTAGGGTGGGCGCATGTCTGTGAACATCCATCTCTATCTCGACATCGAGAACCTTGCCTCCGCCGAAGAAGCCGACACGGTGGGGGTGACATTGGAAGAGCTCTTCAAGGAGCACGGGATCGAGTCGTGGATGTGGGTGGGTGTCTTCCACGACCCGCCCAAGGTTCTGACGAGCAGTGAGCACGGGCCGATCATCATCACCGGGTTCGGGAGATGGTCCGAGCAGTTCGAGTCCGACGTCACCAACGCGATCGGCGCCGTCGCGCCGAAGGCCCGCATCGACCTGAAGTGGGACTACCCGGACGAGGCGTGACAGGGCGTGGGCGTCCACCGGTGCGCGGAGTGCTGTACCAGCCGGGGGCGGCGGGATAGGGGAGACGCCCCGCCTCGGCGGCGCGGCGGCGAGGAGCGGTTGGCCGGAAGTGAGCCCAGGGATGCGTGCCGATCGGTCTGGACCATTGACCCGGACCCGTCATGACGGCACCCTGAAGCCCGCCGCCGGACGTGTGACTGAACGACCGTCACATACCTGAACCGACTGGGTAGGTGACCCTCCCGCGTCCCCGAGCACCGCCACCCTCCCCGGCTCACGACGAGGTGAACGCTCATGAGCACCACGCGAAGGAAGCTCCTCGGATACGCACTCGGCGGCGCGGCCGCCACGACGGTCGGCCTCCCCGCCGCCCCCGCACACGCCGCCTCCTGGCAGCTGAAGTGGTCCCCCTCGGCGAGCGGCGACGGACTCGGCGCCTTCGAGACCGTCGAGGACGACCGCGCCGGCTCCCACCCCTCCGGTGCCCCGCACATCTACACCACGGGCAACAACTGGCGCTTCACCATGCACACCGTCGACCGCGACACCTCCACCGACCGGCAGCGCCACGAGGTCACCGGCCTGCGCCTCGGCAGCGGCAGCAACTACCTCCGGTGGACCGAAGGCCAGTCGTGGCGCCTCACGTACTCGATGTACATCCCCAGTTCCCTGAAAGCGACTACGAGCTTCACCCACATCATGCAGATGAAACAGCCCGGCACCGGCTCCTCGCCCATCGTCGTGCAGTCGCTGCGCCGCGTGAACGGCGTGCAGACCATCGAACTCAAGCAGTTCACCGACGACATCCTCGTCGGCCGCACCGAACTGGAACCTCTCCAGGACCGCTGGATCGACGTGGACTTCCAGATCAAGATCGGCAACGGCTCGGCGGGCTCCCTGCGCTGGATCCTCAAGAGCGGCTCGACCACCGTCATCGACAAGTCCCGCAACGGCATCGACACCTTCCTCGCCGACCGTGTGCGCCCCAAGTGGGGCATCTACCGCTCCTTGGGCGACACTTCGGGCTCCCTGCAGAACTGCTATCTGCAGCTCAGCAACCTGCGCGGCTATCAACTCGTATGACGGTCGGCGCAATTGGGTGGCGAACAGATGGGGAAAGGGATGGCGGACCGTCCCGATCCTGCTGTCCGCGATGCTCGCGCCAACTTCGTCCGTGACTGGGTCGACCGCGAAGTGCCGATCAGCGTCGACCTCCTGGAGGAGGCCTACGCCCCCACCTCACGTCGGCGCTGGTGGCACAGAACCCCGCGCCCCGGCGGGCCAGACCGTCTCCATCACCTCGCGGCCGGCGGCGTACCTCCCGTCGGCCGCGAGGACGAGCCGCGCGAAGCGCACGGCGGCTTCTGGCCGCCCACCGCGCCGGGTCAGCCTCTACACGCGACGAGTCACCACGAAGTCAGAGTGCACGCGGCGGGGCCCCAACTGGCCTATGAACGTTGGGAGTCGTCGAGTGCAGCGGCGTACCCCGCACGGCTGTGGCTCAATGGGATCCGGCGGTTCCGCCGTGAGGCGGGCCGAGGTGGACACGCTCGCCGCGGACGGCACATGCTGCCCGCGAACGTGAGGAGCCGTTCGACGGCTGCTTGTTCGGGGTCGGTGCGCTCCAGCGGAATTGAGGAGGCCGCGCTCGCTGAGGTGGCGGGCGGCACCCTCTATTGCTGACCGGTCGGGCGCGAGACCGATCAGGTGGCCATCTGTTCGAGGTGGTGGTGGGGGCGGGCGCGCCGCCCCCACCGTTGATCGAGGCCGGTTCAGCGGGTCAGGAGGGCGCCGCTCATGAAGGAGTCACCGTCGTCGCCGGACAGGTAGTGCCAGCCGCCGACGGTCAGGTGCGCGCCGGAGGACACCACGGAGCTGACGCCGAGGCGGAGTTGCGGATCGTTCTCGGGCAGGTCGAGCGACCGCCAGCCCCCGGTGGGCGTCCAGGCCAGACCGACCGCCGCGTCGTCGTTGCCGCCCACGACGGCGATCCCACCGTGCGGGCGCAGGGTGATGGCCTGGAGGGAGAAGGTGCCTGCGGGCAGCGGCACCTCGCTCCACGAGGTCCCGTCCCAGTGCAGGGCCAGCCCCGCAGGGCGCTGCCGGTCGGTGTCCCGGGACCATCCCACCGCCCAGACGTCCGTCGGTGTGCGGGCGGCGATGTCGAAGAGGACGGACGATTCGGGGAACACGGGCGTGGCCGTCCGCGTCCACCGCAGACCGTCCCAGTGCACAGCGAGGGACTGACCCGTGTCGTAGTCCATGCCGACGACCCAGACGTCGTCCGGTGCCACCTGCTCGACCTGGTTCAGGCCCCAGTTCCCGGCCCCCGGGATCCGCACGGAGGTCCACCGGTGGCCGTCCCAGTGCTGTACGACCGGGACGTGGTCGAAGGTGTCCTGTGTGTAGCCCTGGCCCACCGCCCAGGCGTCCCGACCGGAGGACGAACTCACCGACAGCAGACTCGCTTCGACCGTCCCCTGCGGCAGACCCGTGTCGGAGGTCAGTTGCCAGGCGCCCGCCGCATAGCGCCCGACGAGGACTCCACCGTCCTCGCCCTGCCCCTGGTCACCGACGAAGAACGCCGAACCGTCGGGCGCGGTGGAGATGTCGTTGACTCTGCTGTTCCACTCCTCGGCGCCCGGCAGCGGTGTTCGCTGCCACGTCCCGCCCCGCGCGCGGTCCCGCTCGTACAGGGCGGGCGTGAACCGGATCGTGCCGTTCTCAGGGTTCTCGACGACCTCCGCACCGCCGGCCCACGTCTTCGACGGGCTCGGCTGGGCCACACTCATGACCGAGACGTTCCCCGTCGACATCTCCGTCCATGTCCCGCCACCCGCCGGTGCGGCTACGGCGGTCCCGCCGACTATCAGGGTGATGGCCCCCACCCCCGCCAGTTGCGCGGCGATCCTGCGCTTGACCGTCACGTCGTTTCCTCCGTCCCGGAGGGAACCGCTTCCCCCTATGTATCAATGCGCTGAGGGGTGTGTCTTGTTGCACTTCTGTCCCGCGGAGAGTGTCGCGGCGGATCAGCTCTGCGAGCGCCATTCACCGTCCCCCGCCGCACTGGCCTCGTCCGAGCCGCCTTTCCCGCGGCCGACCGGAGCGGCTGAGTGGCCAGCCCCCCAAGCGCGGAACTGTCCTGCCCTCAAGGACAGTTGTGGTCCTAACGTCGCCGTTGACCTGCTGGACGACGACGGGAGCCGGCCTTGAAGGAAGCCGCCGTGACCACGGGCTGGTTGTGGGCCCGGTGTCGTCAGGGGAGGAAAACTCGTACGGGTACGGGTACGGGGCGAAGGACGGCGAAGACCGGGCCCGGTGGCCGGGCCCGCTGGCCGACCCGCCGCCGGTGACGGCGGGTCGTCGACCTCTCCATCGGGGCGGTCAACTCGTCCGCCGCACACCTTCCGGTACGACGCGTCCGGTACGTCCGTCCGCCACTGCGCCCGCGCCCGGCCGTCGCCTCCCACCCATGCGCACACCGACGCGGCCGCCCGAGATGGATCGACCGTGTAGTGCTGGAGCGGCACGTGCGCGCTGCCCGCGTGCAGCGTGCCTCCGTCGGCGCTGAAGGCCAGGGTGTGTCGGTCTTCTCGTCGGACGTCGTCAGCTCGGAGCCCAGCGGCTGCTGCGTGGCGATGGCCCACAGCTGCAGACCTCGCCTCTCCACCCACGGCGAGCGTCCAGCCGTCGGGACTGACGGCGAGGGTGGTGACAGCCTCCGAGGTGTCGCCGAAGGTGGCCTCACCGATGTCGTCTGGGAGGGTCGGGAAGACGTTGCGCAGGAGGCCGGTGCGCTGCCGTAGCCGCCCGTCCCACAGCCGCGACGCGGCCCGTCTGGTCCCCCGCCACCAGTAGTGAGCCGTCGAGGAGTTCTCAGCCAGCTTGGCCGATGGTCACGATGCGGGATCCGGGAGCGAACTCGGCGAAGGACTGTTCCCAGGACTCGCCAGGCCAGTAGTAGGTCACACGGCCCTCAGAGGGCCTGTAATGGGCGGTGTAGATGGTTCCCAGCCCCTCGTCGTACGCGGATTGGTACAGCGGCGGCTTCAGCATCGCCGCCACGTCCGTACCGGCCGCACGAACAGCGCTCAGCCGCTGTTGGGTCCGGGAGAACTGCTCCTGGTCGTCAGGCACGGGCATGTGCTGATGGTTGGCAGCGCAGGCGTCCGGGGCCTCGGTCAGCGAGATGTCCGGCCCCACGAACACCGTCAGTGCCTGTTCGGGGTCGACAAGGGTGACGTTCTGCGGGATCGCGATCGGTATGGACTTCAGCTTGCTGACTGCCTCATCAACGGTGTCGCACGTTTCCAGCAAGTAGCGCAGGACGATGAGGATGGCGAAGCCCGGGCCGTGGACGAATCGCCCACCGAAGGTGAGTGAGACCGCGAGCCCGGCATCGTTCATTCCGTCCAACAAGCCCCAGGCGGCATCCTGCATTCCGATCACCGGCCGCAGGAAGTGGGAGGAGACAACGGTGCCCTCACACTCGTCAGGGCTGAAGTCGTAGTTGCGCAGCAGGGTGCCCCTGCCGCCGATCTGGGTGCAGCCCGAGAAGAAAGGTCGCAAGGTCGCAAGGGTGAGGAAGGTCTTCGCTTCCGGCCGGTCAAGCTGACCGGCGAGGCGGACCAGCACGGGGACCAGCTCAGGCATGTGTGCCTCGAACAGCCTCTGAGCACGATCCGCGCCCTCTAAAGTCCGGCTCTCCTCGGTCATCCACCCCTCCGCGAGCGGCCATAGAGCCTGTGTATGTGTGGTCCATTGCCCGTCGCTTCCGTCGCCGATCTCGATAGCGCGGAAGGTCTTCTGGTGTCGGCTCACGGCTGCCGCTCCCTTGCGGATGTCCGGTGACGTGACGGCAACCTAGCTAATTTCGCAGGTAGTTTACCAGATCAAGGCATGGTCGATGGAGGCATACGAAGCACTCACGGATCATGTAGAACGGTAGAGCAGGGTGTTCGCTGCGGGCCCTCGCCATCCGGGACCACGGCCAGCGGCCGACCCGCACCACCAGCCCACGGAACTTGTCATGTAGCGCTCAGACATGAACCGTTGTGACTTCTCTGCCGCTCCGTTGTGAGCCGGCAGAGGGGATGGGTCACGTGCCCAAGAAGTCTGACGAAGCCCTTCGTGGCCACGCCGTGCTGCTGGCGACACAGCGTTCGTCAGCACGGACGAACGCGAGGAACCGCGCAGGCTGCGGGCGGAGAACAAGCGGCTGCGTGAGGTCAACGCGGTACTGAAGTCCGCGACGATATTCCGCGCGGGGGGCGACGCCCGAAACCGGCGATGGTGGCGTTCGTCGATCAGATGCGAACTCCTGCGGGCGCGCATCCTCACCCAGCCGTCGATGCTCCCGCAGCGGGCCGCCGGCGGTGAGGGAGGTTTAGCTGTTCATGCAGGAGAGCCGCGGCCTGGAGGTCATTGGTGACCATCATCTGAGCCAGTCTGCCAGCGACTGCGATCACGTCAGTCCAGGCTGGAGCATCCAGATAGACCTCGTCCGGGGCACCGCGACCTACTTCTTCCTGCACGGTCGAGTAGACCTCGCCCAGCTCCTTGATGAGGGCCACTTCCTCCTCGGTCCGCAGGCTCTTGCCCAGCCACGGCGCGGGATCATCTGCGTTGCAAAAGTCGTCGAACAGCACGGTGACCACGTAGTCCAGATCCTCGAACTCCTCTGGCCGCAGCCAGACATCGCGCTGCCACGAGGGGCTCGCAAGGGCGAGAACCGCTGGCACAACATGGAGTCGGAAGACCGGGAACTCAATGCCGTGATCCGTCACGTTCCGAGCCTACTGGCAGGGCGAGGGCAGCGCCCCTGCCCAGTGCGCCTGTTCACGAAAGCGCGGCCAGAGCCACTGTCAAGGATCCCCATCAACGCAGACGCCTCCATGGAATCCGTAGAAGTCGGATCCGACACCGTCGTACGGGGGAAGCACAATCAGCGCATGCCTGAGACCTTCGTTGACCTGGGATCCGTCAATGCGCCGTCCGGTGTGCTGGTGCCCGGCATGGCCGGGTGGATCGACCACTGTCGGCACGCGCCGACCACGGCTGGCCGCTGGGGCAGCTCCGCCTTTCCTTGAAACGGACCGATGCCCGGGTGAGCCGTTCGAGGCGAGTCGCGAGTGCGAGCTGCTGAACTTCACTGGTGGCACGATGAGTTGGCAGTATGGGATGGGGGAGTTCATCGCTCCTGGCAGCCGGCCATTGTTTGGGCACGTGGACGAAGCCACATCAGCCATCAGCCCGCCGCCGCATTGGGGCGCATGCTGCGAGCGCTGCGTGCCAAGTGAGCCCTGAGGGGCGGATACGAGCAACCCTGAAGCTCACCGTGGGGTCTTCCAGCACAGGCGCTGCGACAGGGGCGACGAGTGAACGAAAACGCTGGAGGGTGCTCACATGAGAAGTGAACCCAATCTGTACCTGATGGTTCCTCACGGCTTCGATGATTCCGACGCGGATTCGCAAGTCCATCCCATGGCCCGGAAGTTGTTCCTCGGTTCAGCCGTGGCGGAGCCCTTCGAGGAAGCCGCCAAGTGGGTCGCCGCGCATGACGTCCGCGTGATTGATACCTCTTGGGAAAACGCTCCCGCCGGTGAAGAGTATTCGTACGTGTTGAGCCTGTACTTCTCCTTCGAGGACGACGGAATAGACGAAGCTGAAGACTGATTGATTGAGACGTGCGGAATCGCCAGCACGTTGAAGATGGGAATCCCTGTGCGATTCATGAGCAGGGGCGCTGTCATCCGATCAGCTGGCCTTCTCGGCTCTCAAAGGTGGTCGCCAGTAGCTGAAGCTACGATCCGCGGACCATTACCTTTGGGGGGAAATCATCACTGACACACCGCCACCACCGTTCTATCCACCCGCACCACCCGCGCCCCCGAGTCCACCGGAGAAGTCCCGCAACGGGGTCGTGATCGCTGCGGCCGCAGTAGTGATCGTTACCGTCATCGCCACCGGAATTCTGGTGGCACGGTCCGACGGCAGTGGCCCGGACACGTCGACAGCGGCCTCATCGAGTGCCCCGAGTTCCCCTGTCACGGAGGAGAGTGCCGAGGAGGTGGACTCGGAGCCGACGTATGCCGAACTCGGCTCGGACGACTTCTCGATCGAGTTGCAAACCACGTCTCGGCAGTGCTTTGGATCGGCAGGCTGTCTGCTCACCGTCGAGCCGGACCTGACGCTGGTCGGGGACAGCGCCGACATCGACCCGGATGTGGTGTACGAAATCACCTACGAGATCGAGGGAGACGAATCTGGACCGGTGGTCGCGACGGCCGAGCTGACGAACCAGGACGACCTGACATTCACCCCGTCGCGGATCAGTACCGATTCGTCCTCGACGGATGTGACGGTGGAGATCACCCAGGTCGACAGTCACCGCTAGTGCTGTGACCGCATAGGTTCGCCGGGTTGGTGGTCGTGGCGGTTGGATGTGCGGTGACGTCCGATCCGACCGCTGGAGGCGCGGTGGCCGAGCCTGTCCGTGTGCGCAGACTGACCGACCAGGAGGGGCAGAAGCTGCAGCAGATCGTGCGCCGCGGCAGTACGAGCTCGGTGCGCTACCGGCGCGCGATGATACTGCTGGCCTCGGCCGGCGGGAACCGGGTGCCGGTGATCGCCCAGCTCGTGCAGGCCGATGAGGACACCGTCCGGGACGTGATCCACCGGTTCAACGAGATCGGCCTGGCCTGCCTGGACCCTCAGTGGGCGGGAGGCCGCCCCCGCCCGCTCAGTCGTGACGACGAGGACTTCGTCGTTCAGACGGCCACCACCCGTCCCACCAAGCTCGGCCAGCCCTTCACCCGCTGGTCGCTGCGCAAGTTGGTCGCATACCTGCGGAAAGTCCACGGCCGGGTCATTCGCATCGGCCGCGAAGCGTTACGCGGTCTGCTCGCTCGCCGCGGCGTCACCTTCCCGCGCACCAAGACGTGGAAGGAGTCCCCGGACCCGGAACGCGAGGCGAAGCTGGACCGGATCGAGGAGGTGCTGGACCGCTTTCCGGACCGGGTCTTCGCGTTCGACGAGTTCGGCCCACTCGGAATTCGGCCCACCGCAGGCTCGGGCTGGGCCAGGCAGGGGCACCCCGACCGGCTGCCGGCCACCTACCACCGCACCCATGGTGTCCGGTACTTCCACGGCTGTTACTCGGTCGGCGACGACACGTTGTGGGGCGTCAACCGGCGCAGGAAGGGTGCTGGGAACACGCTGGCCGCGCTGAAGTCGATCCGCGCCGCCCGCCCCGATGGCGCACAGATCTACAAGATCATGGACAACCTGTCCGCCCACAGAGGCTCCGACATCCGCCGCTGGGCCAAGAAGCACAAGGTCGAACTGTGTTTCACCCCGATCTACGCGTCCTGCGCCAACCCGATCGAGGCCCACTTCGGGCCGCTGCGGCAGTTCACCATCGCCAACTCCCGCCACCGCAACCACATCGTGCAGACCCGGGCCCTGCACGCATACCTTCGGTGGCGCAACGCCAACGCCCGCCACCGGTACGTCCTGGCTGCCGAACGCCGTGAGCGCGCCCGGGTCCGCAGTGAGAAGGGCATCCGCTGGGGCGGGCGCACCTGCAAGGCCGTAGCCTGACGAAACCATCGCCGAGCCAGCGCACGGCTCTCCATGAGAGGCTGGACGGCATGGGGGCAGCGTCGGGCGATCAGGATTCTCGGGAGTTCCTGGCCGGAATCCGCATCGGTGACCTCTGTAGCGGGACTGTCGCAGAGGTCACGCGGTCTCGGGGGGTGACGGTGACCCTGGACGGATTCTCCGCACGCCCGCTGGGGATCATCTGGCCTTTGGACGTCTCCTGGAGTTGGAATCAGTCTGCGGCCGTGAAGGTCGGCCAGCGGATCACCGCCGAGGTGATCGCCATTGATCCGGATGAGGGCCGAGCCCGGCTGGCGATGACCGCCACCGAGAACCCGGAACTGTGGGCGTTCCTGAAATCACGTCACCGCGGCGAGATCCTTTCCGGCACGATCACAGCCATCGAACGGTTCGGGGTGTTCGTGGCGCTGGACGACGGCCCCGACCATCCGGTCTTCCCCGGCGTCGGGTTCATCACGATCCCCGAACTGTCGTGGCGACACATCGAAGCAGTTTCGGACGTCGTTCAGGTCGGGCAGCGTGTCTCATGTGAGTTCCTCCAGTTCGACACATGGAACGGAGAGGCCAGGCTGTCCCTGAAAGCGACACAGCCGGACCCCTTCCAGGCATTCGCGGTTGGCCAAACGCTGAAGGGACAGGTCACCAAATTGGTCCCGTTCGGCTTCTTCGTCCAGGTCGCCGACGGCATTGAGGGACTGGTACATCTTCACGAGCTCACCTCGACGCCCGTGCCAACTCCACAGGACGTCGTTGAGGCCGGCGACGAGGTGACGGTCGTCGTCACGGACGTCGACCGAGAGCGGCGCAGGCTGATCCTCTCCCGACAGCAGGTGTCACCTGACTCCCGGTGACACCTGCACGTCACCGTCACAAGGGTTCCCCTGCACGAGTGCTCCGTGTCTTCGGGGCAGGGCCTTGCCTTAACCCGGCGAACCTACGCGGTCACAGCACTCGGGGAATGCCACACCGACGGCTATGTCCGGGGTCGACGAACTCCTGGCTGATGTCCTGCCGCCCTTGTGTGAGGCGGAGATCGGGCCGAACCGGGGCGGTGCCCGCCCTCGCAAGTCCCTGTGGTTGCGCGCGGATCCGTTCATCTTGTTCGGCGCCGAGGCGAGCCGTACCGCTGGCCTGTGGTGGGCCCTACGTTCGACTGGGTGACCGGCCGCTTCACCGGATGCACATCGTTGGAGTACGAGGTGGTCGCCGCTGGGTCCAGCGGTGGTCTCGCCTATCTGATCGCCATTGAGCGGATCACTGCCACGGCCAACGGTGTCCCGACGTCCTGCGCCTTGCGAGCGACCACGCTCTTCCGTAAGGAAGATGGCACTTGTAAGGCAGCCCACCGCCATGGCGATCCGTGCCGTCAGGGCGAGTGAATCCTGCATCAGCCCGTACCTGTTGATCCTGCGCGTGGTCAGCTCACGGAACCTTGCGATTGCGCAGCCAGGTCACGGAGCCTCTTCTGCCCGTCCGGCGCAGAGCCGCCGGAATCTGATAGCCGGTCAACAGCACGAGAGGGCCGGCGATGGTGAGATCCAGTGCCCACTCACGGGGGAGAAGCCAGTTGAGCTGAACGAGGAGCCGGCTGAGGGTGTGGGTGCGGTTGGCGACCAGGTCTGTGCGACGGCCGGTGAATACGGCCCAGCCAGAGATGTCGTGATCGAGGAGGATCGCGACGCCCAGGGCGTGCCGCTCAGTTCGCTGGGTGGCCCGGAGCGATGTCATGGGTGTCGCTCAACGTCAGCACGGGGGTGAGGCTGCCCATGAGACTTTCCGTCGCCTCAGGGGCGAGCAGAAAACCGACGTGGTCGCCGCCGTCGATGCGATTCTCCACGCGCCCGACAAACCAGGCGGGAGCCTCGTCCAGAACCGGTAGGCCGCCCGGTCCCGCGTGCCAACTGACCTGAGTGAACTTGTCGGTGTGGTCGCCGGTTTCACCGCCGAAGAGCCGGGCCAACCGGTCCTGGTCGTGGCGAAGCAGATGGACCGCGAGTCGGTCGGCGCGCTCGGCTACGCGGTACGTCCGGTTGGCTTTGGACAGCCAGACCATGAACCGGGCGGGTCGAATCGAGCACTGCGAGGCGAATCCGACCAGACATCCGGCCATTTCCCCGTCGGCCTGCGTGGTCACGACGTACATCGGGTAGTCGAGCAGGTCGGTGAATGGGTCGAGATCGGTCACGGTCTTCGTCTTCCCGCTCAGAGATCGGATATGGGTCAAGCATTCACCAGCTCCGTGCCCCGCGCCCGCGGTGTGCGTACGACTATCAGGACGCCGGCTGGGGCTAGGCCGACGCCGACGGCCTGACCAAGACCTCCGGCAACACCGAGGGCCCGCGCTCGAAGAAGTCCGCCCTCTACACGCCGCGCCTGAACGGCGAGAAGGAACTCGACGGCACCGCCCGGGTGGAGAAGGTCACCGACTCCACCGGCACCACCAACGCCCGCTGGTCGTCCAAGACCAGCAGTCACACCTACAGCTGGGGCACCATTGACTCCTGGCACCCGCACCGCCAAGCAGAAGACCAGCCACGCCCGCAACACCTCCGCCTGGCTGGTCAACGCGGTCTCACGAACCAAGACGTACAGCACCACGTGTGCGGCAATTCCCGTCACCCCCGACGACGCCGTCTCCCACATCACCACCGCCTACGTCGGCCAGACAGCCGAAGTGGCGCCCACCAAGGGCGAACTCACCGCCACCTACCGGGTGGCGAGCCACAGCCCGGTCGACAAGAGCCCCGTCTACGAACAGGTCTCCAGCTGCACGCACCTACGACAAGCCGGGTCGCCCGCTCACCCGTGTATCGAGAGCGGAGATCGAGAAAGGACGCCTCGTCACAGCACGAGCGGGTCGTTGGCTGCGTAGACGGCGGCGGTCAGTCCCGAAGCGTGCGCCTGTGGGCGCAGGAGGTCGGCGACGACGTTGGTGACGGTGCGGTGCCAGAGGCTGGAACGCCGCAGCATGGCGTGATCCCCCTTGCGGATGAGGATGATGCCGGCGCAGGCCCCGGCCGTTCGGGCGGTGTTGACGTAGTGCGCGGAGGCTCGGGGGCTGGTCACGCGGTCGTGCTCGCCATGTACGACGACGGTCCGCTTTCCGCTCAACTGCCCGGTGGGTTCGCCGGGCGGCAGCCATGGCGCGAGCGCGAGGACACCGTGTACCTGGGGGTGCGAGGCTGCCCGAAGGGCTGCTCTGCCTCCCATGGAATGGCCGATGAGGACGGTCGGCACCGGTCCGGTGATCTGCTGCAGTTCGTTGAGCGCGCGGTAGGTGTCGTAGAGAGGATCGTTCTGGTTCCAGCCGCGGTGGCGGTAGCGCACGTGTGCCAGAACTAGGTCGTTGAGGGGTGTCGAGGATGCTGCCGCGCGGAGCACGGGGCGCATTCTCAGTGCCGCCAGGTGCCAGGGCCGGGATGTCTCGTAGCTCTCCGCCCTTCCTCCGTGCAGGGTGACGATCGCAGCACGCGGCTGCTGCGGGCAGTGCCGCAGCCACAGTGCCGATGCGGCTGACCTACCGTCGTGATCCCACACGGGTGACACTCTGCCTTCCTTTCCGGAGTCACGGTGCAGTGACCTCTCGTGCGAAGAATCCGCAGCCGCCGCCGGAAAGGCTTGGTGCTCCGGTGCAGGCACCCGCGATTAGAACGACGACGTACGCCCCAAGAGCGGAGCAGAGCGAAGCGGTTTCGGCGAGTTCTGTAGGCGCTCAACCTTGGAATCCGTAGCGGAATGCAGGACGGATTGGTATGCGATCTTCTTTCACCTGATCAGGTCTACGACCAATCCGCCCAGCGGTCAGAACCGGATTCCCCCCGTGAGGGACGAAGCGAAGGATCAGCGAGTACGGCCGGGTTGGTCTCGTCTGGCGCTGGGTGCGCTGAGCGGGGTGCTGGCCGGCTTCACCGCGCTGGCGGCGGCCGAGTTGGTCGCTGCTGCGGTGCGTCCGCAGTCCAGTCCGGTCATCGCGGTGGGCGGGGCGTCCATCGACGCAACCCCCGCTGCGGTCAAGGACTGGGCGATCCGCCACTTCGGCACCAACGACAAGCTCGTCCTGCAGCTCGGCATCCTTGGCGCGCTGACGGTGCTGGCTGTGGCGTTGGGTGTGCTGGCGGTGCGGTTTCGGCGGGTCGGAGCCGCCGGAGTCCTTCTCTTCGGAGCCGTCGGGGTGGCAGCCGCCGTCAGCCGCCCCGACTCCAGCAGCTTCACCGACGCACTCCCATCCGCCGCCGGGGGCCTGGCCGGTGCGCTGCTCCTGTACGTGCTGGTGGGCCGCCTCACCGTGGTGCGGCGGGCGGCATCGTCGGCATCCGGCTCCGCGACGGACGAAGCGGGAGACGCTCCGCGTGAGTCCGCAGACTGGGACCGGCGGGGGTTCGTCGTCGCGGCCGTATCCGCGGCAGCGGCCTCGGCCGCGGTCGGCGCGATCGGGCGGTCACTGCAGTCCGCCCGCGGCCAGGACGCGATCGCTTCCCGTGCGGAGGTCGTGCTGCCGTCCCCCGGGTCGCCGGCGCAACCGGTCCCCAGGAGGGCTGGACTCCGCGCGCCAGGGATCAGCTCCTTCATCACCCCCAACGCGGACTTCTACCGGGTGGACACCGCCCTGGTGGTGCCGAAGGTGGACGCGAACTCCTGGCGGCTACGGATCCACGGCAAAGGCGTGCGGCGTCCCCGGACCTACTCCTTCGACGACCTGCTGCGCAGGGAGCTGATCGAACGGGACATCACCCTGACCTGTGTATCCAACGAGGTTGGTGGCCCCTATGTGGGCAACGCCCGCTGGATCGGCGTACGGCTGGTCGACCTGCTCGCCGAGTGCGGCATCAAGCCTCCGTCCCGTGGCGGGCCGGCGGATCAGTTGGTGTCCCGGTCGGTGGACGGCATGACGATCGGCAGCCCGGTCGAGGACGTCATGGACGGCCGCGACGCGATGCTGGCTCTCGGCATGAACGGCGAGCCGTTGCCCTTCGACCACGGCTTCCCGGTCCGGATGGTCGTCCCTGGCCTGTACGGCTTCGTGTCGGCCTGCAAGTGGATCGAGGACATCGAGCTCACCACGTTCGATTCCTACGACCCGTACTGGGTCAAGCGCGGCTGGGCCCGCAGGGCCCCGATCAAGACCGCGTCGCGGATCGACACGCCCAAGCCGTTCGCCCGTCCCAAGGCCGGCACGGTGATGGTTGCCGGAGTCGCCTGGGCTCAGCACCGGGGCATCGACAAGGTCGAGGTCCGTGTCGACGACGGCCCGTGGCAGGAGGCCGAGCTGGCCGCCGAGGACACGCGCGACACCTGGCGGCAGTGGTCGCTTGCCTGGCGGGCTACCAAGGGCGGCCACACCCTCACCGTCCGCGCCACCGACCGGACCGGCGCCGTGCAGACCGACCAACGCACCCGCACGATCCCCGACGGCGCCAGCGGATGGCATTCCGTCGTCGTGACCGTCGGGTGAATCCCCACCCCCTCAAGGGCTCCGTGCCCTTGCCCTGAACCACCTTTCCGCAACACCCCCAACACAGCTGCAGCACGCTGCACTGTCCGACAGGAGAATGTGATGAACACCCGAATCCGCCGTACCGCCGGTCTCGTCGTCGCGGCCGCCGTTCTTCCCCTGGCCCTGACCGCCTGCTCCAACGACAGCAGTGACTCGGCCAAGGCTGATTCCTCGAACGAGGCGTCGGCTTCTGCCGCCGAGAGCGGCGACGACATGGGCGGCTCGACGGCCTCCGCGAGCAGCATGGACGAGCCGTTCGGCCCCGCCTGTGCCTCCGTGCCGAAGGACGGTGCCGGTTCCTTCGACGGTATGGCCAAGGACCCGGTGGCCACGGCCGCGTCCAACAACCCCGCGCTGTCCACGCTCGTGTCGGCGGTGGAGAAGGCCGGGCTGGTCGACACCCTCAACAACGCGCAGAACATCACCGTGTTCGCCCCGACCAACGACGCCTTCGCGAAGATCCCGAAGGCCACCCTGGACAAGGTCCTGAACGACAAGGCCCAGCTGACGAAGATCCTCACCTACCACGTCGTCGGCCAGAAGCTCACCCCCAAGGACCTGGAGAACGGCTCCTTCGACACCCTGGAGAAGTCGAAGGTCATGACCTCCGGCTCGGGCGAGTCCTACACGGTCAACGACTCCGCGAAGGTCGTCTGCGGCAACGTCAAGACCGCGAACGCCAACGTCTACATCATCGACACCGTGCTGATGCCCAAGAGCTGACACCACCGAGAGCCGAGGACGCACGCCGGCCCGGTCGCCTTGACGGGAGCGACTCGGGTGGCGTGCGTCCTCCCACCGGGCGTCCTCCAGCCACCCCACCTGCGGGGCCGGCGGATGCCTTCATCAAAGGGCTGGTCCGCAGACCTCAAGGCCTGCGGACCAGCCCTGCGAGTGCGTCGTTCACCCGTCCGGGGAGGGAGACAACACCATGAAACGACCGTCCGGGGCGACCCCGAACGGGCAGGCCACCCGTGCGGAGAGACTGCGCCACACCGCCGTCATCGGCAGCGGAGTAGCGGGGCTCACCGCCGCGCACATCCTGAGCAGAGCCCATCACGTGACCCTGTACGAGGCCGACGACCGCCTCGGCGGGCACGCCCACACCCACGAACTGACCGCGCCCGACGGGCGCACGCACCGTGTCGACTCCGGTTTCATCGTGCACAACCGCCGCACCTACCCGAACCTGCGTCGCCTCTTGCGCGAACTCGACGTGGCCACGCAGGAGTCGGAGATGAGCATGTCGGTGCGGTGCGAGGGCTGCGGACTGGAATACGCCGGTGCCCGCGGCCTTCGCGGACTGCTCGCCCAGCCGCACAACATCCTGCGCCTGCCGTATCTGCGCATGCTGGGCGAGGTGCCGCGCTTTCACCGGGCGGCACGCCGCCTGCTAGAGACGGGTGCCGACGACACGCTCACGCTGGGCACCTTCTTGGACCGGGCCGGGTTCTCGTCCTACTTCCGGGCGCACTTCATGACGCCGGTGGTGTCCGCGGTGTGGTCGTGCGATGCGGAGACGGCCCTTGGATATCCGGCGGCCTATCTGTTCCGCTTCCTCGCCCACCACGGCATGCTCTCGGTGACCGGGTCACCGGTGTGGCGAACCGTCACGGGCGGCTCGAGAACGTACGTCGACCGGATCGCGGCCGACCTGCACGAGGTACGCGTCGGCACCCCGGTACGGGCTGTGCTCCGGCACGCGGACGGCGTGGACGTGACCGCAGACGACGGAACCACCGCCTCCTACGACCACGTCGTCCTCGCCACCCACCCCGACCAGACGCTGCGGATGCTGGCCGACGCGACCCCCGACGAGAAGGAGGTCCTCGGCGCCTTCCGCTACTCCCGCAACACCACCCTGCTGCACACCGACACCAGCCTCCTGCCGCAGGCGAGCGCAGCCCGAGCCTCCTGGAACTACCTGATGCCCGACTGCGGTGCCGGTGCCGACCGGGTGCGGGTCAGCTACGACATGAACCGGCTGCAACGCCTCGACGCCCCGCACACCTATGTCGTCACTCTCGGCGGTCACGACCGCGTCGATCCCGCCCGGGTGCTGGCCCGCATGACCTACGAACATCCCGTCTACACGCCGGAGTCGGTCACCGCGCAGCGCCGGCTGCCCGCACTGAGCAGCACGGTCACCGCGTTCGCGGGCGCCTACCACGGCTGGGGCTTCCATGAGGACGGCTGCCGTTCAGGTGTCCAGGCCGCCGCAGCTCTGGGAGTGAGCTGGTGACCGCTTCATCCGCCCCGCCGCCGGCACAGCCCAGACCACCGGCCCTCTACCCCTGCACGATCACCCATGTGCGCCGGGCACCCCGGTACTACGCGCTGCGCCACCGCACCTACCTGTGGCTGGTCGACGTCGACTACCCGCCCGTGCTGCCGCGTCCGCTTCGGCCGCTCGCCCGATTCAGCGCCCGCGACCACTTCACGGGTCGCGCCCCGTCGATCAGAGCCGCCCTCGACGGCTTCCTGGACGAGCACGGCATCGACCTGCGCGGCGGCCGGGTGCTGATGCTCGCCCACGCCCGGATCCTCGGGCACGTCTTCAACCCGCTGACCCTGTACTGGTGTTACGACGCCGACGGCGGCCCGCGCTGCGTGGTGGCGGAGGTCCACAACACCTACGGCGAGCGCCACGCCTATCTGCTGCACACTGACGGCGCCGGCACCGCCACGGTGGCCAAGGAGTTCTACGTGTCGCCGTTCAACCCGGTGGACGGCCACTACGAGATGCGGCTCAGCCCGCCCGGTGAGCGCCTGCGTCTGTCGATACGGCTGCAGCGGCCCGGCAGTCCGCCCTTCACCGCCACCGTGCACGGCACGCGCCGCCCGGCAACAGCCCCCGCCCTGCTGCACCTGGCCCTACGCCGCCCCTGGTCCACCTTGATGGTGTCGGCCGCCATCCGCTTCCACGGTATCCGCCTGTTCCTGCGGGGCCTGCCGGTGCAGCCGCGCCCGGGCCGCCGCACCCCGGAGAAAGCATCATGACCCAAGTCGAAACCGTTCCCGCGACCCGCCACCGTACCCACGACCACCGGGCCTTGCCCGCCGACGCCGAGCGCTGGCCCGATGTGGCTGCCGCACCGCGGGCGTCCTGGCCGACGCGGGCCGTCACCGCGTCCGTACTGAAACGCGCCCTGCGGCGACTGCCCCTGCGGGTCCGGTTCAGCGACAGCACCACCCTCGGCCTGGGCGGCCCACTCATAGAAGTGCACGATCCCAAAGCGTTCCACGCCCGCATCGGCACCCGCGGGCTCATCGGTTTCGGTGAGTCCTACATGGCGGGCGAGTGGGACACCCCAGACCTGGTCGGCGCGCTCACCGTGCTCGCCGCGCACGCGGCCGACCTGATTCCGCCCCCGCTACAGCGACTGCGAGGCCTGTGGGCACAGCGACAACCCGACGCGCAGCGCAACACACCGGACGGGTCGCGCAGCAACATCAGCCGCCACTACGACCTGTCCAACGAACTGTTCGCACTGTTCCTCGACGAGACCCTCACCTACTCCTCCGCCGTCTTCCGCGGCTTCCCCGCGGACTGGTCCCTGCTCGCCGCAGCCCAGCACCGCAAGATCGACCGCCTGCTCGACCTGGCCGACGTCCATGAAGGCACCCGCCTGCTGGAGATCGGCACGGGCTGGGGCCGACTCGCCCTGCGCGCCGCGGCCCGTGGCGCGCACGTCACCTCGCTCACCCTGTCCCAGGAGCAGCGCGAACTGGCCCTGCACCGCGTACGTGAGGCCGGGTACGCGGACCGCGTGACGATCGAGCTGTGTGACTACCGCGAGGCCCGCGGCACGTACGACGCGGTGGTCAGCGTGGAGATGATCGAAGCGGTCGGCGCGGAGTTCTGGCCCGTCTACTTCCGCACTCTGGACGAGCGCCTCGCGCCGGGCGGCCGGGTGGCCCTGCAGGCCATCACGATGCCGCACGAGCGGATGCTGGCCGCCCGGGACACCTACACCTGGATCCAGAAGTACGTCTTCCCCGGCGGGCTGATCCCTTCCACCCAGGCGATCGAACAGGCCGTCCGCGACCACACGACGCTGACGGTCGCCGAACGGGACGGCTTCGGCGCGCACTACGCGGAGACGCTGCGCCTGTGGCGGGAGCGGTTCACCGATCGCGCCGAGCAGGTGGACGCGCTGGGCTTCGACACCACCTTCCGCCGTCTGTGGACCTTCTACCTGGCCTACTCCGAGGCAGGCTTCCGAGCCCGCTACCTCGACGTTCAGCAGTACCTGCTCACCAAGGAGGGGCAGAGCCGATGACGAGCGCCCGCACCCCAGCCCGTACCGGTGCCGCGCAGCGGCTCGCCGCCCTCGCCGAGCAAGCGCTCGGCGGTCCACTGCCGGTGCGGCTGCGTACCTGGGACGGCAGCGAGACCGGCCCCGCCGACGCTCCCGTGGTTGTCGTCCGCTCCCGGCGTGCGCTGCGCCGCCTGTTGTGGCAGCCCGGTGAACTCGGCCTGGCCCAGGCATACGTCACCGGCGAACTCGACGTGGAGGGCGACCTGGCCCAGGGGCTGCGCGCCATGTGGGCCGCGGTGCGGGAGCGGGGCCTGCACGCTCCTCGCCTGTCCCTGGCCGACTGGACCCGCACGGTGGCCAGGTCGGTGCGGCTCGGCGCAGTGGGCCCGCGCCCGCCGGCCCCCGTGAACCAGGCACGGCTGAGGGGCAGCCTGCACAGCAAGGGCCGCGACCAGGCAGCCATCAGCCACCACTACGACCTGTCCAACGACTTCTACCGTCTGCTGCTGGACGAGACGATGGCGTACTCCTGTGGCTACTGGACGGGCGAGGAACCAGCGGTCAGCCCGCTTGCCGCTCAGCGAGCCAAGCTGGAGCTGATCTGCCGCAAGCTCGGGGTCGTACCCGGCACCCGCCTGCTCGACATCGGCTGCGGCTGGGGCTCGCTGACCCTGTACGCGGCGCAAGAACACAAGGCACAGGTCACCGCCGTCACCCTGTCCCGGGAGCAGGCCGCGTACGTCCGCGAGCAGGTGCGCGAGCGCGGCTTGGGGGGCCGGGTGGAGGTGGTGTGCCAGGACTACCGGGACATCACCGGCTCGGCCTACGACGCCGTCGCCACCGTGGAGATGGGCGAGCACGTCGGGGACGAGGAGTACCCCGCCTTCGCTGCCGCCCTGCACCGGATGATCCGCCCGCAGGGGCGGGTGCTGGTCCAGCAGATGTCCCGGGGCACGCGCGCGCCGGGCGGAGGTGCGTTCATCGAGGCGTACATCGCCCCGGACATGCATATGAGGCCGATGGGCGAGACCGTCGGGCTGCTGGAGGCAGCCGGTCTGGAGGTCCGTTCCGTGGAGTCGCTGCGCGAGCACTACGTGCGCACCGTCAACGCCTGGCACCACACGCTGGAGGACCGCTGGGAGGACGTCGTGCGCCTGGTGGGTGAGCAGACAGCCCGGGCGTGGCGCCTGTACCTGGTCGGCGGCGCCTTGGCCTTCGAGCAGCGGCGCATGGGAGTGGACCAGTTCCTCGCCGTACGCCCCGGGGCCGCGGGGAACAGCGGCCTGACCGGTGCAGAGGCTGCCGACTGGTACCAGCGTCCGGAGGAGCGGTGAGTGCGCCATTTGCCTGGAGTGAGTTCGCCGCCAATCTTGGATGGGCGGCAGCGACCGTCCTGCTGGTCATGCTGGGCACCTTCGCCATCGCCCTCAACCTGGACATGCATCGTGTCGTCGACACTGCCTGGGGGCTGGCCTTCGCCGCAGTGGCCGCGGTGACCTTCGGCCTCTCAGCGGCCCACGGCGATCCGGGCAGACGGCTGCTGGTCACCGTCCTGACCGTCCTGTGGGGGCTGCGACTGGCGGTACACATCGCCCGGCGGGGCCGCGGCCACGGCGAGGACCCGCGTTACGAGGCGATGCTGGCCCGCGCACCGGGCAACCGGAACCTGCACGCCCTGCGGGTGGTCTACCTGCTGCAGGCGTCCCTGGTGTGGCTGGTGTCCCTGCCGGTGCAGGCCGCCCAGTACACACCCCGGCCCCTGTCCGCCCTGGCCTTCGCCGGCACGGCCGTGTGGGCCGTAGGTCTGTTCTTCGAGGCCGTGGGCGATGCCCAGCTGGCCCGCTACAAGGCGGACCCGGCCAACCGGGGCCGCGTCATGGACCAGGGGCTGTGGCGGTGGACCCGGCACCCCAACTACTTCGGCGACTTCCTGATCTGGTGGGGGCTGTTCCTCGTAGCCTGCGACGGCGGATGGCAGGCCGCCGCGGTGTCCGTCGCCGCACCGCTGGTGATGAGCGTGCTGCTGATTGGCGGAAGTGGAAAACGGCTGCTGGAGAGGCACATGGCCGACCGTCCTGGTTGGGCGGCGTACGTGGCCCGGACCAGCGGCTTCTTCCCCCGGCCGCCGCGCCGAGGCTGAACAGCCGCGTGGGGAGCCGCCCGGGCGGCTCCCCACGCGCATCCTCACGCCGGCACGCCGAGCAGGGCCACCGGCGTCGAGGTCGGATGCTTCGATCCACCGGCCGGCTCCACCGTGATCCCGACGCCGGACGCGCCGTCGACCGCACCCTGCATCAGCACGGCCTGGCTGCTGCGGTCGGGGTCCATCAGCCCGGCCGAGCGCATCTCGCCGCCGTCGGCGAACCACAGCTGGTACACCTTGCCCCGCGGAGGCGCGGGCATTCCGGAGGCCACGAACACGGCCTGGTCCCGCTCGGCGGAGACCACCAGCGTGCCCGCACCGCCCGCCACCTTCGCCGAACGCGACTTGGCATCGGGCGCCGCCAGCACCCCGGCCAGATCCTCGACCCGTTGCTGCGCCTGGGCCGCTCGGTGCGAAGCGTCCTGGGCGCGTTCGTACTGCCACACGGCCGTGCCGCCGAACGCGGCCGCGGCCGCCACGCTGGCGGCCAGCGCCCACCGGGCCGGGCCCCGGCCCCGCTGCACGCCACGACGGACTCGCTCCAGCGGCGCGGCACTGGGCGGCACCTGCCGCACGGTGGGGATGCGCTGCAGGACCTGCTCCCGCATGACGGGGCGCGGGCGCACCGTGGCGGCCAGGGCCAGGCGGCCAGTGGTGGCGGTGAACTCGGCCACCTCCTGCCGACAGGTGTCACATTCGGCCAGGTGGCGCTCGAAGGCGTCATGTTCCTCACCGTCCAGCGCGTGCACCGCGTAGGCGCCGGTCAGTGCGTGAAGGTCGGCCGTGGTCATGCGGTCACCCCCAGGCAGTCGCGGAGCCGGATGAGCCCGTCACGCAGCCGGGTCTTCACCGTGCCCAGCGGCAGCGCCAGTGCTTCGGCGACCTCCCGGTAGGTCAGGCCCCGGTAGTAGGCGAGCGTGACCGACTGGCGCTGCAACTCGGTCAGGGTGCGCAGGCAGCGTCTCACCTGCTCCTGCTCCAATCGGGCCTCGACCTGCTCGGTCACCTCGTCGTACGCCGGGTGATGCTCCAGCAGCGCGGCCTTGGTGTCGCGGGCCGCCGCGGCCTCCACGGAGCGCACCCGGTCCACCGCCCGCCGATGGGCGAGGGTGAGAATCCAGTTGATGGCCGTGCCCCGCTCGGGCCGATAGCGCGGGGCCGTGCGCCACACCTCCACCAGTACCTCCTGGGCCACCTCCTCCGACTGCGCCTGATCACGCAAGACGGCCCGGGCGACCCCGAGGACGGAGCCGGCCACGGCGTCGTAGACCGCCGCGAAAGCCTCCTGATCACCCAGCGCCACCTCGTGGACCAGCTGCTCGAGATCAGGTTTGGCAGCCGGATTACTGCCGATATGTACAGGTTCCTTCACGATGGTTCTCCCAAAAGCGCAGTAGGGCGGAACAGCCCCGTGTAATCCGGGGCCACGCAAGCTGAGGATTGGTCGACTTCCTGCGACGGAGACGGGTTTCGCCGGCGTCGGTCCCCGGTCAAGGACCACTGTCGCCCCCGGCTGCCGGAAAGGTCTGGATACCCGCCATGCGCAAACACCCCACCGGCGCGCTGCCCCTGGTGATCCAAGCGGACGGCGCGACGAATGCTGCCCGCGCCCAGCCCGGACAGGATTTGACACCCGGCCCACGAGACTCACCGAGGCCCGCACTGCGCGGCACCGAGACCTGCCGGCCCTGACCGGTCGTCGGCCAGGTCAGCCCGACCACGCCTCCCGCATCCGAATGATGAACGAGGCCTGGTCCAGCGGGCGTTCCACGATCGCGCGGGAGAACACGTCCACGACGAACCCGACGTAGATGATCCCGGGCCAGGTGTCCACGTAGGACGCCGGCGACCCACCGCGCGTTGGGACGGGACGCGACGAAATCGCGTGCGGTTCTTCTTCCCGCGTCGGGCGCCCTCCAAGCCGAGATCGCGCATAGGCAGTACGACATCTGCCTGAGCGTGCGATTGCACAGGTAGCGCTGGGCGGCAGCGCTCCAGTCGTCGTGCGCGTCGCGGTGGCGATGGTTGTGGGCAACGGACGTTGTGCCAGTGGTGATGGTGCGTCAGGTCGGCCGGGAAACGGTGGCCGGTCGATCACTGCTCGCCGCGGACCCGCTGGGCCACGTCGCGCAGTTTGATGTTGTGCTGCTGGGAGATGCGGCGCAGCACGTTGAACGCGTCGTCCTCGCTCAGTTTGTGGCGCTCCATGAGGATGCCCATGGCCTCGCCGATGGCGTGCCGGGTCTTCATGGCGTCCTCAAGTTGGTCGATCGTGCGAGCGTCGGCCAGGGCCACGGCGGCGTGCGAAGCGAGCAGCCAGCCGGCGGTCTCGATGTCCTTGCCGAAGGCGCCGGGGCGGCGGGAGTACAGATTCAACGCACCGAAGTCGTCGTCATGGGTGTAGAGCAGGACTCCGGTCATGCTGCCGACGCCGAGATGACGGGCCTCTGCGGCGAACCGCGCCCAGGTCGGCTGCGGTTCGGTGAGGTCCGCGATGCGAAATGCCCGCTCCCCGTCGCCGCCCTTCTTGCGGCGGGCCAGATCGAAGCACGGCCCTTCGGCCAGCTCGCCCTGGAGTCGGTCGGAGGCTTCGACCATCTCGCCGTAGGAGGACAGCGTGACCGCCCGGCCCTTGCGGATCGCCAGGATGCCGGCTGCGTCGCAGCCCTCCACCAGCCGCACCGCCGACGCTGCGATCTCGTCCAGTGTCCCCTGTAGCGACTCCTGCGCGAGCAGGTTCCGTGCCAGCTGGGCCATTGCCTCGGCGAATTCCCGCCACTCCACCGCCATCACCCACCTCGATCACCTGTGCAGCCACCCTACCGCCCGGTCCATTCGCCGACCGCGGCAACGATCAGGCCTGACGCGCGGCCATACGTCCCTGCGCGCCCCAGTCACCCCGTGCGCTTCGGCCGAACTCCGCGTGTCCGGCATCCTGAGCGCCACTCGTGCGAGCGGCGACCGCGGCCGTGACGGAGGGCACAGCCTCGGCCACGCGCAGGCCCGCAGCGTCCGCGGCGGGAGGGTTCAGCTCCCGCCCATCCGTCGGCCCATCGTGGCGAGCAGCTCTCCAGCGGCCCAGCCCGGCCCACGCCCCCGTACCGAGGCGGACAGCCCGGGCAGACGCGGGCCCGCCGTTGCCCACAAGGTCTGCAGAGCGGTGGGCACATCCTCGGGCGACAGCGTGTTCGGGTCGCGCACCACGCCCGCGCCCGAGCGCTGGGCGTCGTAGGCAACCGAAAACTGGTCGCTGGAGAACGGCAGCAGCAGCGCGGGCACACCCGCCCGCAGGCACTCGGTGAAGGAGTTGCCGCCACCGTGATGCACCATGGCGTCCACGTGCTCCAGCAGCGCCTGCTGCGGCACCGAGGGGACCACCACGGCCCGGTCACCGGCCAGATCGGCCAGTGCCCTGGTGCGCTCGCCCGCCGCGACCACGACGGCCGTGTCCGGCAGGCCCGCCAGCACCCCCTCGACCACGGTGCGCAGGACGTCGTCGCGGGCGGACAGGAACGTGCCGAGCGCGACCAGGACGACCCGCGCGGCCACATCGCGCAGCCCCTTCAGCCGCGCCTGCCACTGCGGGTCCAGCTCCGGCGCGGGAGCGGCCATGTGGCCCGTGAACAGCCGCACGGTTCCTTCTGGCGGCGTGGGCAGCCAGGGCAGCTCCGGGTAGGCGTGCACGACGGCGTGCGGGGAGCTGAGCGCGAAGGCCCTGCCCGGAGCGGGCCGGGAGGGCGCGTGCTCGCGCGCGAAGGCCGCGAACAGCGCCGTGAAGGCCTCGTCGTTGGCCCGGACCGCCCCGGACAGTTCCTCCAGGGCATCCCCATCGGGTCGTAGGGCGTCCGGCCAGGCGTACGGGAGGCCGAACCAGGTGTCGGGTCCCGACAACACGTAGCTGGGATGCCCCGGGCAGAACGTCGCGTACGGCAGGTCCAGGCAGTGCAGGGCCAGGGTGACCGGGTAACTGAGCTGGTCGACGACGTACCAGTCCGGCCGCAGCCGCCGGTCCGTCGTGCGCAGCGCGTCCAGCACACCCTCGGGGTCCGCGAGCATGTCCGCGCGCCGGTGTCGGGCCTGGGCGAGCAGCGCGGCGACGGCTCCCTCCCGGGTCGCGTCGAGGAACTCCCGCAGCCGCTCCGCCTCCCGCGCGTCCTGACGGGTCGCCTCGGCCACCCCGGTGTTGGCGTTGCGGGTCACGGACAGCGGTACGAAACCCGTCCCTTCCCGTCGTGCCAGGTGCTCGAACGCGGGCGCGCACGCGAAGTGGACCTCCGCGCCCCGCTCGCGCAGCGCACCGGCCAGGACCGACAAGGGCTGGGCGTGGGACAGGAACGGGGGACTGACGACAACGACACGCGGCATGCGAACCCTTCGGCCAGACGTCCTGCGCCCGCGGTCCACCCGGACCGGGCCCGCGCATCCTAGCCGCGTCCAGGCCTTGTTCACGGCATGACGATCACCACGGCAGCGGGGTGCATCCGTGAGCCCCTCGCTTGGGGAACCACCAAGGTCAGAGCCGTTCCTGAGACAGGAGAGCGCGTGACCGCCGCCGCCTTCGCACCTACCTGGGCGACCGAGAGCAGGGGACGACGGGCCGCCGTCGGCACTCAGGACCGTGACCCCCTGGTGGCCGCCCGGACCGCATTCTTCAGCGGTGCCCGCTGGAGTGGGCACACCGACGAGCGGAATGCCGCCGGACGTCCGCTGGACGACCTGGTACGGCTGCTGGAGGCCGAGTACGGGGTACGGCCACGCACGGTGCCACCCGGTGACGGGCTCGGCGTCGGACGCGAGGACGCGGCCGTGTCGGCCCTGCGCCGCGCCGCCCGTCTCGGCGTGCCCCTGACCCCGGAGGCTCTGCTCGCCCACCGCGACGGCGGCCCGCGGCTGTGGGCGGTGCTGACCGAACTGTGGCCGGAGACCGTGCGCTGGTACGGCCACCGCCACGCGGAGGAAGCCCTGAGGACGACGCTCACCGAAGCGCCCGACACCCCCACGACCGGTCATCTGCTGGACCTCGCCGTGGCCACCGGCCTCGCCCCCCTGACACCGGCCGAGGCCGCGCCAGCGGGACGCCACGTCGACCGGGCCGTACGCCACGCCGCCTGGCGCTACCTGCACCAACTCCCCGGCGGTACGGCCCGCCTGCCGGCCCTCTCCGCGTCCTCGGACGCCTACGAGCGGCTGCTGCTGCACCCGCCGACACCTGTGCTGGGTCCGCGAGAAGGCGAGCGGGAGGGCCGGGTGGTCGCGCAGACCATGCTGCTGGGCGGCCTGGACACACCGGGGCAGGGTATGAGCGGAGGAATGGCGGTCCTGCTCGGCGGTCTTGGCGACACCCTTGCCGAGACCGAGGGGATCGCCGGTGTGATCACGGTCGTGACGGCCGGACACGAGGACCTGGCGGCTGACGACCGGCTGGCCTTCGAACGACGCCCCGGGCACTGGGTGCTGAAGTTGCCCGTAGACACGCCCCGCTCACCGGGCCCGACACAGACGCCTCGACATCGAACTGCGCTGACCTGGTGGGCGGTGCGGCTGCTGGGCCGCATGCCGCGGCCCCTGGACGTCATGCACATCCGATACGCCGACGACGCGAGCCTGGCGCTCGCCGACGCCGCCGAACGGCTCGGGGCCGCCTCGATGTTCACAGCCACCCCGGACCCGCATCGCGGACTCGCCGAACGCCACACCGCAAGCGATCACGGCGACCTACGGGCCGCTGAGGCGTTGCGGCACGACCTGCACCGGGTGTTCGTGGCCGACCGCCTCGTGGAGCGCGCGGACACGGTCGTAGGCATCCCCGGCCGCGGCGGGACCCGGGAACTGGTCCGCCACTACCCCCACCTGGCACGCCTCGCCGGGGGCAAAGGGCCCAGCGCCCCGCCCGAGGGCATCGCCCCCTATCGGGCCGCCCCCGACGAGTACGACCGGCAGCGCGCGGCACTTGCGGCCCTGTATCAGGACGGCGCACGCCCCGACGCTCTCGACGCCGAGGACCGCGATCTGCCGCTCCTGCTGTCCGTGGGCCGGCTCCACCCGGTCAAGCAGCAGGACCTCCTGGTGCGTGCCTGGCTCGAGAGCGGCGGCTACAGCACCAGCACGCTGATGCTCATCGGAGGCAGCCCGCACACGCCTACCGAGGCCGAGACCGAGATGCGGCGCCGCATCGACACCTTGCTCGCCCGTTTCCCGCAGGCGTCCCCGCGGCTCGCCCTGCTGCCCGCACTACCCAACGCCGACATCCGCCGTCTCCAGCGTGCCCTGGCGGCACGCCCGCAGGGGGCGCCGTGCTGGTACGTGTGCCCGAGTGTCAAGGAGGAGTTCGGGATCGCGATCCTCGAGGCGATGGAGGCGGGCCTCCCCGCCGCGGGACCGCGGAGCGGGGGTGTCGCCCACTACCTGCGCGACGGGGTGAACGGAATTCTGCTGGACACCTCCGGCCCCACCGGCCTCATGCGCGGCCTACGACGTCTCGCGCACATCGGCGACGACGAGCGCCGCAGATACGCCACCGCAGGTCGGAACCTGGTCACGCAGCGCTTCTCGGTGACCCGCATGGCGAACGAACTCACCGCTGAGTACGCCGCGCTGCGGCGGGCGTAGCCGTCCGGGGGAGGGCGGGCGGGGCTGAGCGCCTCGCCCGAGGAGCCATCTTGAGACCTCGTGCCGATCTCACCACAGGTACGTGCCGGGTGCGCCTTTGAAGGGGCCTTGTACCTCTGCGGTGATCCAGCCTCCGTAGAAGTCGCCTTCCTGGGCGGTGACGTCTTCTCCGGCGACGGTGCAGCGGTCCATGCGGCTGGGGTAGAAGGCGAGGAAGTCGGTAATGGCTGCGTAGTCGGGCTCAGGGTGGGGGTAGCTCCAGGCGGCGCGAGCGCGTACATCGTTTCCGACGATGACGTCCCAGTAGCGGGCGGTCCCCTTCCACTCGCACCGGCTCCGGCCCGAGACGGCAGGGCTGACAAGCTCGGTGCGGACGTCCTGGGCCGGGATGTAGAAGACGGGGGGATGGCTGGTTTCCAGTACGCGGATCGCGCTGCGGGTCTCGGCCACGACCTGCCCGGCGCATTCGACGCGTACGAGGCGGTCGTCGTCCTGGAGGGCCGGTGGCCGTGGGTAGTCCCAGACGGACTCGGCAGGGCGCGAAGCGGAAGGCGGCCGGTGGCCATCCAGCGGATCGAGGTACACCTCGTCCTCATAGCACCAGGCCCACGCCTGGCCCGCAGCCAAAGTCAGGGCCACCGGGTGATCGCTGGAGTCGAAGTGCGCTGTGGCGTGAGCGCCGGGGGAGCTGTCGCTGCAGCCCACATGCCCGCACGTGAGGCACAACAGCAGCTCGCCCGGCACGCGTCCGCGCGCCCCACAGGGCAAGCACGTCTCACTGAGCGGCGTGGGGTCGGTCGTCCACGTATGGGAGCAGTGTTTGCCGGACGGCCGTCCGCCGTCGTGTCGGGGCGTCCATCTCGTCATCGCTGCGCACCCGTCCGCCTGCCTGCTGCATCGGGCCTCTTCGGACCGCCGGCCCGCGGGCCGATGTCCCCGTTGCTCATGAGTGCTCCTCCGGTCGTTTTTGTGTCCTCGTCGGTGCTTCGGCGCCGCCTTGTGCGAGGGATGCAGGCTGGGGGTCGCCGACGTCACGAGAGGGGGCGACGGCGCCCCTGGGGCGACCATCGTGGTGGATTCCGGGATCACGCCGCCGGTATTCCACAGTGGTGCGTTCACCGCTCGACGCGTCCCGTGAGCTGGAGGCCCGACATCTCCGCGGAGGGGCATCAGGATCGGCCGGATGCACAGCCGGCGTCCGCCGTACATCTCGACGGCCGCCGCGGCGGCAGCGTCGGCCGGGCTGGTCAGACGCCGGAGCCTTCCCGCAGTCCATCGCGTACGGGGCCGTGCCAGTCCAGGCACACGACGGTGGCGTCGTCCAGCACGAGCCCCTCGCAAGCCTCAGTGACTGCGGCTACCAGGGTGCGCACGACCTCACGCGGATGCTCGGACGTGGTGGAGAGCAGCAGGTCGGGAAGGTCGACCGCTGCCGCCCGGCGGTCCTGCATGCCGTCGGTGTAGAGCAACAGGCGGTCGCCGGGGCGCAGATCCAGGTGCTGCACCGTGTAGGGCCCCTGCCCATGGACTCCGAAGGGCAGGTTGACCGTCAGGTGCAGTTCCTCGACCGTGCCGTCGCGCAGGCGCAGCGGCCAGGGGTGTCCGGCATTGACGAGCTGGACGCCGGAGCCGTCGAGGGCGAGGCGCAGGAGCAGGCCGGTGGCGAACGTCCGCCGGCCGTGGTCGAGCAGGGCCTGGTGGGCCAGGCGGGCTTGTTCGACCAGGTCGACGCCGGCGCGGCGGGCCCCTCGCGACGCGTTGACCAGCAGTGTCGCCATGAGTGAGGCATTGACGTCATGCCCCATCGCGTCGGTGATGGACAGGTGCAGGGTGTCTTGGTCGAGGGAGTAGTCGTAGGTGTCCCCGGCGATGTCGGAGGCCGGGACCAGCGCGCCCGCCAGCGAGAACTGGGCGGCTTCGCAGGACGGCGCTGACGGCAGGAGCTGGCGCTGGATCTCCGCCGCCAGGGTGACGGAGGTCGTGCGGTTGCCCCAGTGATAGAGATCGGTGAAGCGGCGGTCCGTGACGATGATGTACGCCAGCGCGTGCGCGGCCTCCTCCACCTGCCTCAGCACGTCCTCGGTGACCTCGTCGAGAAAAAGCTCCAGCACGCCGATGGCGTCGCCGCGGTTGGTGACGGGCGCGAGGACACGCTGTCCCTGCTTCCCTTCCGCGGCCCGCACCAGTTTCTGGGTGCGCAGGACGTCGTCGTAGACCCCGCTGCCGGCGAGGGGGACCTGATCGGCGCGCCGAACCCGCGGTGTCTCCATCGCGTCGCTGACCCGCAGCAGGCGTCGGCCCACGATGTCGACGAACAGGAAGGACACGTAGCGGGCCTCGAACCGGTCGCGCAGATTGCGTGCCACGACATCGAGGGAGGCCACGGGTGCGGCCTCCTCTGCCGCTGCCAGCACCTCGGCCAGTCCGATTCGGCCACGTTCCACTTCAGCCTCCCTAAGCCATCAGTTCTTCTCTTCTTCCCGCTCAGGCGTCGGCATGTCGTCCGGTCGGATTTCAGCCGTGTACGTGGCACGATGCGCGCGTTCGCTCCGCAGTGCGGGGACGGCGGACGAGATGGGCGGGGATGGCGCAGGGGCGCCCGGGTACTCACGTGTGGGTGGTCGTGACCGGCCGCGGCCGGTCAGGTTCTGTGAGGCAGGGGGCATGCAGTGGGTTTCGTCGAGTCGGGTGCCGCCCTGGTGTCCCGTTGCAGTGCCCGAGTGCTGGCGGGCCGCTACCGCCTGGACGCAGTGATCGGATCCGGCGGCGCCGCCGACGTCCATCGGGGCTTCGACCTGCGACTGCGCCGCCCGGTAGCGGTGAAGGTCTTCCGGCACGGAACCGGCTTCGACAGCGAGGAGGATTTCCGCCGCGAAGCGGAGATCCTGGCCCGGCTGGAGCATCCGGCCGTGGTGAGCGCGTACGACACCGGGCGGCACGGCGCCGACGGCTACCTGGTCGTCCAGCTGGTCGACGGCCCCACATTGAAGGCCCGTATCGCCGAAGGGCCCCTGCCGTGGCAGACGGCCGCGGTGCTGGGCGCCGGGCTGGCCGACGCTCTGGCCCATGCGCATGGGCAAGGAGTCGTCCATCGGGACGTGAAGCCGTCGAACATCCTCCTGGACTCGTCCGGGCGTCCCTACCTGAGCGACTTCGGTATCTCCTGCCTGCTGGACGCCACCACCCGCGCAGCCCCCGGTGCCCTGACGGGCACAGCCGCCTATTTGTCCCCCGAACAGGTCATGGGCAGGCCCGTCGACCGGCCCGCGGACGTCTACGCCCTGGGCCTGGTCCTCCTGGAATGCCTCACCGGCAGGCTCGAGTACGGCGGTGCACCGCTGGAAGCCGCCATCGCGCGACTGCACCGCCCGCCCCGTATACCCGACAGTGTGCCCGCGGAGTTCACGGCCCTGTTGCGGCACATGACCGACCTGGACGAGCACGCCCGGCCCGGGGCTGACGACTGCGCGCGGTCACTGAGCCTGCTGGCAGCGTGTACCGGCCCCGGGACAGCGGCCGCCCCGTCCGGGGTGCGGCCGCATGAAATCCCCTCGCCGCCGATGGCGAGGGACGCGGGTCTCGCCCTGGCACCAGACGTCGCGCGGTCCGACACGACGACGGCCGCCTCCGAAAAGCCGGGGGGCGCCGCGCCCGCGCGCCACAGGGGGCGGATGGCGGGTGCGGCGGTGGCCGTCGCCGCCTCGATCGTGGCCTTCGCCGTCATCGAGGGCACCGCCGGTCACACCACGGGGGGCGAACAGGCCACCCCCGTCACGTCACACACGCCGGCCGAGGACACTCCTGCGGGGACGGGCGCCACGCCCGCGGATGAACAGCCGGTTGCGTCCCGCGCGCCCACCGGCACCGCGGCGGGACAGGGCACCACGGGCCTCGGCAGTCAGCCAGGAACCAGGCCCGCACAGGCCGGTCGCGCCCCCACGCTTGCGCACCCACCCGCCGCTCCAGGGACGACGAAGGCCGACGAACCGCGTGGACAAGCCAAGCACAAGGCCGGCAGCGGGACGTCAGGCAAGAGCGGTTCGGCTGAGCGGGGCAAGCAGCGGCAGCGCCCTTGACGGGGCGTCTTCGGCAGACGAGACGACTCACGCTCCCGGGTGAACAGGCGCCCAACCTCGCCGGCTGGAGGGGCCGCGGAGACCGAGCAGGTGGGCCCGGCTCGCTCAGGGGCAGACGGGGCAGGATGCCACAGGCAATCCAAGCCGCCGAAGGTCGTCGCCCTGGCTTCCGTGGTCGTGCGCGACTCGTGCCGCCATGGGAATGCTGGCTGCGCTGGCCGGACGCGTAGCGCCTGGCGAACGGCGCGCTCATCGAGAAGGTAGGAGGGGAGTGCCCCGTTTCAATCGTCTGCGCCGACCAGCCGAACCGCTGTTCCGCTTCATACGTCGCCACTGGCGGTCAGGGCACGGTGCTCTTGCCGGTGACCAGATCGGTGACGGCGGGCAGGCCGCCACGGGCCAGGGCGGCGCGTTGCCGATCGGCGCCGGTGCCGTCCTGCAGGAGCCGGTGGACCAGGGCCGTCACCTGCCTGCTGTCGCCGGATGCGTCGAGTGCGGGAGCGACATGGCGCAGCAGCTCGTACAGCATCTCGCCGGCCCGGCGTTGCCGGCCACCCGGGTCGATGAGGGTGCTGCTCAGCCCGTGGCGGGCCGCGTGCCACATGCTCGCCTGCAGCAGTTCCTGATCACAGTCGAGCACGGGAGCATCGGCGGCAGCCTCCGCACGCGCGGTCTCCACCAGGGCCCGGACGAGGCCCGTGAGCATCACCGCGTCGTCCGGGCGCAGCTGCACGTCCAGGCACCGCACCTCGATGGTGGGATACCGGGCCGAGAGCCGGGCGTGCCAGTACAGCTGACCGGTGTCCGAGATCAGACCACTGTCCAGCAGCTGTTGCACGCGCCTGTCATGGTCGGCGACGCCGGCGAAGTGCGGTGGCATGCCGCTGACGGGCCAGCGGCTGAAGATCATGGTGCGCCAGCTGGCGAAACCGGTGTCGTGACCGTCCCACAGCGGAGAGTTCGTGGACAGGGCGGTGAGGGTCGGCAGCCACACCCGGATCCGGTTCAGGATCTGCACGCCGGTGTCCCGACTGGGGACGGCGACGTGCACATGCATGCCGTTGACCAGCTGCTCCGCCACCAGTTGGGGCGCCTGGGTGAGCATGGCCCGGTACCGTGCCTGGTCGGTGACCGCCATGGGGTGGCCGTGGCGTAGCGGGGGTGTGGCGCAGGCCGCGATCCGGCAACCCTGCTCCGCGGCGGCCGCTCCGACGGCGTGGCGCAGTCTGAGCAGGTGCCCGCCGATCTCTTCCAGGGTGCCGCACACCGGTGTGGCGACCTCCACCTGCGCCTGCAACAGCTCGAAGTGCACCTCCTGGTCGGTTACGAGGTGCCCGAGGCCGGCCGCCGCGCGCACCTTGTCCGCCATGGGTACCGGCAGACCCGTGACCGGGTCGAGCAGCAGGTACTCCTCTTCGACACCGATCGTCGTCATCGATTGCCTTCTGTTCCGCCCGTCCGTGCCGGGCTGGCTCCCGACGCGCCCGGCGGGTGCATCGCACGGCGAGGACTCCTGGGAAGGGTCCTTTGCGGTGTCCGAGTGCCGCGCCCCACTTCGCGGTAAACCATCACCCGGGCCGGTCGTTCAGCCGTGGCCCACGCGGCGGCCCGGTCCTTAGCCAGCCATTAGCGGTTGCGGCTCGTCGGCGGGGAGTCCGAGCCGGCGAAACGCTGCAATGGGGCGGGTGGACCCAGGTCCGTTCCCGGGCGCCTCACGGCGGGGCGTCGCCGCGCCCCTGTTCTTGCTCCAGGAGGGCGTCAAGGTCGGTGAGGCGGTCCAGTCCCCGAACGGCCTGGGCCATCCGCGGATTGTGCTCCAAGCGGGAGCGATGGCGTTGCAGAAAGGCCCAGTAGCCCGCTGTGAAAGGGCAGGCCGTCTCGCCCACCCGTACGGTGGGCCGAAAGGCGCAGGGACCGCAGAAGTCACTCATCCGCTGTACGTAAGCCCCGCCCGAGGTGTAGGGCTTGGTGGTCATGAGGCCGCCGTCCGCGTACTGCGACATGCCCACCACGTTGGGCAGCATGACCCAGTCGTAGCCGTCGATGAAACAGCGGTGGAACCAGTCGGTCACGGCTGCCGGGTTCCAGCCGCGCTGGAGGGCGTGGCTGCCCAGCAGCATCAGCCGCGGGATGTGATGGGTCCAGCCGGTGTCACGGACCTGGGCGAGAACCGTGGCAAGACAGTGCGCGGTGACTGCCTCGGCGTCGAGTTCCAGGAACCATTCCGGCAAGGGCGCCTGGTGCCGAAGAGCGTTGCGATGGCGGTAGTCCTCGCCGAAGTACCAGTAGAGCTGCCAAACGTACTCGCGCCAGCCGGCGACCTGGCGGACGAATCCTTCCACGCTGTTGACCGGAGCGTCACCGGAGCGCCAGGCCTGCTCGGCAAGTTCGACGCACTCGTGCGGGTCGAGCAGCCCCAGGTTCAGGGACGAGGACAGCAGGCTGTGACTCAGCACCGGATCAGCCGACATCATCGCGTCCTCATGCGGGCCGAAGCCGGCGAGCCGCTCTGTCACGAAGCGCCGTAGAGCGGCGAGTGCCTCGCGACGGGTGGCGGGAAAGAGGCGCGGTCCGTCGCGTCCCACGAAGGTCACTTCGCCGGAGCGCTCCCAGCGGTCGAGGTCGAGGCGTACCTGGTCGTCGATGTCGTCCTCGCGTGGCCGGTAGGGCGGCGGGGCCCCGAGGGAGATCTCCTTTCGGGGCGGGGGCTGCCGGTTGTCGTGGTCATGGTTCCACCGGCCGCCTGCGGGCTGCGCACCGTCCATGAGCAGGTCGTGGTTCTGTCGCACCCAGCGATAGAAGTCCTCCTGGCGAAGCCGCTGCCCGCCGCGGCCGTCGGCCCACGCGCGGAAGTCCTCGTGTGCTACGAGGAATCCGCGCGCCGGCAGGACACGTACGCCCTCGATCGCGTTCACGAGACGCAGTGCGGCACGAGAGGTGGGGTGGTGGACGGTGACAGGCGCGCCGCCGGTCGCCTTGCGCAGGCCCTCGCGGTACGTTTCCGCCCTCACGTAACGGGCGCGGTCGCCGAGTTCCGCGGCCCGATGGCGCATGGCGGACAGCACGAGATGCGCTTTGGCCCGGTGAAAGCGGCGGCGTCGGAAGACCGACAACGCCTCGATGATCACGACTGGCGTGTCGCGGCCCGGGCCGTGCGGACCGGGGCTGAGGTAGTGCGGTCCGAGCTGATCACCGAAGAGCCAGTGGAACGTCGTCATGCCGCCTCCGCCGCTGTGCGTGGTGCCGTCGGTGTCGTTCGAGTGGGCGTCGCCCTTTGCCGGGGCGGCGTGACAGGTAGAAGCCCGTAGGAAGGGGGCGGGGCGTGAGACACGGGGCGCCTCCGGGCTCTGCTGCGGTCAGGACCTACACATGGCTTTCGCTCGGCGGGGTATGCATGGATGCCCGCCGTAAGGGTGAAGGTGATTTTGGCGGCGCGTGCGGAGGTCGAGTCGGGCAGTGCAGTTTGGCGAGCGTTGTCGGGAGTTGGAAGCGCGCGGGGGCCGTTGGGCAGCGGATGCGTACTGGGCGTGAGTGCAGGATCCTGATCGCATGACCGACCCGTTGGTACCTCCGGAGGAGACTCCCCCGGTCGAAGGTTCGACAGCCGAGGCCCACGAGGAACGACCGGATGGCGGCATCTGGGAGCACCCGCGTTTCTGGATGTGGCTCGTCATGATCGGCGCCGTCCTGTTTGCCGCGTTCTTCCTCGCCCGGGTCTTCTATCTGTAGGCGTGGCTATCGGCCGGGCGGATCAGCCGACTGACGTGAACTGGGGGCGCAGAGCGGCGGGCCACTGTGGAGTGTCGGGCCAGCCTTCGGGCGCTCCGAGTGGGCTGAGCGCCCATGTCCGTGGAGCCGTGGAGCCGCGGAAGGCCAGTTATAGGGGAGTGCCCGGGCGGTGCGACCGTCCGCCCCGCGAGCCGTTCTCCGTGGGCGGGCGCCCTCTGGGGAAGGAGGCGACTTGCACTCCGGTTGCACGGCCGTGCCTGGCGCGCAGGTCAGCGATCGAGGCGTCCGCCCGCTGAGGTGCCGGTAACGCCCAGAACCGCGCATGTCCCACGGGCGACGCGCGCGGGGACGTCGTCCTGGTCCGGTCCGGGCAGCAACATGTGGCTGAGCGTCAGTCGTACCGCCACGTCCGCGGCTTCGTCGCGGCGCTGCTGCGCGCTCCCGGGCACGGTCTCGGCCGGCCAGGAGGTCAGCAGGTCACGTGCGGATGAGACACCGGGCCGGGCCGGCTCGTCAGGAACGGAAGCAGCGCGTCCGTGCCTCCTCGCGCGGCCACGAGGACGGCCCGGATGAACGGGCTGTGCCGCTTGGTCTCGCTCTCCACCAGGGCTTGTCCGACCCCTGCTCGGTCTCCGAACTCCTTGTGGATGGAGGGGCGTGACACCTCGGCCCGCTCCTCCAGGTCGGCGATCCGCACTCGGTCTCAGCCGTCGTGAGCGGCCAGCGCCCACGCTTCACGCAGCACGCGTTCACGCATCTGGCGTCGCCAGGCGACACGCTGTTGTGCCGACTGCGTCCTGACGGGCGCTACGCATGGAAGCTGCGGAGGGCCGGCGGGGCGAAGGCTGTCATTCGTCGTGGAGTTCGGCCGGCACCGCGGCGGCAAGTCGGTCCGGCGCGGCGGGGGGCAGCGCAGAACCGGCGACTTGACGAGCACTGAACCGAAATTCGGCGCCATCTAGGAGCCTCGCCATCGGTTCCGTGTCATCAAGAACGTCGTATCAGTCCGGGCGCAGGCAGCCGCGGGGGCATCGTTCGGCACGTTGCGAGAACGGATGCGTCCGAGTACAGCAAGGTCCGGCGTTGCTTCGGAGGTATCGGCTGGCCACCCCGACGGTCGCCGTCGGGCCATAGCTTGCGGTACAGCATCGGCGGGCCGCTGCGGGGCGGCTGGCCGGGCGATCCTGCCGACCGCGGCGAGCGTCAGGTCCTCACTTGAGAAGCGCGACGTTGGTCTGAGGTCCTTCTCGCGGGGCGTGCGTAGCGAGACGGACTTTACGGGCGGTGGAGCACTCCCCGCAGACCGTTCACTCTGCGTCAAGTGGAGAGCGCCAGTCTGTCGGTGTGCGGCGGCGTCAATGCCCGCCGGGCTCGTCATCGCACTGACGAGATGACCTTGTACGTCCGCATCTGATGAAAGAGGGAGGACCCACCTCATGAGCCCAGTGGGCCCGTTCCGGAGAATCGTGACCGGCCATGACGCGTTCGACCATGCCGTGATCGTGCAGGACGCGCCGCCGACCCGTGTAGTGGAGATCGGCGGGCCTGGCGGCCCGACCTTCTACGAAGTGTGGAACACACGCCAGACACCGGCTCTCATCGACCGGCAGGCAGGCGAGCCGGCGGAGGACGTTCTGGTGCTCGGGCCTCCCGAGCGTGGTACTCGCCTCCGGGTGATTGATTTCCCGCCGGAGGACGACCGGATCCGGAACCTGACGGGGGCCGAGGCCGCTGAGAAGTTCGGGGAGATGGGCGGGGCCGACGCGGCAACGTCCGTTGCCGATGCCCCGCATCCGTTGATGCACCGCACGCAAACGATCGACTACGGGATCGTCATAGAGGGCGAACTCACGCTCGTTGTCGACGATGGTGAGACCACCGTGCGCACCGGAGACATCGTGATTCAGCGTGGCACCAACCACGCGTGGGCAAACCGGTCCGCTGCGAACTGCCGGGTCGCCTTCGTCCTGATCGACGGCCAGTACGCCGACGGACTTTGAGGAGGGAGAATCACATGCGCATTCGACCCATCCCGCCCACAGAGCTCGACCCTCAGCTGCGCGAGGTGCATGACGGCATCGCCGGTCTCGTCACCGAGGAGCAGGGCCGCGTCGTCATCCTTGACGACGACGGTGCGCTCGTCGGACCGTTCGCGGCGATGCTGCACTTCCCGACGTTCGGGGTTCCGGCTCTGTTCCTTCAAAGGGCGGTCGCGGCCGAGGCTCGCCTCGATCCCATCGTGCGTGAGGTGGCGATCCTCACCGTGGGTGGCGCCCACGGTGCCCGGTACCTGCTGTACGCACACGAGCAGACGGCAGATCAGGTCGGCCTTCCGGCGGCACAGATCGCCACCTTGGCCGCGGGCGGGCGACCCTCCGGGCTGAGTGACGAGCAGGCTGTCGCCCACGATGTCGCGATGGCGTTGACCGCCGGGCGCGTAGTGCCGGACTCCACATACGATCGTGCCACGCAGTTGCTGGGCCATGACGGGGTCGGCGAGCTCGTGTTCCTCATCGGCAGCTACTGCCTCATCGCGATGGTGTTGAACTGCTTCGACGTGCCGGTCCCGGATCGAGATCCGTCAACTCCCCAGCCGTGACAACGACAGGTGTCCGCCGACGATTACGGTGGCCGCCGCCCGCGCCCGCGAGCCTGTGGAGGTCTTCTGCGGCGAACTCCTCGCCGGCCTGGCCGCCGACCACGGCGACCACGGCGACGACGTCGCCGTCCTCGCCGCCCGCCATCCGGTCTGAGGAGCAATGGTCAGGAGTTGTGGCTCTCGTGGCGTGAGAGTTGGGGCACCGCACCGCACTCGGGCGTGCCCCTCCCGGCTCTCATCCGTGGCTGCGGCAGCCGGTCATCCCTCGTCGAAGCACAGGCAGAAGGAATGGCCGGCCGGTCGAGGAGAACCCGGACATTGTCCTGCGGCTGAACTTCACCACCGTGGCGCCCAGGGCGACCGCCGAGTCCAGATCGCCGACCTGGACGTCGAAGTGCATCATCGGGCGCGATTCCCCCTCGACCGGAGACCGGAGGCCACACCGGCGGCGTGATGGTGAGCGGACGGCAGTGGACGGCCCGCCATCCGATGTGGGCCTCGGTGGTGGCCCACCATCTGTTTGCGCTCATCTCCACAGAGTGCGTCGGTCTCCTGCGGGGCGCACGACTGCGTCGCGAGCCGCTCCCGACCGGCAGAGTGGTGGTCCGAACAGCATCGCGGCAATCGTGGCCGCCCGGATGCGCCGCCGGACAGCACCGCGTCTCCTCTCGTGAGGCGTCTCCGTCCTCTAGGACGGGGACATCGCGGCTCCTTGGTCTCGTCCCGGATGCTGGTCCCGGATTCTTTGCGATGCCGCGTGCCCCGCTTGGCCTAAGAACACCGTTTGCCTAGGGCGGTGGTCCGCAGAACGGATCACGGCGGCCGGTCGGAAATGGTCCTCGTCCGTTACAGGGATGTGCGTGCGCGGTGATGGTTCGCCGGTACCCAAGGCACCGGGACCTGTCCTGTTTCCCGTACAGCGCGGCGGGGCACAGGCCGCTGACGGTACGTGGCGTTCGTCCTCGTCCACGCGCCTACGTTGCACGTCGCGCCCACCGTGTGACGTCGGTTCGGCCCGGCGCCCCGGGACCGGCAGAGGGTGCTGCGAGGCCGCGTGGCTCTCCCTGAGGGGCGGATTCCGGTCAAGAGCGGTGTCCAGATGCTGTAGGCCCGCTACAGCCCGGTGTCAGCATCCTGACACCGATGTCCCCCCTGGTGCGGCCTGCGCGCTGGCATCGTCGAAATGGCCGGAAGCGATCCGGTGAGGAGCTCCGACCAAGGGGGAACCTTGACCAGAACATTGCCCTGTAGGAAGTCGTCCGTACCAGCGCGTGTCATCACCGCGCTGGGGCTCACCATCGTGGCGGTGTCGCTCTCAACCGGAGTCGCAATGGCGTCCGGCGGCGAGGGGCCAGGGGCGTCGGCGCGGTACGGCGCGGTCGGCCCCACGCATGCGGCCCTGATCGTCTGCGAGCGGTTGGCCGAGGCCGTGGCCACCCATCCCGTCGCGGACGCCGTCGTTCCGGTCTGTAAACTGGTCAACGGCTGGGACTAGGCGAGCGTGATGCGGTTTCTCATACTCGGGCCGCTGAGCATCACGGACGGCTCCGACACCGCCGTACTCCAGCCCTCCAAACCCACCGTCCTGCTGGCCGTACTGCTGCTGCACGCCAACACCGTCGTCTCCGCCGAATACCTTCAACGGGCCATCTGGGGCGAGGAACAGCCCGTCACGGCCCGGGCCGCGCTCCATACCTGCGTCCTGCGGCTGCGGCAGCTCTTCACCCGGCACGGCGTGATCGACACGCCCGTGGAAGCGGTGCCCGGCGGCTACCGGATCACCGCCGGACCGCGGGCCCTGGACCTGATCGGATTCCGGGAGAAGGTCGGCCGGGCGGAGGCGGCCGACACCCCGGAGACCGAACTCCATCTCCTCAGGGACGCGTTGGCGCTGTGGCAGGGGCCGCTGCTGGCCAACATCCGCTCCGACTCGCTGCACCGCGACGAGGTGCCCCGGCTCGCGGAGGAACGGCTGCGGACCCTGGAACGCGTCTGCCGGCTGCAGTTGCGTCTGGGCCACTGCAGTGAGGCCCTCGTGGACCTGTGGGGCGCTACCCGGGAACACCCCGGTCATGAGCGGTTCCGCGAGCAACTGATCGAGGCCCTCTACCGCACCGGCCGGCAGGCCGAGGCGCTGGCCGAGTACCGGCGCGTCAAGGAGTACCTGCTGGACGAGCTGGGCGTGGACCCGTCCCCCGCTCTCCAGAAGCTCCAACTGGCTGTCCTGCGGGGCGAGGACCTGGGCCCCGCGACGGAGGCACAGCGGCCGAGGACGGGGGTGACCGGACCGGAACTGCGGGCGCGCGTCACGCACCCGGCACCCTCGCTGGTGGTCCCCGTGCCCGGGGTGCCGTCCTTCACCGGGCGGACGGCCGAGGTCGCCGCCATGGTGGCCCGGCTCACGGCGGCAGAGAGCAGCGGCGAATCCAAGACCGTGTTGATCTCCGGAGCTCCGGGCATCGGCAAGTCGGCCCTCGCCCACCACGTCGCCCACCTGGTGCGGGACAGCTTTCCGGCGGGCGGGCTGCTGGTGCCGATGGTCCACCCGGACGGGATGCCGCGTCGGCCGTCCGAGGTGGCGGAGGACGTGGCGGCGGCCCTGCACGGCCGGCGGCCCGGCGACCGGGCGCTGCTCGTCCTCGACGACGTGGTGGACGCCGACCAGGTGGGACCACTGCTGACGGCGGGTGGCGGCGATGCCGCCATCGTCACCAGCCGGAGGGGGCTCGCGAGTCTGGTCGCCACGCACGGCGGCTGGGTGCACCGCCTCTCCACCTTCGACGACGAGGACGCCTACCGGCTGCTGCTCGCCGTGCTGGGCGCCGAACGCGTGGAGGCCGAGCCCGAAGCGGCGCGTCGTCTCGCGGCGGCCTGCGGCCACTATCCGCTCGCCCTGCGGATCATGGCCGCCCGGTTGCTGACCCGCCCCGGACTGCGGCTCGCCGACGGTGTCGGCTGGCTCGCCGAGGACCCGCTCGCCCGGCTGTTGTTGGCCGACTCGCCCCGGATGTCCGTCGAGCACGTACTCGGCGGGGCGCTCGGCCGTCTCGACCCCCGGCTCGCCGACGCCTTCGTGCGGATCGGGCGGCTGCCCCTGAAGGCACTGCGCGCACAGGACTGCGCACCGGGGCTCGGGATGGCCGTCCCCGAAGCCGAGAGCGTCCTGGAACGGCTCGCGGACGCCGGGTTCCTGGAGGAAGGGCCGCCCGGCCCGTACCGGGTGCACGACCTGCTCCGCGTGTACGCACGCCGCCACGCCCCGAACGAACTCGACCGGACAGTGCTCCGGACGGCAGACCGGACAGAAAAGGTGTGATCCTCCATGGCTGAAGCCATCGCTGAAGAAGTGACCGGTACGTTCGACTCGCTCGCCGGCACCCGGCCCCGCATCCGCCGGGACGTCCTGTTCACCGAGACCCCGGGCGGAGTCCTCTTCCACAACGCCGACGGCGGCTTCCATCTCACGGGCCGCACCGCCTACCGCTTCGCCTCCCTCATGGTCCCGCACCTCGCCGGCCACCACCGCCTGGACGAGGTCTGCCAGGGCTTCGGACCGGCCCAGCGGGCCATGGCGGCCGAACTGGTCAAGACGCTGTTCGAGCGGGGCTTCGCCCGCGACATACCGGAGACCGAGGACGGTGACCGGGTGGCACTGGGCGAGGATGTCGAGCGGCGGTTCGGCGCCCAGATCGCCTACGTCGACCACTACGTCGACGGCGCGAGCGAGCGGTTCGCACGCTTCCGCAGTACCCGGGTCGCGGTGCTCGGCGACGATGAGGTGGCGCGCTGGTGCGCACTGAGTCTGGTCCGCAACGGCTGCGCGCGCATCGGTGTCACGACCGGCTTTCCCGACGTCGAGGCCGAGGCTCAGGAGGCGACCGCGGACGGCTGCGCGGTGCGGCTCGACCGGATCGGCCCGGACACGGACGGTGAGAGCCGCATCGGCTGGGACGACCTGGCCGAGTACGACGTGGTCGTCGTCACCGGCGCGGGCGGCGCCGCCCGCGCCCAGCGGCTGCTCGCCGCCGGCGTACCCGAGGGCAGGACGCTGATCCCCGCATGGACCTTCGGCGAACGGGCCGTCACCGGCCCGCTGTCCACCGCTGTCTCCACCGGCTGCCTGTGCTGTGCGGTGCTGCGGCTCGGAGGCAACGTCGACCCCGGTGCGGCCGCTGACCTCTGGAGCGGGATCGCGTCCGGTACCGCGGCCCTGTCACCTGACGCGGGCGGCCCGCTCCAGGGGCCGGTCGCCGCGATGTCGGGCAACCTCCTGGGCTACGAGGTCTTTCGGATCACGACGGGCGCGCTGCCCGCGGAGACGGAACGGCAGGTCCTCGTGCAGGACCTCGAATCGCTGGACGTCATCGCCGAGCCGGTCCTGCCCCACCCGCGCTGCCGCCGCTGCGCCTCCCTCACCGACCGGCCCCTCGCGGAACTGCCCGACGCGCTCGCGCTGCCGGTCACCCCGACCGTGGACACGGCCCGGGAGGCCGAATCCGTGGTCGACGAGCTGAACCGGGTCAGCGCCGCGCTGGTCCGCCCGTACACCGGCGTGTTCAGCCGGTTCGACGACGAGGACCTGACCCAGACCCCCTTGAAGATCAGCCGGATCGAGGTGGCACTGGGTCACGGCGTGCGCCGCAGGATCGCCGCCTTCGACGTGCACCATCTCGCGGGTGCGCGGACGCGGGCGCTGTACGCGGCGGCCGAGGTGTACGTCGAGCACGTGGTGCCCCTCGTCCCCACGCGGACCCGCGCCGGAGCGGCTGTGGGTCCCGACGCCCTGGCGACGGGCGCGGGCAGGGGCGGGACCGAGCAGGACGTGGCCGCCTGGATCACCGCTACCTCGCTGCTCACCAAGGAGCCGGTGGCGGTGCCCGCGGCCGCCGTGCGGCCCTTCGGCGCCTACAACCAAGGGCGGCTGCACCAGGCGACGGCGGCCGGCACGGGGGCCGGGGGCACGGTGCAGGAGGCGGCGGGGCGCGGGCTGCTGTCGGCGCTGGCCCATGACGCGCTGCTGCGCGCCGTGCGCGGCACCGCGGAGACCAGCGCGGTGACCGCCGACGCCGACCCCGAGCTGGTCTTCCTGTTCAAGTCCGCGGCCAACCTGGACATCGAGGTGGAGCTCGTGGACCTCGGGGAGGGCGCGCGTTCCTCGGCCCAGGTCGTGCTGGCCCGCGAGGCAGAGGGTCGCTGGGCGGTCGGCTCGGGCCTGTCGCGGCGGGCAGCGGCCTGTGCGGCGCTGCGCGACCTGCTGGGGCGGATCCAGCTGGCCGCGGAGGACCCCACCGAGGCGGTCGACACCGGCGACCCGCTCCTGCACGACCTCGCCGCCGGCACGATCGCGGTGACGGGCGCTCGCGTCGCCGCGGACGACACCGCCACCACCTTCGACGCCGTGCTGGAGCGGCTGCGCGGCGCGGGCCGGGACGTCCTCTACATTCCCACCACCCCGGCCGATCTGCCCGCGGGCGGGATCAGTACGGCCCGCGTCCTGCTCACCACCGAGGCCACGGGCGGCAGCGATGTCCGCTGAGACCACCGCCCCGCTGGAGCGCTCCTGCGCGGACCTGGCCGAACGGCTCCGCCAGGGGCTCGCGGCCCACGGCGCCGAGGCACCGCTCGACGTGGCCCCCCTGGGCGTCCACGACGCCTTCGGCCCCACGGCGCCGCAGCCCGCGCCGGGCGCCGTCCCCGTACGGTTCTACGGTCGGCACGCCATCGTCGGCCCGTTCCCGTTCCCGTTCCCGGCCCCGGGACGGGACAGGGAACGGGGCGCTGCCCCGTCCCTGGCGGGGGAGCGAACCGACGGTGTGCGGGGATCCGGCGGGCAGGAGAAGGAACCCGCCCGGCCGTGCGCCCGCTGTCTTGCACGGCGCTGGCAGGCGGTGCGTTCCGTCGCCCTGCGTGAGGCGCTCGAACTCGGTTCCGGTACCCGGGCCGCCGGTGAGTCGCCCTACCTCACCCCGTTCACCGCGTCCGCGCTGGCAGGGCTGATCGCTGCCCGGTTGGACGGCACCGGACCGCGCACCGGAACGTTTCCCGCCATCCACCTCGTGGACCTGGTGACCCTGATGGTGCGTCACTACCCGCTGGTGCCCGATCCGGAGTGTCCGCGCTGCGGACGCAGCGAGCAGGACACCCCCGAGGCAGCGGTCCTCACCCTCCGGCCTGCCCTCAAGCACAAACCAGGCACCTTCCGGGTACGGGACATCAGCGCCTACGAGCTGCCCGTCGAGCCGTACGCCAACCCCGTGTGCGGATCCCTCGGCCCCTCCGTCATCCACGATGTGTCGTCGCTGTCCACCTCCGCCACCATCGGCTGCTTCTCGATGCGGTCGGGCGAGTACCTCCGCGAGACGTTCTGGGGCGGACACGCCGACACCTTCGGGCACAGCGAGCGGATCGGCGTACTGGAGGGCCTGGAGCGGTACGCGGGTATGCGTGCCCGCGCCAGGGCCGCCGGCGTCCGGGACTCCCTCAGCGGGCTGCGGGCGCGCGGCGAACACGCCCTGGACGCCCGGGAGTGCGGGCTGTACTCGCAGGAGTTCCACCGCGCCAACCCACACGTAGCCCCGTTCACGCCCGATCGTCAGATCCCGTGGGTGTGGGGGTACTCGCTGCGCGACAGCCGGCCGATCCTGGTCCCCGAGGTGCTGACGTACTACCACGCACCCGGCCTGGAGAACCGCTTCGTGCAGGAGAGCTCCAACGGCTGTGCCTCCGGCGGATGTCTGGAGGAGGCCGTCTACTGGGGCCTGATGGAGGTCGTCGAACGCGACGCCTTCCTGCTCACCTGGTACGGGCAGGCGGCGCTCCCCGAGATCGACCCGCGCACAAGCGCCCGGCCCGCCACCCGGCAGATGGTCGACCGGCTGGAGATGTACGGCTATGAGGCCCGCTTCTTCGACACCCGGATCTCCTTCCCGATTCCTGTCGTCACCGGTGTCGCCGTGCGGCCCGACGGCGGCCTGGGCCGCATGTGCTTCGGTGCCGGCGCCGGACTCGACCCGGAGGCCGCGCTGGCCGGCGCGCTCTGCGAGATCGGCACGGACGCCGTCAACCTCCAGGGCCGCACCGAACGGGACGAGGCCCGGCTGCGGGCCATGGCCACCGACTTCGGCAAGGTCGAGGCGCTGCACGACCATCCGTTGGCGTACGGCATACCGGAGATGGGCGACCACGCCCACTTCCTGATCGGCGCACCGGGCGCCCCCCGCCCGCCCTCGCACACCATGGCCGAGCTGTACGGGAACGGCTCCGTGCCGCCCGTCTCCGACGATCTGCGCGACGACCTGACGCGCTGCGTCGAGGCGGTCACGGGCGCCGGGTTCGACGTGATCGTGGTCGACCAGACCATGCCGGAGCAGCGCGACCTCGGGCTGACGACGGTCGGTGTCATCGTGCCGGGTCTGCTGCCGATCGACTTCGGTTGGACGCGCCAGCGGGCGCTCGGCATGCCGAGGCTGCGCACCGCGCTGCGGGCGGCCGGTCTGCGGGACCGGGATCTGGTGCCGGCCGACTTCAATCCCGCGCCCCATCCGTTCCCGTGACCCGGATGGCGCCCTCCCTCTCGTGAGCGTCCGGGCGCCCGACCGGGCTCAGACCGCGCAATGTGACCAAGGAGTTCACCATGGGGTACGCCCATGAATACGCCGCTGCCATCCTGCAGCGCGGCCGGGTCCCGATGCCGCCGGCCGACTTCGTGCCGAACTGGACCGACAGCCCGCGCAAGACCAAGTTCTATCCGGGCACGGACATCGTGCCGCTGCCCGACGGAGGTTGCCCCGCCGAGGCCACCCTGGACCGCGGACTGGCCGAAGTCCCGGACGAGGGGCTGCCGTTCGACCTCGACCTGCTCTCCGGCATGCTGCGCGACTCGTACGGGCTCGTCGGCCGCCGCCTCGGCGTGCAGGCCAACACCGACCTGAGCGCGCTGCCGTCCTACCCGCTCGCCAACTGGTCGCGCGGCACGGCCTCCGGTGGGGGCCTGTACCCCGTGAGCGTCTACTGGGTCTCCGGGCCGGGCGGGCCGCTGGCGCCCGGAGTGCACCACTACTCGACCCGGCACCATGCCATGCGGCGGCTGCTCACCGGCGACGTCTCGGGCGAGGTGCGCGCGGCCCTCGGGGAGGACGCGCCGGGCGTGGACACCGACCAGTACCTGGTGCTCGGCATCAAGTACTGGCAGAACGCCTTCAAGTACAACAGCTTCTCCTTCCACGCCGTGAGCATGGACGTCGGCACCGTCGTGGGGACCTGGCGCATGTGGGCGCGAGCGCGAGGCCTGGGCGTCGAACCAGCGCTCTGGTTCGACGAGGAGCGGCTCGCGCGGCTGCTCGGGGTGCGCACCGAGGAGGAGGGCGTCTTCGCGGTCGTCCCGCTCAACTGGCATGGAGCCGCACCGAGTTCGCGGACCACCTCGCCCGTCGCCGGGGCCGTGCGGCACCGGGACGTCGAGCGTTCCAGGACCGTCCTCACCTTCGACGCGGTACAGCGCATGCAGGCCGCCACCTCCCGGCACGCGACCCGGCGGCCCGCTCCGGGTGAACTCGCGCCGGCCGCCGCCCTGCCCGCGGACCCCTCCCGGCCGCACGTTCCGCTGCCCGACGCCCGGCCGCTGGACACCGACGTACGCAGCGCGCTGCGCCGACGCCGCAGCAGCTTCGGCCGCTTCGACGCACAGCGCCCGGTCACCGGCGACCAGCTCGCCGCCTGTCTGGCCGCCGCGACGTCCGGGGCGCGGCTCGGCGGCGACACGGGAGACGCCCGGCTCGCGAAGCTGTACGCCTTCGTCAACCACGTCGAGGGCCTCCACCCCGGCTCCTACGAGTACGACCCCGACACCCGCGGTCTGCGGCTGGTGCGGGAGGGCCGGCCGGGCGAGTTCCTGCAGGAGAACTACTTCCTGTCCAACTACAACCTCGAACAGGCCGGCGCGGTCCTCGTACCAACGGTCCGCACCACCGCCGTCCTCGACGCCGTGGGCGACCGCGGCTACCGGCTGGTCAACGCCACCGTCGGTGCCGTGTCCCAGGCCGTCTACACGGCGGCCTCGGCCCTGGAGCTCGGCTGCGGTGTCGCGCTGGGCTTCGACAACATCTCGTACATCGAGGAACTCGGCCTGGAGGAGACGGGCGAGGCGCCGCTGCTGATCATGATGATCGGCAACGAGCGGCCGGCTCCGGCCGACTTCCGGTACGAGATCGCCTAGCCGATGAGTACCGGAAGGGGAGAAACGTCGATGCCGTTCATGATCCGGGTCGCCGGACTGCCCATCGAGACCGTGCATGGCCTGCGCTGCCCCGACAGCCGTCGCTGGGCCGATGAAGTACTCGCCATGACCGAGGAGTTGCGTGTCGCCGCCGAGAGCGTGGGCGAGCGTCTGCACACCCTCGTCGGCAGCGGCGAGGACGACGCCGTGCGGCGCAGACTGCTGAAACTGCGCCGTGAAGTGTTCAACAACCGGTTGCCGCAGGACGGTGACACCGCTCTCGCCCTGGTCCGCGGCCTTGACCAGGAGAGCGGCGCTCAGCTCGACGCCTGGCTGTCCGGCCGGCGGCGGCTTGCGGGCCTACAGGCCAGGGGCGCCGCGCTGCTCGCCGCCGAGACCGCGCGCAGCCGCGCCGAACTGCGCCGCCTGGTGGGGGAGGAGCGACTGCGCGGCGGGCTGCTGCTGGCCTCGCCCTCGCTGGACGCCCAGCTCGGTGCCTTCGCGGGGACGGCACCGGAGCACCCCGGCAAGAAGGAGCGCAAGATCGAGCGCTCACTGCTCGCGTACCTGTACCGGACCGTGTGCAAGACCAGCCCGTTCAGCACCTTCACCGGCGTCGCCCTCGGCGCGTTCGGCCACGGCGGCCTGGACGTGACGATCGACGACGAGTGGAGCAGCCACCCGAGGCTCAGCGTGGTCGCCGTCGCGCGGCTCGCCGAGGCCGTGGTCGCCGACCCGGCCCGCCGCGCCGACCTTCCGGTGGCGCTCGCCTCCGGCTGGGGACGCGACGACGACCGGGTGCGCTACGTGCGGCGCTGGGTGACCTCGGGTGACGACGACACCGCCGTCACCTTCGACGCCGTCAAGGACCGGCTGTTCTTCCTGCGCCGCAGCGGCACCCTGGAGCGGCTGCTCGGCCTCTTCGAGGAGCGCGGGACCCTCCGTTACGGCGAACTGTCCGCCTGGCTCGCGGCCGACCGGGACGCCCCAGCGGACGAGGTCGAGCAGTACCTGGAGGCACTCCTCGATCTCGGCATGGTCCAGGTGCCCTGCCTGCGCACGGAGGTGCACGACACCGATCCGCTGCGAGCCTTCCAGACGTCGCTACGGGCCCTGGGCCGCCCCTGGGCCGGGCAGTTGGCGGACCGTCTGGACGGGCCGATCGCCTGCGTCGACGGCTTCGCCGCGGCCGGCCCCGCCGAACGCGGTGAGCTCCTGCGCCGGTTGCGTGAGGGGCTGCGCACGGTGCAGGAGGACCTGGGCGTCGAACGCGCCAGGGTCCCGCAGACCGTGCTGTACGAGGACGCCGCGGCAGGCCGGGATGTCACGCTGGACCTGGACGCCTGGACGGAGCTGGCCTCGGGACCGCTGAGCGCGGTGGAGCGGATCCTGCCCGCCTTCGACCTGACCCTGCCGCAGCGGATCACGTTCAAGGGCTTCTTCCTGGCCCGCCACGGACAGGGCGGGCGCTGTGACGACCTGCTCAAGCTGGTGCACGACTTCCACGAGGACTTCTTCGACCAGTACATGTCCTTCACCGCCGGGCGTACGTCGTTCGACGCGCAGGGGCGGTACGTCCCCGAGGAGAACTGGCTGGGCCTGGCCCAGCTGAAGGCGCTCGACACCGCGCGCCAGACCTTCGTGGAGCGGATGCGGGCCCTGTGGGACCGAGCGGGCGCGGGCGGGGCGGACGGCTGCGACGAACTCGTGCTCGACGACGGCCTCCTCACCGACGTGGCAGCCGAACTCGCGGGCGTGGCACCGGTGTTCGCGCCGATGAGCCACCACCTCCAGCTCGCCCTCGGCGACGGCGATCCGCTGGTCGTCCTCAACCGCTCCTACGGCGGACTGTCGTTCCCCTTCAGCCGGTTCACGCACCTCTTCGAGGGGCTCGACGACCGACTGCGCGAGAACGCGGAGCGAATGTGTCCGCCGGGCGCGGTGTTCGCCGAGGTCACCGGAGGCCCTGTCACCAGCAACCTGAACCTGCACGGCCGGTTGACCGAGTACGAGATCGTCTGCCCCGGCGAGAGGGGCACCCTGCCCGAGGAGTTCGGGCTGCGTCTCGACGACCTGCGCATCGAACACGACGAGGCCGAGGACCGGCTGGTGCTGCGATCGAAACGGCTCGGCCGTGAAGTGATTCCGGTGTATCTCGGCTATCTGGTGCCGCTCGCCCTGCCGGAGCTGGCCCGCACCCTGCTGCTGCTCTCCCCGACCTCGATGGCCCCGCTCAACGTCTGGGGCGGCGTCCCGGAGAGCGAGCCCGTGGACGGAGTGACCCGGCGACCACGCGTGCGGCACGGCAACGTCGTCGTCAGCCGGCGCAGTTGGAGCGCGCCCGCCTCGGTGCTGCCACTGCACGCGCCAGGCCTGTCCGACCAGCAGTGGTTCCTCGGCTGGCACCGCTTCCGGCGGGCGCACGCACTGCCCGACCAGGTCTTCGTGACCGTCTCGGACAGCGGGGCACGGGGTGCCACCGGTGCCAAGCCCCAGTACCTCGACTTCGACAGCCCCCTGTCGCTCACCGCGTTCGAGGCGCTGCTCAAGAGCCCGGAGGCCCGCGCGGTGTTCCGGGAGATGCTCCCGGACGAGGGCGGCCTGCACGCCGTCTCCCGCCGAGGCCGCCATGTCGCCGAACTGGCGGTGGAGACCGCCGCCTTCACCGGCGCTTCGACCGACACCACCGGCGTTCTCGCTGCCGGCTCCATCCCACAAAGGACCACGTCATGACCCTCTCCACGGTCACGGGAGCCGGCGCGTGGCAGGCCACGCACGTCTTCTACGCCGCCAACCCGCGCCCCCTGCTGATCGACTGCGTCCGCCCGCTGGTGGACGAACTGGAGGCGGAAGGGCTGATCGCGGGCTACTTCTTCATCAACTACTGGCTGGAGGGCCCGCACGTCCGGCTGCGCCTCAAGGCCACCACACCCGAGGCCGAGCCGGAGGTGCGCCGCCGTACCGAGCGGGCGATCGACGCCTTCCTGGCCGCGCGACCCGCGCTGTACGAGGTGGACTCGGGGTTCCTCAACGATTTCTACAACACCCTCTTCGAGATCGAGTTCCCCGGCACCGAGCGCGGCCACTACATGGACGACCAGGGGCGGATGAACCTGCGTCCCAACAATTCGCGCAGCGCGGAGGCGTACGAGCCGGAGTACGGCAAGTACGGCGGCCCGGCCGGGATCGAGCTGGCCGAGTGGCACTTCCGGCACTCCAGCGACCTGGTCATCGACGCCCTGCGGACCAAGAACCTCCATCTGCGAACCGTCCTGCTCGGCACCGCGGCCCAGCTGATGATGGTGATGTCCGCGACCTTTCTGCCGGGCGACCAGGAACTGGCCGACTATCTGGACAGCTATTACGAGTTCTGGCACAAGGCCTTTCCCGGCACCGGCTTCATCGGCAGCGCCGAGTACGACACCAACTACGCCGCGATGGCACCCGGCTTGAGCGCTCGCTTCGCCGGAATCCGCGCGGCCGTCACCCGGGGCACGTCCGGCGGACTGCCCGCCTTCCTCGCCGGCTGGGCCGACCACTGCGCCGAACTGCGAGACCGTGCAACCACGTTGGCCACCGACGGTGACCTGGTGTTCCGGTCCTGGGACGGCGAACGCGACGAGACCGTCACGGACCCGGCGGTGGCTCTGCCCCTGCTCCTGTCCCCGTACATGCACATGACCAACAATCGGCTGCACGTCACCATCCGGGACGAGGCGTACCTCTCCCACGTGTTGGGCCGCTGCCTGCGCGAGAGGCTCACGGAGGCGGCGTCATGAACACCCCGTCCCCGCCGGCCTCCCCGGTCGCCTCCGCCCAGCAGTACCGACCCGAGCTGCGGGCGGAGATACGGGTCAGCGACGAACTGCTGCTGGGCAACGGGACCGTACACCTGATCAAGAACACGCGCAGCGGGCAGTCCTTCAAGGTCGGGGGCAAGGAGCACTTCCTGATCTCGCGGATGGACGGGTCGCGGAGCCTGGAGGAGATCGGCGCGGAGTACGCGGGGCGGTACGGGCGGCGCCTGTCCGACGCCAACTGGCAGCAGCTGCTGAGGATGCTGGGCACCCGAGGGCTGCTGGTCGGGGCACCCGCAACAGCACCGCAACAGGCCTCGGCACCTCAGAGCGGTGAGAAGCCGGCGGACGCGGACGCGCCCAAGCCCGGACGGCGGCTGCTGCGCGGCACGCTGCCGCTCGTCGCCGACGCGGACGCGACGGCGCACCGGCTGCACCGCGCGTTCGGGTTTCTGCTGTCCCGCCGGTGGATGGTGCCGCTGCTGACCATGGCCCTCGTCATGGAGGCCACCTTGGTCGTGCGGGCGGGCGAACTGGCCCTGGCCACCCGGGAGACGTTCACGAACCCGGTCCTGCTGACCGCGACGGGTGCCCTGCTGTGGCAGAGCACCGCTCTGCACGAGCTGGCCCACGGCGTGGTGGCCAAGCACTACGGGGGGCGCGTCGCCGAGATAGGCCTGCGCTGGCGGCTGCCCACGGTGATCATGTACTGCACGGTGGACAACTACCTGTACCTGCGCACACGTTGGGCCCGAGTCGCCACAGCACTGGCCGGGGCCGCGATGAACCTGCTCTTCCTGCTGCCCTTCTTCGCACTCTGGCTGCTGGCACCCCTGGACAACGCCACGCACGACGCCCTGGCGGGGTTGCTGTTCCTCGGCAGCGTCCAGGCGTTCGCCATGTTGCTCCCGCTCCCGCCGCTCGACGGCTACAAGATCGCCGCTCAGGTGCTGGGCGCGACGGAGCTGGCGGCGTCCAGCGGCGCGTATCTGCGCCTGGCCGTACGCCGCGACGCCCTCGCGGCCGGATATCCGCGCCGCGCCCGGATCGCCTACACCGCCTACGGGCTGCTCTGCCTGTTCGTCCTCGGTGCGCTCGTGGCGGGCGCGGTGTCCCTGTCCCACTTCCTGCTGACGACGTCTTGAACGCCATGAACACCGCGAGCACCTCGACCGACGCGCGCACCGATCCCAAGGAGAGTTCCATGACCGTCGCCTCCGCCCAGTCCGCCGAGGACGGGCCGGCCGTCGTCCTCGACGGTGTTCACAAGCGCTACGGAAGCATCCGGGCCGTCGACGGCGTCTCACTGACGGTGGGACGCGGCGAGTTCTTCGGACTGCTCGGCCCCAACGGCGCGGGCAAGACGACCCTGGTCGAGATCATGGAGGGGCAGCGGCAGGCGGACTCAGGCACGGTGTCGGTCCTCGGCCAGCGGCCCTGGCCACGCAATGTCGCGCTGCTGCCCCGGCTGGGCGTGCAGACCCAGTCCTCGGCGTTCTTCGTGCGGCTGACCGCGCGTGAGCACCTGCGGACCGTGGCCGCGCTCTACCGGACCGACCGGGCGGCGGCCGAACGCGCCCTGGCGAGCGTCGGGCTCAGCGAGCAGGGCGACCACCGGGTGGACGCCCTGTCCGGCGGCCAGCGCCAGCGGCTCGCCATCGCCTCCGCGCTGGTCCACGGCCCGGAGCTGATCTTCCTCGACGAGCCCACCGCCGCCCTCGACCCGCAGGCGCGCCGCGCCCTGTGGGAGGTGCTGCGCGACCTCAAGCGCGCGGGCCGCACCATCGTCTACACGACCCACCACCTGGACGAGGCCGAGGCGCTCTGCGACCGCGTCGCCATCATGATCCACGGCCGGATCGCCGCCCTCGACACCCCCAGGCGCCTGGTGGCGGCGAAGAGTCCCACGACACGGCTGCTGGTTCCCGGCGAGCGGCTGACCCTGGAGGTCGCGCAAGCCATTCCAGGAGTGGACCGGGTCGTCCAGGAGAGCGACGCGATCGTGCTGGAGACCCTGCACTCCGGGCCCGTCCTGGCCGCCATCGACGAACTCGTCGGTCTCCAGGGGGTACAGACCCGCACTGCAAGCCTCGAGGACGTCTATCTCGAACTCACCGGCACCGCCCACTCGTAGACCCGGCGCACCGGCCGCCCCCACCGGCCGGGCCTCACGGCAGCGACCGCCACCATCGGATACGGAGACACCATCATGAGCGCCTACGCAGCGCTGAGCCAGGCCGGGTACCGGGCCTACACCCGGGACAAGACCACCCTGTTCTTCACCTTCGCCTTCCCGCTGCTCTTCCTGATCGTCTTCGGGCTGATCTTCCACGGCCAGGCGGTCGAGCAGAGCGGCAAGCCGTACATCAACTACATCGCTCCCGGCGTGCTGTCCTGGGGTGTCGCCAACGCCGCGGTGTTCGGCGTCGGCTTCACCCTCATGCAATGGCGCCGCGACGACATCCTGCGCCTGGTACGGATGACGCCGACCCGGCTGTCGGCCGTGCTGGCCTCCCGCTATGTGCTGGCCCTCGCCATCGGCGTCGTCCAGGCGGTGCTGTTCGTGGCCGTCGCCCTGTTGCCGTCGTTCGGGCTCAGCCTGTCGGCACGCTGGCCGCTGGCGCTGCCCGTGCTCGTGCTCGGCGTCACCGCGTTCCTCGCCATCGGCGTCGTCGTCGGCTCGTACGCCAGGACACCGGAGGCCGTCGCCGCGGTCGCGAACTGCCTGATGATTCCCATGGCGTTCCTGTCCGGGTCGTTCTTCCCCCTGGACGCCATGCCGGACTGGATGCAGACCCTGTCCCGGGTGCTGCCGCTGCGCTACCTGAACGACGGCGTCTCCGAGGCTCTCACCGGGACCGACACGATGGGCGACATCGCCGTCGCCTGCGCCGTGCTCGCCGCGTTCGCCCTCGTCTTCTGCGCCGTCGCGCTGAAGACCTTCCGCTGGAGCGACAAGTCATGACGCCGTCGACCCCGACCACCGGGGCCGCGCCGGCCCAGGCAGACCTGGCGGAACAGGCCGCGCACACGCCGCTGGAGGGCGGCCGCGCCGTGCTCCAGCAGGCGCTGACCGCGCGCCACGCGGCGCTGTACGGCCCGGCGGGCGGGGAGCATGTCCTGCCCGCACCGCTGGTCGTGCCGCTCGGCGCCGCCGACACCCTGGGCTTCGGCCACCGCGACCCCTACGCCGCGGTCCGGCCCGCGGCCACCGTCCACCTCACCTCCCGCGCCGCGCTGATCGGCCCGTGGGGAGGAGAACCGGGCACCACGGCCTGCGGGCAGTGCCTCGCCATGCGCTGGCAGCGACTGCGCAGCCGCTCCGAACGCGAGGCCCTCGAACTCGGCCACGAGCCGAACGGGGCGGTTCAGTGGCCGGTGCTCACCCAGTACGCCGTCGACGCGGTCTGGGCGGCGTACCGAGCGGTGCTGGGCGGCACGGAGGGGGCGACCTCGGCTCTCGTGGGTGGCGTCGAGCCGCCCCACCTACCGCAAGGCGCGCTCGCCGCAACCCGGCGCCCCGTGGCCGACCGTGTGCTGCCGCAGGTCACCCGCGTCGATCTCGTCACCCTCGCAACCGCCGGCTTTCCCCTGCTGCCCGAGCCCCTGTGTCCCTCCTGCGTGGCGACGCGTCCCGACACCGCCGAGTCGGCGCGAATGAGACTGGGGTCCGCCCCCAAGCCGGACCCGGCCGGATACCGGCTGCGCGCCCTGGACTCCTATCCGCTGCCGACCACCGCCCTGGCCAACCCGGTCTGCGGCGCCCTCGGTTCGGACACCTGGATCAACCCGGCGTCGACCACCACCGCTCCGGTCGCCGGCACGCACTTCGTCCGCGGCTACGCCGGACTCAACGACGTCACCTGGAGCGGCCAGGCCAACAGCTACCGCACCAGCCGCACCCTCGCCTACCTCGAAGGCCTCGAACGGTACGCCGGTACGCACCGGCGCCGCGGCACCACGCCGGTCGTCGACTCCTACCACCGCCTCGCCGACCACGCGCTGAACCCGGCGGAATGCGGCTTTTACGCCCCCGAGACATACGCCAGGGACCACCTCGTCAGCCCCTTCGACCCCAACCGGCCGATCCCCTGGGTATGGGGGCACTCCCTGCGCGACGACCGCCCGATCCTCGTGCCGTCCCGGCTGGCGCACTACAGCGCCGGCGTGGACGCCGACAACTTCGTCTTCGAGTGCTCCAACGGCTGTGCCACCGGCGGCAATCTGGAGGAGGCGATCCTCTTCGGGCTGCTGGAACTCATCGAGCGCGACGCGTTCCTGCTCGCCTGGTACGGCCGGGCCCGGCTCACCGAGATCGACCTCGGCTCCTGCCGGGGCACCGTGCGCTCCATGCTCGACCGGGCCGCGCTGCACGGCTATGACGTGCACGCCTTCGACACCCGCATGGATCTCGCCGTCCCGGTCGTCACCGCCCTCGCCGTACGCCGTGACGGCGGCTACGGCACGCTCTCCTTCAGCGCAGCGGCCGGCTTCGACCCGCACGCAACCGTCGAGTCCGCGCTCTCCGAGGTCCTGACGTACATCCCGCACCTGCCGTACCAGGTCGCCGAGCGGCATCGCGAACTGGAGGACATGGCGCAGGACTTCACCAAGGTGCTGCACCTCAAGGACCACGCCCAGCTCTACGGACTGCCGCAGATGGCGGAGCAGGCCCGCGAGTATCTGGAGCCGGAGGCCGTAGTGCCGCTCGGTGAGCTGTACCGCGACTGGGAGACCGTACGGCCGCGCACCGGCGACCTCTTCGACGACCTGACACTGCTGCGCGACGAACTGGTCCGCACCGGACACGACGTCATCGCCGTCGACCAGACGACGCCCGAGCAGCACCGGATGGGACTGCACACGGTCAGCACGATCGTTCCGGGCCTGCTCCCGCTCGACTTCGGCTGGACCAGGCAACGCGCCCTGCTGATGCCCCGGCTGAGGACCGCCCTGCGGACGGCGGGACGGCGCACGGACGATCTGTCCGAGTCGGACATCAAGGCCGTACCGCACCCCTTCCCGTGACGTCCGCCGTCCGGCCCTGCGCGCACTCCACGCGCGCGGGGCCCGCTTGCCACCGCGTCACCGGCGGCACTGCCTGCCGCCGGTGAAACGCGTGCCGTCCGTGCCGCAACGCCCGGCAGCCCCCTCCACGACGGGGGTGCCGTCGAGGAAGGGGCTGCCGATCGGAGGCAGGTGCCGGATCAGGCGCTGCAGGAGGTGGTGCTGGTGGTGCTGGAGCAGGTCGACGTCGAGGAGGAGGACGTGGACCCGGCGAGGACGACCTCGACCGCGTCCGAGTAGTCCGAGATCTCGAAGGTCTCCGACTCCAGCTCCAGGATCTCGTCGGCGAGGGTGGCGAGCTCGGTCTTCGGGGCCATGGGATTCTCCTTTGCCCGGAGGGGCCGCGCCGGCCGTTCCGGCGGCGTTCCCCTTCGATGACTCCATTCCAACGGAGCCCGCTGTCAGATCGGCCCGGCTCCCGCTCTCAGGTCGCTGACACCTCCTGACAGCGATCCGACAGAGGTCTGGGGCCCACGGACCGCACGCTCGCGAACAACGGACACGGGCGACGAACGGCCCCGCGGCAACCGCCGGAAGCGATCGAACGCACGCCGCGCACCCCGCGACGACCGACAAGGACGAGTGAGGGAAAAAGGGAGGTGAGGGCAGTGACCGAAGCATCCGACATCCCGCGGGACGTCCTGCGGTCCGCCATCGAGCTCTACCTCGATCTGCACGCCCACCCGGAGCTCTCGGGCGCCGAGGCCCGCACGGCGGCGCGCTTCGCCGCGCTGCTGCAACAGCACGGCTGCACGGTCACCCGCGACGTCGGCGGCCACGGAGTCGTCGGCGTCCTGCGCAACGGGCGTGGCCCCACGGTGATGCTGCGCACCGAACTCGACGCGCTGCCCGTCGCGGAACGCACCGGTCTGCCGTACGAGAGCACGGCGCCCGGCGTCATGCACGCCTGCGGTCACGACCTGCACATGGCCGCGGTCGCGGGAGCGCTCATGCAGCTCTCCCGCGACCGCGACGCCTGGAACGGCACCGTCCTGGTCGTCGGCCAGCCCGCCGAGGAGACGCTCGACGGGGCCCGCGCGATGCTGGCCGACGGACTGTACGAGCGCTTCGGCACACCCGACGTGGTCCTCGCGCAGCACACCGCCCCACTGCCCGCGGGCAGCATCGCCCACGGCCGGGGGCCGCTGATGGCCGGCAGCACCGCGCTGGACGTCGTCATCCACGGACGCGGCGGCCACGCCGGCACTCCGCACCTGACGATCGACCCGGTGACGACCGCCGCAGCAACCGTGCTGCGCCTGCAGACGGTCGTCTCCCGGGAGAGCGCCCCGGCGGAACAGGTCGTCCTGTCGGTCGGCTCGCTCCACGCGGGCCGCCGCGGCAACGTGATCCCGGACGACGCCGAACTGAGCCTGTGCGTACGGGCCTTCTCCGCCGCCGCACTGGACCGGGTGACGGCGGCCGTCGAACGGATCGTACGCGCCGAGTGCGCGGCTTCCGGCTGCCTCAAGGACCCCGAGTTCATCGTCACCGGCCGCTCGCCGGTACTGATGCCCGACGAGGTGCTCACGGGGCCCGTACGCCGGGTGCACGAGGAGCTGTTCGGCCCGCACCGGGTGGCCGACTGGCCGGCCTCGACCGCCACCGAGGACTTCCCCTGGTTCGCCGCGGCGGCCGACGGGGTGCGCACGGCGTACTGGATGCTCGGCGTGACCGGCGCCCAGCAGTGGCGCGCGGCTCGCAACGGCGGTCCGCCGGTGGAGTCGAACCACTCGCCGGGATTCGCCCCCGACGTCCGCACGGCCCTGCCGACCGGAATAGCGGCGATGACCGCCGCGGCCCTGCACGTGCTGAACCCGTCGCGCATCGAATCGCCCAGGGGAGAGCGGACATGCTGACACCCGATTCCACCTCCGAGACGATGGAGATCGTCACGGTCCGCCGCGATCGCTCGGCCCCGTCCGGCGAGACCACGGTGGTGCGCCTCCTGGGACTGCTCCCGGCGACCTGGTCCTGCACCGCCGAAGCCAGCGCTGACCGGGTCCGACTGCGGATCGATCTGACCGGCGGCACGGACCGGAGCACGGTGCGCCGCGCCCTGCGGGCGGTACTGGCGGACACGGCACTGTGCGGCTGGGACCAGGAGAGCTGAGACGAGACCAGGGGCCGCGGTCAGATCCAGCCGCGCTCGCGCGCCAGCAGCGCGGCCTGCGGCCTGCTCGCGGCGCCGAGCTTCTCCATGAGATCGGCGACGTATCGCCGGTAGGTGCGGACCGAGACCCCTAACTCGCGTGCGCCCGCCTCGTCCTTGCCGACCGAGCACATCAGCGCGAGCACCCGCTGCTCGGTCTGCGACAGACCGCACGTCACCTCCGCGCCCTCCGCCGCGTCCACCTGCGCCAGATCCTCGGCCTCGTCCCAGATCCTCTCGAAGAGGGCGATGATGTTGGCGACGATTCCGCTCTTGTGCGCCAGCAGCGCGCCACGCGAGGTGTTCTGGGGATCCAGCGGCACCAGCGCCGCCGTGCGGTCGTAGACGAGGATGCGTTCCGTGGTGGCCTCGACGAACCGGATCATGGCGCCGTGGGAGACCAGTTCACGAAGGTAACCGGAGCTCATCCCGTCCTCCAGCACCTTGCGCAGCACGACACTGCGGATGCGCACGCCCCGGCGCAGACAGCGCAGGTCCAGCGGCCGTGACCGCTCGATGTTCTCCGGTGACAGCCTGGTGTAGGGCTCCACGGACAAGATCTCGTCACGAGCGAAGAAGGCCAGGTCGTCGATGCGGTCACGGATCTCGGCAAGGCCTTCCAACTGCTCGATGCCCTGGGCCGAGGAACTGCGCGCACCCAGCTCCGCGCGCAGCCCGTCCACCACGTGCCGGGAACGGGTGACGCGCTGGAACTCCTGGTGAAGCTCGTGCAGTCGTACGTCCACCAGCCGGGCCAGCGCCACTTCGGGATCCGTGGGAGAGATCAGCTCGTTCGTGCCGGTGGGGTGCAGCAGGCCCAGGTCGTACAGTCGGCCGAGACAGTGCTGTGCCATGTCCGGCTCCATGTGCAGGCGCAGATGAATGTCATCCGCGGGGGTGTCCGGATTCCGCAGAAAATGACGGTAGATATCCTCTTCGACCGCGGAAACGCCGAACACCGACATCTCGTTCTCACCCACGTGGTCCCCTATCGCGTGGTCCCTCTCGCCCACGGGCCTGCCGGAGGTCACCCAGCCATCGGCCCGCGGTTGCCTACGCGTTGAGTCCCAAGACTAAGCAAAGGCCAGATGGCCGAACATCTCGCTATTCGAATCCTTGAGCGGAAGCACAGGCGCCGCCACCCGCCTCTGAGCAGAAGCGCTCGGCCAGGAGCGCAATCGGCTGCGGTCGGAGCGGCGCCACACGGTTACCGGGCCGGCGGAACGCGAACGCCCGTGGTCCTTCTCGACCTCCCGGTGACATGGGCAGCCGTACCGATCGTAAGGCCGCACCTCACCCCCACCAACTCGCAGACCATCCCAGGCGTACGGGCACGCGAACGCGACCCGGACTACTCGCCTGGCGTCGCCATCACCTCCTCCGTCCACCTCGAACACACCACGCCACTAGAGCCGGTCCGCTACGCCCGCGGCAGCAACCTCCTCGGCCTGCTCGACGCGCCGCTCGTCGACCCCGTGCCCGGCCGCTCCCGGCTACGAGTGAGACTCGCCGCCAGGGCCCGCAACGCCAGCAGTCCCTCACCACTCTCGCGGCAGCGGAGACCAACCCCTCCGCCATCCAGGCCGACCGGACCCTGAGCGTGCCCACGCAGCACATCGGCGACAGCGCCAACACCATCGCCAAAGTCGCCGACAACCAGCAGAAGATGTACGACGCCAAGCCGTCCCGAACCCAGCCACGTGCCATCACCGACGGCTTCCACTACGGCTTCGAAGACAGCTCGGGCATCAGCTGCGACAGCGCCGCCATCACCCGCGCCACCCAGCTGAAGCCCACCCACGGCATCACGAACGCCTGGCTGCTCCACACCCTCGGCGCAGACACCTCGCTGCACGACCACGTGTGGGACCCCGCCGCCCAGAACCTGGCCGGCGTCGCAAACTCCGCCAAGCCCTGACCCGCCAGAAGTCCGTCCGGAAGGGCGTGATCGGGTAGTCGCCGGGCCGTCACGAAGACTCGTGGCCGCCCGCCGACGCGAGTCCCCGACGCCGCACCGGACACCGAGAAGGCCCGCCCGCAGCGGCACGTGCAGCACTCTTGCTGCGAGAACGGAGCCTGTGGCTGACTGGCAGCGACTGCGAGGGGGAGCGGATGGGCGACTGGGTCGTGACCGCGGAGTACTACAGCGACGTGCACAGGACCGAGTTCATCTGCCGGGGGATGGAAACGAGAGAAGAGGCACTGACGGCACTTCGCGCGGCCCTCCCCACCTATGTACCGAGCAAGAACATCATCGAGAAGCGGCGCCAGGTGTACCGCTTCGCCGACCAGGAGACGTACCTGGTGGTGATCAAGGGCAAGTTGACGCAGTGGGAATGCACGCTGCGCATCGCGCAGCTCGTCTCCGACTCGACCGATCCGGCCGTGGCCAGGCGAGCGCAGCGGGAGCACGGGGCGGCAGAGGTGGCTGACGTGCCGCAGGACCGGATCCCGCCCGGCTTCTGAGCGACGGAGATCCTGTACGGCGACCGGCAGATCACGAAGGCCTTGGAACCTTTAGGGTGCGGGCTGCTGCGCCTTCGTGAGGAGCTCGTCGGCGTCGAGTCGGCGGTGAGCAGTCCGGGGGAGTGCGGCTTGTGCCGGACGGTGAGCCGAGGGTCGCCGGGCCCCGGGGTTGACCTCAAGATGCCCGTTGACCAGGCCCCAGACCAGGCGGTTCACCATGTCGAGCGCGGTCAGGCACCCGCTGCGGTGCGAACGGCTTGATGGACTGCGCGAGCCACGCGTCCGCCCCACAGGGAACGTGGCCCGGCGAAAGGGAGAACCTCGGCGTTGGGGCCAGGAGCGCGGGCGGCGATACACACGGCATCGGTGGGAGTGCCGGAGCAGTCGAAGCCCGCATCGAGCAGGGCCTGCACCTTCGCTTCGGTGGCCGTGGCCACCGCGTTGACCAGCGCGGCGTCGGTCAGAGCCACCGGTAGCGCCACCACGACGTTGATCGTGCCGGGCGCCACCTCCAAGACGGTGCCCTCCGGAGCGGCAGCCCAGCCGCGGACTCCGAGCCCCACGGTGGCGACGGCCTCCACACCGCCGTCGCAGGCGTGACCGTACGCCCGCACATCGGCGGCTGTCATGAGCCCGACCCCCGGCCCGTAGGCGCCGGCTTCACGGGCCAGCTCGGCAAGGTGACGATGTGGGTCGGTACGTCGGTAGCCGTGGAACACCTGGGCGTTGAGGACCCAGGAGCGCTCCCCGATCCCTCCGCCGAGAACGGCGCTGCTGACCATCCGCCAGCCGTCGCCAGCCCTCCACAGCAGGCTGTGCAGCCGCTCGCCGTCTTCGAGACGGGTCAGCTGCTGCACGGGCAGCAGGCCGACAGCCGGGCGGGGTGGGGGAATGGTGCTCATCGGGCAGGAACTCCTTGAACGGGTGGGCGCCGGCTGATCGTACGTGCTCGATCTGGGTGAATCGTGCCCGGTCACAGCGCCACGGGCCGCCAGCCGAAGAGGGTGGCGTTGAGGCGCCCGTCAGGCTCCCCCGTCTTGGCGGGCAGCCGCGCCCGGGCCTCGTGCGCGGATTGTGTTCAGTCGCTATCGGTCTGCTCTGGCTGGACTCGTGGAGGCAGTACACGTACCCGTTCGCGGCGTCGTCAACGCGACGTTGCAAGCAGCAGGCCCAAGGTTGAAGCGGGGACGGTGACCGTGTAGGGCGATTCGGCCGGTGCCGACCGGCCGGGCCCGGTGACAACGGTGGGGGCGCCGGTCACGGCGAACGACGTGCCCGCGGTAATTGCGGTCGCCGCGACCGTGAAGTAGCGCAGGGAGCCGTCACCGTACTGCGCAGCCACCCTCACCGAGCATGCGCGGGTGCCGGCGTGCGCACTGCGCACCGCGGTGACCGAGACCGGATGCGGCTGCGCGTTCGAGACAGGGTCGGGCCGTTTGACATCGTGGGCCATCGATTGCGCAAGCCGCGCCTGCGCAGTTGTGGTGTCGTGGTGCTGCTGCGCAGCCGGCGTGTTGATGAACATCTGCGCATTGCTGGCCGGGTCGGGAGCTGTCGCCGTGTCGGGCTGCGCAGTGCTCGGCTGGTCGTGCGCAGCCGCCACGGTTGGCGTCGGGGTGGCGGTGATCGCGACGGCCAGCGCGGCAGGGCCGCTATGACTGTCCACATCACGATCCGTGATAGGCCGCCCGGCGTCGCATCGCCTCCAGGCAGGGCGTCTGCGGCCACTGCGTCAGCACCTTCCTTGGGTGAGGCCTCGTGAACCTCCTGGACTGGGACGGATGTTGCTGGTCAGGGGAGCTGCTGGCCTGACCAGACCGTCGACCAGGTCAGGCTGACCACGGTCACGATGAGGACACAAATGGCGTGGTCAGGGCGTGGTCAGCCTGACCATCCCCTGACCACGGGCAGTGGTGTCGTGGGTGAGTGGGCACCGCCGCGTGTTTGCGCAGCGGAGTGTGCGCAGGCGCAGGGTGGGGCTGGTGTGGGTGTGCGCAGTTGAGGGTTCGGACCTGCGCAGGGCAGAGGTGCGCAACAGGCTGCGCAGTCCTGCGCATGCAGCGGTGCCGAGGCCTGTCCGGCGCTGCGCAACGAAGCCGACGGACCATCGCGCACCGTTCATGGTTGCGCAGCCCTTGTTGCGCATCGGGTCTGCGCGATACTGCGCAGGCTGCTTGCGCATTCGGGTCTGGGGCCGCGGTGTGGTCAGGGCGTGGTCGGCCTGACCACGCCCTGACCATGCTTTGACCACGGCCGACCACGGCGGATATTGCTCGGATTGTGACCGTGGTCGGCCTGACCTGGTCGATGGTCTGGTCAGGGCTGCTGGCTGTGCTGGCGGGCATGGATCTCGCCTGCGCGTGCGCACGGAAAAGCCCTGACCGCATCCCCCTCCGCGGCATGCAGCACGACCTAGCCGCAGCCACCTTCACGATGCGTGGGGGAGTGCAGTGAGCCACGGGGCGGGGATCCGCCGGGGCGTGATGGCGGCGGGGGCGGCGGATCGGTTCACCCAGATCGCCAACGCCCTGTTCCGGGACAGTCGTCTGTCTTACAAGGCGAAAGGGATCTTCGGATACATCAGCACCCACCAGGACGGCTGGCTGGTGACCGTCGCCGGGCTCGTCCGGTGTGGTCCGGACGGCCGGGACGCGGTGCGCACCGGGCTGAAGGAGCTGGAGGGTTGCGGCTACCTGCTCCGGAAACGCCTCAGGCGTAGCGATGGCACCCTCGGCGAGATCGTCTACTCGATAACTGAGCGCCCTGCGTTAGGCGACGCCTTCATGGCGCACACCGCCGCAGCAGTCCGCGCGCCGTCGACGCCCCCGGGCGGCGGGAGCGGCAGCGGTAGGGGCATCCGGCGCGGCGTGAAGGCCGGCGATCAGTTCACGCAGATCGCCAACGGCCTGTTCCGCGACACCCGCCTGTCGTTCAAGGCGAAGGGTCTGTTCGGACTGGTCAGCACGCACCGTGAGGGCTGGCGTATGACGGTCGCCGGTCTCGCTCGCTGCGGCCGGGAGGGCGTCGATGCGGTGAAGACCGGTTTGGAGGAGCTTGCGCGCTACGGCTTCCTGCAGCGTGAGCGTGAGCGCAACCCGGACGGCACCCTCGGCGCTGCGATGTACGTCATCACTGACCTGCCTGCCCTGCAAGACCCCACGTCACGACCAGAGTCGGGAAATCCAGGACTGGATAACCCTACGTTGGCTGACCGCCCCACAAAGAACACCATCGTTAAGAAGACCACCCAGCAGAACACCATCCCCCTCCCTCCGTGCCCCCGCAGCGAGCACCTTCGCGGCCCGGCAGCTGAGCCGCCCGCGGGCCCGGCCGCACCGGCGGCGCCAGATCCCGGCCCCGGCACGCGGCTGCTGCTGTCGATCGGGTCCGCCCACCCCGAACTGATGCTGCAGAAGAGGGCCTTGCGCGACCAGGGCCGGGTGGTGACTGCGATGCTGGACGCCGGCTGGAGCACCGGGCAGCTGCGCCGCGTCATCACCAGCCGCCCGCTGCCGGGCCGGATCCGCACCTCCGTCGACGCGATCGTCGCCGCCCGCCTGCGCTCCGCCCAGCTCTACCCGCCCCCTGCCGACAGCAGCCCTCCCACCGACCGGAACCAGGCCGCGCACACGCCGCAGCCCACTACGGCCTCAGCCGCCGACCGCACCGTCGACGAGGCGATCGCCTACCGGGCGCTCGTGGAGTGCTCGGGCTGCGGCATACCCGCCACCGCCCCCGGTCAGGACCTGTGCCCCGCCTGCCTGGGCTGGCCGCCATGCCGCACCTGCCCCGGACCGACTCCCCGGCGCGCCCACCCCGACGGCGACGGCTGCTGCACGACCTGCGCCTCCGCCCTGACCACGACCGGCCTCCTGGAAGCGAGCCTGTCATGACCCACACGTCCCGCACGCCCCCGCAGTCGACGCCCGGGCAGCTTCTGCGTCCTTTCGCCCAGGAGTCGCGACGGTGGGAGGAAGAACAGTCCCGTGTGCTGTGGCGGGGCCACATCTGCCCCGGCGCAGGATCCGCCGGCAGGTTCCGCCGGCAGGTTCCGCCGGCAGGTGTGAGCCCGCGCTTGTGGTGCAGCGCACCGGCTGGGCGTGGCTTGCCCGGACGATCCCCGAGGACGGCACACAGCCCCAACTCCCGCAGCAGATCGGCGTGGCCATCCCTAGTGCGACGCTGACGCAACGGCCAGCCTTGTACTGGCTGACCCGGCGCCCTGCGACCCGCATCGTCCTGACCAGCCACAGTGCCCCCTCGCTGCGGCTTTCCACGATGGCTGTGCGGGCTGTCAGCCTCCTTGCTGCGCTGTACCCGCTGATCAGCGGCATCCCCGCGGTCCTCGCGCTGGTGATGCTGCTCGCCCCACTGCTCATCGAGCATGTCCCTGACCGACTCGACGACCGGGCCGCACGGCACGTCCGCAGGGTCGAAGACGAAGCCGCCCGCCGCTACCTGCGGTGCCTTCCGGATGGGGCGTGCCTGCTGTCCAGTTGGACTGGGCGCCCCTTCGTTGTGTCGCTGGTGCGGGGTACTCGGTTTGGATGAATCTCAATAAGAGAATGCGATCTGTCCTGGTCGCGGTGGTGATCTACGTGGTTGCCGTATTGGCTCTGCGGTTCTCCGGGAGTGGCATCGACTGGTGGACGGCGCTAGCGATGGGCCTTGTCGTGACCCCGTTGGCGCTCTGGATGGCGTGGCTGCGGCGACGCTTTACGGAGCGAGCGGTTGAGTTCGGTCGGCGTAGGGCCTCGCCGTGGCCGGAGGAGCGCCGCCACTGAGGGCGGCGATCCTGGCGTCTCTTCGCTGGTGTGGCCGTCCCACGGGGCTCGCGGTCGGCGATGTCGACGCGCTCGACGTGCGTGAAGAGGCTGACGTGACGTGGGCTGATGTGCCAACTGGCTTGGTGGCCTTCGACGCTGTGGTTGACGCTCCGCCAGCCGGGTCGTCCATGTCGGTCGCATGGGCGAAGACGGCGTCGTCCGTCATGGCGGCGAGGAGCGCGACGAGGCGGGCATGTTCGGGGTACACGCCATCCGGCTCGGCCTCTACTCGGGCGTTGCGCTGTTCCAGCGCAACGCGGGCGCGAGCGGCGAACTTGGTGACGCCGCGAACACAAGGTCGCAACCGACGCCCGCATCGGCCCGATCGCCAACGACCTCATCATCCGGTTGGCCGCCCGCGACTTTCCCGGACGGCCAACCCGACAGACCAACTCGTGCTAAAACATGGCCTAGTTCCCGAGGCTAGGTGAATGACATGCAAAGCGAAAACAACGAAGAGTGGCTGGATGCAATCTCGCGCTGGCTTGTGAGTGCGGGTTTTGGCCGAGTCGATAGGAGCTCCGGAAATTCCGCAGAGGGAGTCAATATCCAGTTCAAAGGAGCAGCGTGCGAGGTCATCGTAGGAAGGGAGAGGCTCCAGTGGTACATTGGCGTCGCTCCGCGAGGCGGTGACCCCGTCATGCTCCCTAAGATCTGGTCCTGCTATCTCGATGGATTTGAACCTGATGCCAGCAGTGTAGAGCCACTGCAAAGCCAAATCGACTTTGTGTACAGTCGCTTGGGGGAAGTGGCTGAAGCGGTGGAGCGAGACCCTGAGGTCGGAAACAAGCTTCTGGCGATGAATCGCAAACTCATGATGGCTAGACTGAGGCTGGGACCTGACATGAAAAGAATTGAGCCGGATTCTTGACCTCGAGTGCATTCTGTCCCGGCTGGGTATCTCCGCGGTAGATGCCCCTTCGACGTCTTGCCAGGTATGGGAGTGGCCTTTGCATAGCTTCTGTCCCATCGCGCAGATGACGGCCTCAGTGACCTCTCCGGCTTCCTCCTGGACCTTGAGTAATGGGAGGAGGATTCTCTGTCCGAGGGGGAGGCCGGATGGGCGTTCGAGGCGTTGCGTGAGGCGGGAGATGGTGTTCCAGGGGTGACTTGATCAGCGGTCATTGACGAGGGCGACGAGGTCGGTGAACTGGCCGTCGGCGTTGACCGCGTCCTCGTGGGTGCCCTGTTCGATGACTCGTCCTTGGCCCATGACACGGGTGTGGTCGGCGGGTCGGGTGTTCTCCAGTTGATGGGTTACGACGATCGTCATGCGGTGCGGGGCCAGGCGCCTGATCTGGGTGAACATTCAATGCCCGTCGCGGGCGTGCATCGGCGAGGTGGGTTCGTCGAGCATCATCGGGGGCGTTTGCCGGTACAGCGCGCCCGCATACGAGCAGCTGCCACTGGCCTCCCGACAGTTCGGCGCCTCCCCACAGTTCGCCGGTGAGCAGGGTGTCGAGCTGATTGGGCCGCTTCTCGATCTCGTCGCGCGTGCCCATGGCGACTGGACGGCAAGCGCTCGAGTGTTAAGGGGCTGGCCGGAGATGTGTCGGCCGGTCGTGGAGGCGCCGGGCGCGGATGAGCTGCTGGATGACCGTGGTGCTTTCGTCGGGGTGTGGGTGCAGGTCGATGGCCTCGACGCGGAAGCCGTACTCGGTGAGCAGGTGCTCCCACAACTGCGGTGCCAGGACCCACATCTGAGTAGGCAGGGGCGGGTCGTCCCGCAGCAGGATCGCCTGCTCACGCGACGCCGCTTCCATGGATGGACCGCGGCCGTGCAGGTCGGTGTGCAGGAGCGAGAGGATCAGCGGGGCTCCGGGGAGAAGGCCGCCGCGCAGTGCTGGCAGTGAGCGGCGCGGGTCGATGAAGGCGAGTGACCCGATCGCGTACGCGGCGTCGAACGGCTCGGCTCCGGCCAGATACTGGGTCACGTCCGCTTGGACGAACTCCACGCCGTCCACGTCCGCGTGGGCGCCGACGGCGCGTTCGTGCTGGGCCGGGGACAGCTCGATGGCGGTGACGCGCGCCCCGTGTGCCTGAGCGAGATGGACGGCGTGGTGGCCGGCTCCGGAGCCGATGTCCAGGACGCGGCGGCCGGTGACGTCGCCGAGGACTTCTGCTCCCGGTCCGACCCCTTCCCAGGGCGTCCAGGCGAGCCGTTCGGGGACGGGTGGGGTGTAGGCACGGGTCAGTTGGCGCTGGCCGTAGATCTGCCAGGCCCGGCTGTTGGTGTCCTCGGCGGGCACGGTTGCCTCCTGGTGGGCGGGTGTTGAGGGGTCAGGTGTGGGTGATCAGGTAGGCGGGGCCCTCGCCGCGGCGGGCTCGTTCGATGGCGTCGAGGCGGGCGAAGGTGCGCGGCGTCATCAGCTCTTTCCAGGTCGCGAGGTTGTGGACGGCCCACATGTCGTGTTCCGCGGGATCGAGCCGGATCCGGCCGAGCTGCTCGGCGGTCAGCTGCCCTCCGTCGAAGATGAGCCCCATCTTGTTCAGCGGCAGCCGGGGCCCGGCGTGCAGGAAGTGCGTCAGGAGCAGGGTCGGTGCGTTGAGGGCGAGTTCGAGTCCGGTCTCCTCGGCCGTCTCCCGCCGGGCGGTCTGCAGCGGGTCCTCGCCTGGGGAGTCCAGGTTGCCGCCCGGGCACTGCCAGGGTCTCGAGCCGTAGACCGAGCGGAGCTGGACCGGCCGGTCATGCTCGTCGCGGATGTACAGGCAGCCGTACACCGTGTGGTGGGGGACCGTCTGCGCATACTCATCGGCCGTCATCGGCATGGGGCGGCCGGGCCGGGCAGGTCGGTGGTCGAATGCGAGGGCGAGGACGCCGAGGGCTTCCTTGGCCGGTGGGTAGATGCGGCGGAGGTTGGCGAGCAGCTCGCTGGGCGGCCCGGCCGGGTCGATGCGCGCGGCGTCCTCCGAGCGGAGCAGGTCCTCGAAGGAGGGGTACGGGGTGATCCGCTGTACGAGGACGTCGAGTTCCCGCCCGGTATCCCGGTCGTGGAAGACGACGGTGTCTCCGACGCTGATGTCGCGCTTGTGCGCGGTGGCCACCCTTACTTCGATCGTCTTGCGCCCTGCTTCCACTTGGCGGTAGTACCGCCCGAGCAAGTGCATGTGGTGCTCGTGTGGCTCGTTTCCGGCCGACGGGCTCGGGACGTCTGGGAGCGCCTGCTGGATGTTGTCGGGCATACATGCCTCCGTTCGATGCATTGCGACCGTCGCGGTCGTGGGGCTGCGACCGGCCATGGAGCGGTGGCTGCGCTGCTGTGTCTCCGGATCGGAGTGGATGGCGAGGAAAAGGACGAACCGGTCGGCGAGCTAAGGCAGTTCGATCGGTCCGTAGCGCGCGTGCGGTTGTTGCCGCATCAGCGCGTCGTACCGGTCCGCTGCTGAGAAGTGCCAGAACTCGGTTGCGTAGTTCGTAAAACCCGCGCTCTCCATGGCGTGGAGTAGCAGCGTGCGATGGTGGCGCGCGTGATCGCTGAGGTTCGGAGCGTGCGTGAAGCAGGCGCCGCCGCTCTCCTCCGGGGAGGCATTGACACGGGTGCCGAGATCGAGTTCGTGGCCGTCTTGGTCGACGAGGGTCACGTCCACGGCCGCGCCCGCGGAGTGAGGCGCGATCTCCGGCGGCGACACGTATCGGCTGGCGGCCTGATGGAGCTGCTCAGCTGTCCAGCCGGGCTGAGCGGCGGCCAACTCGTTGTGGTAGTCGGTGAAGTAGCGCTGCTGAAGGGAAAGTGGCCGGTAGCCCTCGATGAACAGCAGGTCGGTGCCGGCGGGCAGGAGCGAGCGGGCGTGCTGCAGCCGGGCCAGGACACCTTCGCGGACGTGGGCGAACGCGCCCAGCGGATCCTGCTTGCGGGGATCGACACGGAAGTCGTGGTCACGGATGTCGACGAGCGGTTCCTCGCTCTCGAGCACGGGGATCGCGGCGACCCGTGGATCGGACATCAACACCAGAGGGTTCATCGCGTTTCTCTGTGACAGTTTGGACTGCGGTGGCGGGGTGGGGGAGGCGGAGGCCAGATCGGTTTCGCGCACAATTTGCGCGATGGTGTCCTGCAGCGTGCTGTCGGCCGGGATCACGGTCTCGAGACCGCCGGGCAGGAGATCCATCTCGCGGTACCAGGAGGTGAGGTGGCTGTCGGTGACCTGCGCCAGGTATGCGGCGTCCGCCTTCGATGCGTGCCGGATCAGCGTCGCCTCCAGCGGCACGTCCAGGTAGTAGCAGCGGGAGAGACCGCGGTGGTCGCGGACCAAAGACGTGATCATGTGGCTGTAGCGGTCGGCGTACAGGATCCCTTCGAGCACCACGTGAAAGCCGGCGTTCAGTGCTTCGCGTGCGATCCTGCCCAGCAGGGCGATGTTGGCGCCGCGGGCGGTGTCGTGTTCCCTGAGCACGTTTCGGCGGATCATGTCCTGGCCCACGATTGCGACACCGCGGCCGTAGTGATCTCGCAGTCCCTGGGCCGCGCTTGACTTGCCTGACGCCGAGTTGCCGCGGATCACCACGAGGCGGGTGTCCTCACGTCCGACCGCAGTCGCAGTCGGCACGCGACGGTGTGCGCGCTTCGTTGTGCCGGTCATGAGGGCCAGCCCGTCTCGCTGTACAGCTCCCCGTTCTGGATCTTTCCGATGGCTACCCGGGTGTAGGAGACGAGGTTGTCGGGGAGCGCGGCAGGGTCCCAGAATTTCCACTCGGTGCACTTGTCCGGCTCGCGCAGCTCCGGCTCGCCGCTCCAGGCATGGGCGCGGAAGAACAGGCCCATGCGGGGCTGGTCTCCGGCCTTGTCGATGTGGTGGACGACGTGGACGAGTTCGACGTCCTGGCGCTCGATGCGTAGGCCTGCTTCCTCCCGTGCTTCCCGGATCAGGCAGGCGATGGCGCTCTCCTGCTCGCAATGGCCGGCCAGGGCGTGCCAGGTGGATGGCGCGAACGTGGAGTTGGGGTGGCGCAGCCCGAGCAGCACCGTCCCGTCGGAGCGCTCCAGGTAGAGGTGGACGCCGATGATGTTCAGGACCGTGCCGTTCGGTGAAGCCGGGTGAAGCTCCTCGGGCGAGGAGAGCCCGCTCTGCGGTGCGGTGGTGGCCGGGCGGCTGGCGGCGTGGCTCCGTACGAGGTCGCTCGTGGTCTCGGCGATGCGGAGGCGGTGGAGGTCGGCCGGAGCGAACCAGGCCAGCATCACCCCTTCCGTCAGGCGCAGTTCGCGTGGATCGCCGTTCCATCGGCCCGCGTAGATGGCGATGGGTACGACCGTGCCGGCGTCGTCGGAGGCGTACTCGGTGCCGAATGGGGTCAGATCTGCGATATCGAGGCCGGCTTCCTCGGCCAGTTCGCGCCGCACTGTGTGTGCCAGGGTGGGGTCCCGGGGCTCTCGGCCGCCGCCCAGCAGGGACCACATGCCTGGCTCCCAGATCTCGCCGGGAAAGTAGTCGCGCAGGTGGAGCAGGTACTCGCCGCGGTCGTTGTAGATCAGGGCGGAGGCGTTGGCCGTCTCCGGTTCGACCTGGAGCGGAAGCTTGAGGAGCTTTTCGCGCAGGGAAAGGGAGGCCGCTCTGTCCGCGGGCCGCCACTCGATGCCGCCGATCTCCTCTTCCTGCAGCATCACCTTCACCTCGTTCGCGGTGTGCAGGCGGAAGAGGAACCGGAAGTCGAAGTGCTGGTGGCCTGGTTCGTCTTTGCCCGGGTTGGCGTCGATGTCGTGGATGTCGATGTCGACTGGCATCGTCTCGTAGCCGGGCCACGGCGTGACCGCCTGGGGCGGGATCCCGGTCTCCTCGTGCAACTCCCGCAGCGCCGCTGCTGCCAGGCACTGGTCGGTGGTCTCGGTATGTCCGCCAGGAGCGAGGACCTTCCCGCTCGCCAGGTGCAGCACATGCAGGACGCGGCCGAGCGGGTCGATGACGATGGCGCCGCAGGTGACATGTCCGGTGTACGTGGAGCGGCTCGCGATCTCGTCGCCGGTCCGGTGGAGGGCATCCAGGAGTGCGCCGAGCTGTTCGCGCTCGTGAGGGTGGCGGGCGAGGTAGGCATCGACGGTGGTGCGGATGTGATCGTGCGACAACGGCATGGGGCTACCTCAGAGGGCGTGGAGCGGGAGGAGTTGAGGTGAGGGTGGGCGGGTCGGGTCAGCTCAGCCGCATCCCCTCCGTCGGGATCTCCTCGACGGCGGCGGTGCGAGCGAGGGGAAGTCCCCACCGCTTGCGTGCCGTCTCCGCCGCGAGCTGGGCTTGCCGCGCTCCCGGCGGGCCCCATCCCAGCAGCGCGGCTGCCTGGGCAGGCGTGGCGAGCAGGCGGGCGAAGGGGTGGCCGGTGGCGGTGTCGACGGCCGCCGGGCCGATGGCGGTGACCCGGGCGGCCAGGCGGAGCCTCGCGTTGGGTCCCACGCAGCCGTACACCTCGCCCGTCTCGTCCAGCACCCAGCCCAGTCGCACCGGATCGGCCAGGGTGAGCTGGGCCTCCTCGGCAGCTTCGCGGTACAAGGTGTCCTCGGGTGTCGCGTCGGTCGTTTCCACGGTGCCGCCGGGCAGCATCGGCAGTGCGCCCCGCGGGCTGGGGTCGGCCACGACGACGACCCGGCCGTCGGGGACGAAGCACCACGCCCAGGCTTGCTGTACGGGCAGCCGCTCGGGCAGGGGACCGCGGTGAAGAGGGCTGTCCCACAAGGGCTTGTAGCGGACGTGGACGTCATGGCGATCCAGCGCCGGGACGTCGAGGATGTGCCGGCCGTCGGCGAGGTGAGCGGTCGCGGTGTTCCCGAGCCGGGCACGGTAGGCGGCAAGCATGATCTGCCCGTCCACCGGGCGCAGCTTCTGCACCGCGTCCCGGGTCGCCAGGAAGGCGTGCGCGGATAGCTCCTCGCGCGGCAGGCGGATCGCCTTCACCTGGTCGGGGGTGAGTGTTCCCCCGTCGAAGACGAACCGGACCTCGCCAGGGCAGGGCGTGCCGGGCTGAAGGTCGGAGTGGTGTGGGGAGAAGGAGTGGACGGCGAGCACGGCCGACAGGGGCAGATCCAGGCCCAGTTCCTCGGTGATCTCGCGCCGGCAGGTGACGTGCGGGTGCTCGCCGGCTTCGACCACGCCCCCGGGCAGCAGCCACGACTCGTCCTTGCGGTAGGTGGGGTGCACCAGCAGGACCCGTCCGACCTCGTCGGTGATGATCGCGGCGACCCCGATCCACGCCGCATGCCGGTTCGCGGCGTACTGCGCCGCTGGCACAGCGGCACGCGATGTGACGTGATCCGAAGGGGGGAGGGGAGAGGGCACGTATCTCTGCCTTTCGCGACGGTGGACGGGCGAGCACGCAGCACGGAGGAGTAAGCGGTGGCCGGGAGGTACCGCCGTTCATCGGGTGTCGCAGCTCCCCGGGTTGGTGGGGCGCGCAGTGCTGCCGGGCACGAGCGGCCAGTCCACGGTGATGCGGGTGTGCTTCTTGGCGAACACGTGTGGTTCGTGGTCCGTGCCTGCCGGGCCGGGGGCAGCGGTGGGGCGAGCGGTGATGAGGGGGCAGCGGGCGCCGCGGTGGTTGAGTTGCCAGTACTGGACCTGCTGGGCCATCTCCTGCGCGGAACGGTGTCCGTGGTCGCCGTAGCCGTGGATGACGAACTCGTAGCGGCCCTTGCCGTCGTCCCCGTCGCCGATGCGCTCGGTGGCCAGCTGGGCGAGGGAGCTCCCGCGCACGATCGTGGCGGCGGGCCAGTGCTTCGGCGGCGGGTGGAGGAGCTTGTTGTCGCCTTCGGGGTCGGCTTCCAGTCGGCAGAAGCCAGGCAGGGCGCCGGCGAGGTAGAGGGTGAGGGCGTCGAAGGGTTCCTGTCCGCCGACCGTGACGTTGGTGCGGGTGACGGTCGGCTCGCGGGTGAGGGCGGGGGCGAGTTGGTCGACGGGCAGTGGGGTGCCGTCTTCCCAAGACAGATGGATGCCGGTGCCGGGGACGGTGCGGCGGTTCGACGTCCATGCGCCGTCGCCCTGCATGGCGACAAAGCCGCAGATGATGAGCGGCTCGTCGCTGTGCAGGGTCCCGTTATTCTTGGTCAATCCGATGGCCCAGTGGTAGCCGTGCAGACGCAGCGGTGCGACGAGGCGGCCGCCTTCGGCCAGGGCGTCGATCCAGGGCAGGTCCCAGGTGTCGACGGTGACCACGATGGCGTCGAAGCCGCCGTCCGGAACCACACTGGCGGGCAGGTGCTCGGCGTCGGCGGTGACCACGCTCACCTGGTCGTATCCGGCCTGGGGCAGGAAGCGGCGGGCCCGGTCAGTGACGGCGGGGTCGATGTCGAGGGTGGTGATGTGACCGGTCGGACCGACGAGTTGGGCGAGGAGAGCGGCGTTGTAGCCGCCGGAGCCGATTTCCAGAACGCGGTGGCCGGCCCGGATGCGGGCGGCTTCGAGCATCTCGGCCTGCAGCCACGGCGCGGAAATGGAGCTGGTGACCCGGCCGTCGTGGCTGTGTCGAGTCGGGACGATGTCGTTGGCGTATGCAGCGGGAAGGGGGATCTCGGGGGCAAAGGCGTGCCGGGGCACGGTGCGGAAGGCGTGCTCGACTGCGGCGGAGCGGATATGGCTGTCGGCGCGGAGTCGCTCCACGAGCTGGTGGCGAAGCTTGCTCGCGTCGCCGAGTTCGGTTGCCGGCGAACTCGTCACGGCACTCCTTTCCGGGTTCCTTGGACGGGAACATGCTGCGAACGGAGCATCAGGAGCGGGCCGGTGTCTTGGTCCAGCAGGCCGGTGGCCCTGGCGCGGGCCCGTTGATGGTGGTCACGGGGTGTCCCCGCTCATCTGGCGCTGCAGCTCCCACAGGGTCCGGAACAGCCCTGGCTGCTGGGTGAGCTCGGCGTAGGTGCCCTCCTGGACGATCCGCCCTTCGTTCAACACCACGATTCGGTCGGCGACGGCGACGTTGGTGAGGCGGTGCGTGATCAACAAGATGGCGCGGTCCTTGGCCAGTTCGCGCAGACCGGCGAAGATCCGGTGCTCGGCCCGGGCGTCGAGAGCGGCCGTGGGCTCGTCCATCACCAGCAGCGCCGCCTGCCGGTGGAACGCTCGGGTGAGAACGAGGCGCTGCCACTGCCCGCCCGAGAGCTGCTGCCCGCCGAACCACTCGCTGGTCAGCAGGGTGTTCAGGCCCGAGCGCAGGCCCGGCAACATCTCTGAGGCGCCGGACGCCTCGCAGGCGGCGAGCAGGGCCGCGTCGCTGGTGTCGCCCTGCCCGAAGGTGATGTTGTCGCGCATCGTCAGCGGCAGGTACGTGAACTTCTGCGGCACCAGCGCGACATGCTTCCACGACTCCCACGGGTCCAAGTCCGCTGTGGAGGCGTGGTCCCAGGCCACGTCGCCTTCGGTGGGCAGCAGCAGTCCGCACAGCAGGCGCGAAAGGGTCGTCTTGCCGGAGCCGTTCTCCCCGACGAGCGCCACGATTTCCCCGCGCCGCACGTGCAGAGAGATGCCGCTCAAGCTGTCTTTCGGGGCGCCGTCGTAGCGGTAGGTGACGTCGCGGACCTCGAAGCGCTCCGGGGCTGCGATCACGGGAGTGGTTCCGCGGGAGTCTGCCATGGCCTGGCCGTGGGCGTTGTCGAGGAAGTTCTGCCAGTCCTGCACGTACCAGCCGGTGCGTACCAGGCGGGCCCCGCCGTTGATGATGGCCCGCACCGAGCTGGTGGCCGTCTGGAGAGCGAAGACGGCTCCGCCACCGGCGGCCAGGCTCATTCGGCCGGAGGCCAGGAGCCACAGCAGCGCCGCCCACACCGCAGTTGAGGCGAGTCCGCCGGCCACGGCTCCGGCCAGGCCCATCCAGGCCCCGGTGTTCGCGGCCGTGCGTTCGGCCGCGTTGACCGAGGCGGCCAGCTTCCGATAGCGGCCGATCAGGAAGGGACCGGCCAGGCACGCGCGCATCTCCTCGCTGGATTCCGTGTAGGCCATGTGCCAGCGCAGTTTGCCCAGCATCCGGCGCCGCCCGGAGGTCTCCAGGGCGGCGAGGTAGAGCACACGTGCGGAACGGATGTATGCGGCGGCCTGCGGCAGGCACGCGAGGAAGAGAAGGGGCAGGAGCAGCGGGTGCAGGACGGTCAGGACGGCGGCGCCAGCCGTGAGCGTAGCGATCGCCGCGAGGACGTCCTGCGCTTCTTCGACGAGGTCGGGGGTGACCTGGGCGCCGCGGTCGGCGATGTCGTAGGCGTCGTTGTAGCCGGGCTTGTTGTTGGCGGCCAGTTCGGCGCCCAGTGCGGCCTCGATCATCGTCAGCTCCGCTGCCCGGCTGAGCACCGGGCGCAGACGGCCGGTCAGCCAGACGACGGCGATGCCCAGCAGTGCGCGCAGTCCGGTGGCGGCGGCGATCACGGCCAGCTGGGGGGCTGCGTCCCACAGCCGCTCGGTGATGCCGCCCGAGGAAATGAGGGCGGTGATCGTACCCGTGACGGCCAGAAGGCCCAGGGCCGTGAGGATGCCCGTTGCGATCTGGCACACCAGCAGGCCGATGGTCGCGCCGCGGTCCACCCGCCAGGCCATCCGCACCGAGCTCCGCACGAGCGAGGGCAGCCGTCGCGCCATGGTGCGGGAGGTCAGCAGGGAGCCGGCTTGGAGCCTGGATTTGTCGCGGAAGAGGTACTCCTCCTCTCGAACACCGGCTTGCTGCGGTTCGCCGTCCGGCGCGCTCCCCTTGGGTGGTTGCGGCGGTTGGTCCTGCGTAATGGCCGAGGTCATCGTTCCCCCTAGGACGGTCGCTGCGGCTGAGTCGTGAGGTTTAACGACATGACTGCGGTATCGAACACACGTCATTCGGTCGTGCTGGGAAGCCTGGAATCTTCTGCGTTCGCGGACTTGGCAGGCGCCCGATCCCTGGTCTGGCTTGGAGTGGCTGTGAGCGGGAAATGGCCGAAACGCCGACACGGCCAAACCGGGTGGGCATGTACGGCCGGGCATGATGGGGCGGCCTTTCGGAACTGGTGTTCGGGCATGCTCTGGGAGGCTGGGGAGGGAGACGATCCCGATGGAGGAAGGGCGCGTGTACGACTGAGCATCCTTGGATCCGGCGGCCGCGTGGAGCAGCTCCGCACAGCATGCGCACCAGATCGAGCGGGAATCAGCGGAGAACCAGAATGACGTGCGCCTTCCTGCGCCGGGGAGGCTGCCGCTGGGAGCTCAGAAGTGGTCCGGCAGCCAGGGTTCGTGTTGGATCGTCCCGATGAGTCGGCTGAGCGCGGTGTCGGTTTTGGCTGTTACTCCCGCCAGACGGGCTGCGGCCGCTGTCCGGTAGCCACCGGCGTACCAGACGGCCAGTTGCCGCCGGGTCAGCTGGACTTCAGCAGGGGCGTGAGCCTTGGTGAGTTGTCCGTCTCCTGCTTTCACTTCGAGTACGTAGCGCTCCCAGGTCTGGCCGTCCTCGCTTTCAATTTCCAAGGGCAGCGTGGTGCTGAGTTCTTGCGGCCAGCCCCGTAGGCGCACGGCTTCGACCACGTCGAGGATGCGCAGCATCCAGGGGTGCCATGCTTCCGCGGTGGGCCGGTACCGGTGGAGGGCGTGCAGCAGCGCCGGGTACGGAGGGAGGGCGGAGCGCCGGAAGTGGATGGATGGGGCGCGGGTGTGGTGGCTGGCGAGGAACGCCATCATCTCGGCGACGGTGGGTGCGTCGGCGGCCCAGAAGTCGTGCACGGTCAGCTGCATGCCGTGCGGCTCGCGGCGTTTCATGGTGAACGACAGCAGCCCCGTGGGGGACTGTGCGGGGCCGAACCGGTATGTGGTCAGCTGCTGCTTGCCGTCGATCCAGCTCGGCCACCAGTGCGGGCGCTCGACGGGGCCGTTCCATTGCCGGGCGAGACGACGTTGCAGGGCGTCGGCTTCCGCCGTACGGCCGTACTCGATCGGCATCGACGAGCGGGTGAAGGCCCGTTTGAGGTCGTCGGTGGCGATGGACCACGCGAAGACGGGGATGGGGGATTCCCAGCCGAGGCGGCGGACGTATCCGCCCGACGTGGTCCACAGTGTGGAGATCACCGCCCCCTGTGCGCGCAGGTGGCGGAGACGTTCGGCGAGCATGTCGGCGGAGAGGCGGGCGCCGCGCTCCTCGGGGGCGACGCACCCGGCGCTGAGCAGGGCGGAGGGCACCGGGGCCCCGCCGAAGAACTGCGGGACGAGGAGCCCCAGGCCCCCGGCGATGACGCGCCCATCGCGGACGGCGACGCGGATGTCCGCGTGCGGGCGCAGGCGGGTGATGTCGCCCACCGGATGGCCGTAGCTGCGGGTGGCGAGGGTGTCGTACTGCTGCCGCAGCTCGTCGTCGGCAGCCACAATCCGGACCGCATTCGGCATATCGCCTTCCCCCTTTCAGTAGTTGGTGCGCTCGCGCACGGCATCGGCGTCGATGGGGACGAAGAAACTGCGCGTAAAGGTCACGACGGCCGTGCCGTCCTGGTTGTGGCCACGGGTGCGGCTGGTGACGATCCCGGTGTCCGGGCGGCTGTGGGACAGGCGTCTGCCGATGATCTCCGTTTCCGCATACAGGGTGTCGCCCACGAACACGGGGTGGGTGAAGCGGACTTCGTCGAACCCCAGGTTGGCCAGGGTCAGGCCGCTGGTGCTGCGGACGGTCATCGCGCCGACGATGTGAAGGGTGATGCTGCTGCACACCAGGGGCCTGCCCCATGCGGTGAGGGTGCTGTATTGGGCGTCGGTGTGGATCGGGGCGTCGTTGCCGCCGAGTGTGGTCATCACGACGTTGTCGGCCTCGGTGATGGTGCGTCCGGGCCGGTGCTCGATGACTACGCCCTCGCACAGCTCGTGGTAGCCGAGACCGACGACCTCGCGGTAGCGGCCTTCGCCGATCCGCCGGTACCCCGCAGGTGCCGGAATGCTGATGCTCACGCGCTCACCTCGCGAGGCGTACGGCCGGCGGCGCGGGCCAGCAGGGTGCGGGCGGCCGCGACCATGGGCGGTCCGATCATCTGTCCGTCGACTCGGACGATGCGGCCCGCAGCTTCTGCAGCGGCGGCGACGATGGCGCGGGCGTCTGCGATCTGTTCCTCTGTGGGAGTGAACACGGAGGTGACGACGGGGAGTTGGTGGGGGTGCACGCAGCACTTCCCGGCGAAGCCGAGGGCTTTGGCCCGTTCCGATTCGTGCCGCAGCGTCTCCAGCGCGTCCAGGTCGAAGAACGGGGAGTCGATGGCGAGGATGCCTGCGGCGGCGGCGCTGGTGACGAGCGCGGACCTGGCGTGCTGCAGGGCTTCCCAGGTCTGGGCGCAGCCGGTGGCGGTCGCGTAGTCGGCCGTTCCGAACACCACGCCGGCGATGCGGTCGGCCCGCACGATCGACGGCAGGGCCTCCAGTGCGCGTGGGGTCTCGATCAGCGCGTACAGGTATGGCGTGTAGTCGGACGCGTCGAGGGTCCCCGCAGCGATCTCGATGTCCCGGGCTGAGTCGACCTTGGGGATCAGCACCAGGTCCGGCCGGACCGGGTAGTCGGCGATGGCGGCCAGGTCAAGGATGCCGTCACGTGTGGTGGGGGAATTGATCCGGATCCCGAGCACGCAACCGGAGCCTCCTGCGGGAGCAGTGAAGAACGCGGCGGCGTCCTGGCGGGCCTGCGGCTTCGCCGCAGCGGGGACGGAGTCCTCCAGGTCGACCAGGGCGACGTCCGCGCCGCAGCCGTGCGCTGCCGGGAACCGGGAGGGGGTGTGCGCGGGCGTGACGAACCACACCCCGGCTGGGGCAGGTGTCTGCGTCATCGGCCGGCCTCCAGTGAGGCCAGGCTGCGTGCCGCGTCCGGGATGACGTCCTCCTGCCCCGCGATGACCCGAAGCCGGCCGAGCTCGACGAAGACGTCCCAGGGGTGCACACCCTCGCTTTCCGCCGCGGCCAGGACAGGCTTCTTGAATCCGGAGAACACCCCGGCCAGCCCGGAGACGAGACTGGTGGAGTCGATCGTCGGCGGGGCGGGCATCAGCGTCCGCTCGGCGAGGTCGGCGGCGTCGGCCAGGCGCCGCAGGTCGATTCCGGTCCGGTGGCCGTAGCGCTCCAGGACGGCCACGAGGACCTCCAGCTGGGTGTTGCCCGCGCCCGCGCCGAATCCGCGCGCGCAGGCGTCGATCGTGCGGGCGCCCGCCTCCACGGCCGCGACCGAGTTCGCCACGGCCATCGCGAGGTTGTTGTGCCCGTGGAACGCCACCGGCACGTCAACTGCCGCGGTGACAGCGGTGATCCGGGCGGTGACGTCGTCGGGCAGGAAGTGGCCGGCGCTGTCGAAGAGGCACACTGCCTGCGCGCCGTATCCGGTCATCAAGGCGCACTGCTCGGCGAGTTCGCCGGGAGATGCCATGTGGCTCATCAGCAGCACGCCCTGGGCCTCGGCGCCGAGCTCACGGATGGCCCCCAGGTGACGTTCGGTAACACTGGCCTCGGTGCAGTGCGCGGCCACGCGCACGACGTCCACGCCGAGGCGGACGGCGTTGCGAACATCTGCGGTGGTGGCCCAGCCGGGCAGCATGAGGGTGGCCAGCCTGCTGTGGGCGCAGGCTTCGCGGGCGGTAGCGAGCATCTCGTCGTCGCTGAGCCTGGTGCGGCCCACTTGGAGGGAGGAGGCGCCGATCCCGTTGCCGTGGCCGACCTCGATGACGGGGACGCCGGCCGCGTCGGCCGCTGCGGCGTAGGTGCGGATCTGCTCGGCATCCAGCTGGTGCCGTACGGCGTGCTGGCCGTCGCGCAGGGTGGGGTCGTGCACGGTCACCGTGGTCTGGGCGGTCATCGGGCGAGATCCTTGAGCGCGGGGGCCTGGGCGAGGGCGTGCTGCTCGGCCGTGTAAAGGGCGGCGGCGCTGATCACTTCGAGGTTCCCGGCGTGGACCGGCATCCGGTTGCGGGTGGCGGTGACTTCCGCGATCACACGGACCGTGTCGCCGGTGACGGTGCATGAAGTGATCCGGTAGCCGGGAACGACGGTCCGCATGGCCGACGCAGCGGCCTCCACGACGTCACGGGCCCGGGCCTGCTCCACCCCGGGGGCCACCAGCGACATGGCGATGCGGAACGGCGGCGGGGGTTTCGCTGCGGAGATGTTCAGCATGGCCTTGACCGCTCCGGTCTGCGTGAGCTGGCGGATGGCGGCTTGGGTCGTGTGCACGTACTCGTCGAGGTTGATCCGGCTGGCCCGGCCCACGCTGGCGCTGGCGGCGGTGGCCACCATCTCCACGTACTGCGGCCGGTAGTGCTGGGCGAGGGCGTAGAGGACGGGCAGTGAAGCCTGGCCCCCGCAGGAGATGAGGCCGATGTGCTGGTGACGTGCGGCCTGGTCGCCGTTCACGGCCGGCACGATCAGCGTGCCGGCGCTGGTGGGGGTGAGGTCGATGAGCACGGCGCCGGTGTCGGCGAGGCGTGTCCAGTGCTCGTGGTGCTCGAAGGCGTTGGTGGCGTCGAAGACGATGTCGAAGCTCTGGTCCGCTTCGAGCAGGGCGGCGATGCCGCCCGCTGCGGTGGGGCAGCCCAGTTCGGCGGCCTGGGCCAGTCCGCGGCTGTGGTGGGTGCGGCCGACGACGAGCCCGCAGTTCAGATGCGGGGAGTGGTGCATGCGCTCGACCAGGTCGAGTCCGAGTAAGCCGGAGCCGAGGACGGCCGCGTTCATGGTGTTCGATGGCATGGGTGTTCCCTGTGTGGGTGGCGGGTCATACTGCCTGGACATGGACTGAGGGGAGCCGGGTTGACGTGGCCCGGAAATGTGTGCCGGGGGTCAGTGGGAGGCTCGCGTGCACCGATCCGGCCAGCACGATGTCCCCGGCTCGCAAGGTGGTGCCCAGCACGGGCAGACGCTGCGTCAACCAGACCAGCGCCTTGAGCGGGTCCCCGAGAATGTCCCGCCCCTGCCCCGCGGCGACTGATACGCCGTCGGCCTCCACCCGGATCTGCTCGGCGGCTGCGTCCCAGTCCGGATCGAAGGGGACGGGGTTGCCGGTGATGACTCCGGCGCAGGCGGCGTTGTCGGCGACGCTGTCGACCAAAGTGATGTTCCAGTCGGCGAAGACGGTGTCGAGGACCTCGAACGCGAGGAACACGTCGGCGACGGCGCAACGGACGGTGCGAAGGTCGCAGGGCCCGGCCAGGTCGCGACCGAGCCGGAACGCGAACTCCGTCTCGATCCTGGGGTTCCTGAAGCCGTCCGCCCGCAGCTGGGTACCGCTGGCGGCGACCATGCCGTTCAGGACGACTCCGGAGTCGGGCTCGTCGATGCCCATCTGGTGCTGCATGGCAGCCGAGGTCAATCCGATCTTGTGACCGGCAATGCAGGAGCCTGCCGCGAGCCGCTCCGCGACGTTGATCCATTGGATGCGGTAGGCGTCCTGAAGGGTCAGACCGGGGAAGCGTTCGGACAGGTGCCGGACGGGCGGCCCGGTTCGGGAGGCGTCGGCCAGCTCCCGGGCCAGATCAGCCAAGGCGTTCTCGTCCGTTTCAGGCCCGATCGTCTGGCCGGCACGATGGCCTTCGGCGCGCGCTGGGCTGGCCATCGTCTACCTCCGCGGGTGAGCCTGATCCGTTTGCCCGCTCGCGGCATGGCGCGCGGCGAGCACCGGCAGGAAGTCGGCGTACCGGCCGCCGAGACCTGCCACATCGGCGTCCGACTCGAGGAACGCAATACGGTCCAGCTCCGGGGTGCGCCCCCGGGCCGCCTCCGCAGCGGCGAGCTGCTCGTACTGCTCGACAATCGCCTCAGCGGGGCAGGCGGGGGCGCGGAAATGCACTCCCACGTTGCCCTTGTCGCCACGGGTCACCGTCCACAACTTCAGCTCTTCGAAGGCGACTTTGCGCCCGACCTCCTCCACAAGCTCTTGCGCGGCGTGCCGGCGCAGGCACTCCACGTCCAGAGCGGCGCCCGCTTGCTGGGGCGGCTCGATCGTTCCCCCGGGCAGCTGCCAGCGTCCGGAATGCGCGGTGGACGAGGCCATCCGCCCGACGAGCAGGCGCCCATCGTCGGTGGGCTGCGCTACGGATACGAACACCGATGGGGCGGGCACGGCGTGGACCGGGTCAAGGCGAAGCAGGTACAGGCGGTAGGTCGCCCGATACCAGGTCACCAGCAGCGTCTGTGGGTCCGTCCACTCCAGACCCGCGCACACCACGGTGGGCCCGTCGAACAGCGACGGGTTTGCCGCAAGGGCCGCTTCCCATCTGCGCGTCATGGCTGCTGTCTGTACATCGGTGAGCCGGGGAGGGGCCGTCTCCTCCAGGAGCAGGTGGCGGACACGGGGAAGCTCAACGGCGGGAGACTGCATCTGGCTGGGCAACAAAGCCTCCTGAATCTGATCGGTCACGGCCAGGAGATCGTGACGCGGGAGTGCGGCCGGTCGATGACCCGGCCCGCGGGGAGTTGCTCGTCCGGCGTGCCGGCCGGGTAGACCTCGATGTGCGCGCGATCGCCGCGGTGGTCGCTGTTCCACGTCTGTATCTCCGCTACCAGCCGCTCGGCGACTTCCCCGCCGCGGGGCCCGTGTCCGATGGCGCCCAACTCGAACCGGTTGGGGTCGTCGGTGGGCCGCACGGTGCGGTAGGCGAAGCTGTCGCCGACGACGAGCGTGGGGAGACCGAGCGGGGAGGCAGAGGCGACGAGGCCCCGTTTACGGGCTGCGGGCTTCGCGGCCATGAGGGGCAGGTCGTCCAGGGCGGTGGCCAGCCAGAGGTCCACGTGTTCGTTGGACTCGTCGCCCGCGAGCGTCACGCCGGACCACGCGTCGCGGCGGGGCATTCGCAGCACTTCGGCCAGGGCTTTGGTGTCCGGCGTGGGGTGGTCGTCCAGGCGCAGGGCGATTTCTTCCTCCTGAACGTCGTGGAGGACGGCCAGCCGCATGCGGTTCTCGCCCCCGCCCTGCATGGGGACGTAGCCGCACCGCTCGAAGCCGTCGCTGACCAGCCGGTCATCGTCACGGACGAAGGCGATGGTTCGCGTCATGCCGCGCATCCGCAGGGGCACGACGAGTCAGCCGCCCGTCGTGAGCTGGTGCACCCAGGTGGTGGGGATGTCGGCTGCCTGGACGGTGACGATGATGCGGTCGAAGGGCTGGAAGTCGGTTGCGCCGCCCCCGCCGTCACCAGTGAGCACTGTGACGTTCCGGTAGCCGGCGCTCTTCAGGAAGTGGGTGGCTCGCTGAGTGACCTCGGGGTCGATGTCCATGGTGACGACGCGACCGTGGTCGCCGACCAGTTCGGCGAGGTAGGCAGCGTTCACTCCGCCGGAACCGATCTCCAGGACGTTCATGCCGGGGTGGATGTCGGCCTGCTCCATCTGCAGGGCCTGGATGCGGGGGGCCGACACGGAGCTGATGTCCATGCCGTCCGCGTCGGTCTTCGTGACCAGCGCGGACTCGGCGTCGTAGCTTTTGGCCATCGTTGCTTCGGGAGCCGCAAGGTGCCGGGGCACCTTGCGGAAGGCCGCTACCACGCGCGGGCTGCGGGCGGCGCCGCTCTCGATGAGGTGCTGCACCATCGCGTCGCGCAATTGCTGTTCGGACGGGGAGAAGTTCGGGGGGCTGTCGGTCGTCATGCCGGGGCCGGTATTCACGTGCGATCTCCTTCTCGGCGCCCGCGAGCCGAGGGGTAGCGGGCTGATGATGGGGCGCCCGGCACAGGGGCAGTTCCTTCTCCTTGTGGGGAGGTGAGTTGGACTGTCGTCCCCGTGCCGGGCCGGTGTCCCGCGTTCGGCAACGGGGGATGCCGAGCACGGGACGTTGGACCCGCGCACGGTCGGTGGAGAGCAACGGTGGTGACCGTGCGCGGGAGCTTGGTCAGGCCACGGCCTGGTCCGGTGGGACGGGGCTTGGGGCCTTTGTTGTTCTTGAGGTTCGGGTGTGCGGGTGGTCGGCCGCCGGTGCCCGGATCGCCGACTGTCCGGGAGTGCGGCGGCCGACCGGGCCCGTGCACGGCGGTGTGGACTTCACGGGGTTGCCGTGCACGGGAGCTCTCAGGTGCCCGGGAATCTTGTGTGCGGCGGGGCTGCTGCGGGTGGGCCCATGTCACCCGATGCCGTCTTGTCCTGGGCGTGTTGGGCTGCTCGGGTCAGGTGACGTATGGGCCCCATGGCGGTGCCGCTCCTTCGGGAGTGAGGGTGGCGAAGCGGGCCTGCCAGGCGGCCGCTTTGCTGTGTGTCTCTGCGCGCAGCGGGGCAAGGGCTGGGATGGTCCACACTCGGTTGAACACGTCGAGACGGTGGGTGTTGATGATCTGGGCGACGGCTTCGGCGCCCTTGAGGTGGCGGGTGGCGAGGGCCTGGCGCTGCGGGTTGGCCCAGAGATTTCGGTAGCGGACGGTGGCGTAGGGGCTGGGAGCGTTGGCGGGCACGGGATGGCCCAGGAGTTTCGTGGTGATCCGCTGGGCTGCTTCGTGTGCATGGCACTCGGTCAGGAAGGGGTAGTCCCAGCCCCACACGCCGCGCAGCTGCGGGAAGAAGGTGTACTGGGAGGCCCACAGTGTGCCGCTGCTGGCCGTGTACTGCGCGATGCGGGTCATCTCGTGTGCCAGGACCCGGTAGAGGAACGGGTCGTCATGGAGCCGGCCTGCCTGCTGCAGCGCCGCGGGCAAGACGACCACCTCCGGCTGCCCGGGCTCCCACTTCACTGCCTGGCCGCCCACGGTGGGCCAGAGCAGCCGTACCTCCCTTAAGCGGGTCTGGTGGAGCTCTCGGGCTTCTCTCATGTCGGTGCGGGAGGGGCTGAGTTCGGCTGCCTCGGTGTGGAGCTGCTGGTCCGCGCTGTCGCGGTGGGCCCGCAGCCAGTCAGGGATCGTCATGGTGCGGATGCCTACCTGGTCGGGCAGGGGTAGTTGGGTGACCAGCTCGGCCACCGGCACGATCTCCTGGGCTATGTGTTGCAGACGCTCCGCAAGACTTTCGAACTGGTCGCCGGCTTCCTGACGTACGTCAACGGATGGCATTGTGTGCTGCTTTCGGGAGAGAAGAGTTCGGAGCAGAAGGGGTGCAGGTCGCCGTGCGGGTCATGCAGGGGTCGGGTCCGGGGCGGCGGTCCCAGCTGTTTCGGACGCCATCCGCTGGGACCACTCGACCTCGGTCTCGTGAAGAGTGGTGCGGGCGAGGTGGATGCGCTGGAATTCGCCGGTACCGGCGGGCGCGTAGGTGTAGGGGATGTCGCGGAAGAGGCGTTGGAGGGGGTAGTCGCCGTCCAGGGCGTGGGCGCCGTGCAGTTCCATGGCGTCCCGGGCGGAGTCGGCGGCGAGTTCGTGGCCGGTGGTTTTCGCGCTGATCAGTTGAGCGTCGCAGGCCAGTCCCAGGTCGAGAAGGTGCACGGCTTGGTAGGCGACGCCCCGGGCGGTCTGGAGGCGGTTTTGCATGGCGCCGAGCCGGTCGCGAGCGACGGGCAGGTCGGACAGGTGCCCGTCGTAACGCTTGCGTGTGGTCAGCCAGTTGACGGTCGTGGTGACGAGGGCTTCATGGATGCCGAGGCTGACGGCCGTCAGGTTGGGGCGGCCGTAGAGGATGCTGGCGCTCTGGGCGACGAACAGGCCCTGGCCGATCTCGCCGAGCACGTTGGCCGCGGGGATGCGGACGCGGTCGAGGCTCAACTGGCCTTTGGTGAAGCCGCGCAGGCCCAGTCCGGGCCGGTGGGGTTGGACGGTCAGGCCCTTGCGGTCGTGCTCGACCAGGAACGCCGTAAGGGCGCGCGAGGCGCAGACGCCAGGGGGTGCGGTCCGGGCGAGGACCACGTGGCAGCCGGCTAGGTGCGAGTTACCGATGTGGATCTTGTTTCCGGTGATGATCCACCCGTCGCCGTCTTGTTCGGCGGTCGTGGCGATTCCGCCGATGTGTCCGCCGGCCTGCGGCTCGGTGACCGCGATCGAGAGGAGAACCCGGCCCGCTGCCGCGAGCGGCAGCCACGTCGTCTTCTGCTCGGCCGTGCCCCACAGATGCACGGCTCCGGCCGGGATCAGGCTTGCCTGCAAGATGGCCGCCACCGCGGCGGAAACCGTGCCGATCCGGTGGATGAGCACCGTCTTGGCGACATGCCCGGCCGCCATCCCTTCGTACTGCGAGGGAATGGTCACCCCGAACCAGCCGAGGTCGGCCATGAGTTGGGCGGCCTCTCGTTCGACCTTGAGCGGATGGGCTTCCATCCGCGGGACGCGGGGTGCGATGTGCTCGGCGGCGAAGGCGTCGGCCTCGTGCCACAGCCGGTGGTGGTCCGGGGTGAGATGGGGGAGGACTTCGGTGGGCCAGGTGGCAGGCATGGTCTGATCCCTTTCCCTGTGGGGTCGCAAGGCGGGGGTGCGGCCGGGGCCCCGGCGTGCGGGTGCCGGACGGGGGCGAGGGCGAGGCGGGATTCAGCGCGCGGGGGCGCCGCTGGTGAGGGCCTTCAGGACCAGGTCGGCGCCGTCTTTGACCGCGTCCAGGAGGTGCTGGGCGTCGGTGCGGGGGCGCGCGTCGGGGTCTATGGCGCACACCGTGCCCAGCACGATCCCCTCAACGATCAGCGGGGCGCCGAAGTAGGAGCGGATGCCGACCATGTCGACCACGAGGTTGCCGCTGAAGAGTGAACTGGCATGGACGTCCCACAGGGGCAGTGCCTTCTTGCGTCTGACCACTGCGGGGCACCAGCCGTCGTTCAGGCTCATGGTGCGGCCCAGGATCATGTAGCCGGTGTCGGGCGGGGGGTTGTGCAGGCCGACGAAAGTCTGCTCGGTGAGGAAGATGTTGACGAAGCCGTAGAGCATGCCGGTGGTATCGGCGATGTGGTCCGCGAACTGGTCCATGCGGTCGTCCGGCCTGGTGGGCATGCCCAGGCGGGCCAGGAGGTCCGCGCGGGCCTGCCGTTCGGCCATGTCCTTGGCCTGGGCCGCGCTGAGCACCTCCTGGCCCGGGCGGATCGCACCCGGCTGCGGGACGATCACCTCCTGTTGGCCGAGAGCAGGACGTAAGCCGCTGCCAGCGCTGGGTGCGGGCGGGTAGGGGGTGGTGTGGTGGGTCATCAGACGTCCAGACAGGTGGAAGGGGATGAGGCGGAAAGCAGGGACAGTGCGTGGTCGACGAGGTGGATCAGGACCGCAGCGACCGAGGTCGCCTCACGGGCGTCGCAGGTCACGACGGGCACGTGCGGGGTGAGGGCGAAGGCCTGCCGGATCGCGGCGAGGGGGTAGCGGTGGGCGTGGTCGAACTGGTTGACGGCGACGACGAACGGCAGCCGGGTGCGTTCGCAGAACGTGACGGCATCGAAGCTGGACTCCAGCCGACGGGTGTCGGCAAGGACCACGATCCCGACCGCGCCGCGCGCCAGGTCGTCCCACAGGTCCATGAAGCGGTCCTGGCCTGGTGTGCCGAACAGCATCAGCTCGATCGGCACCGGCTCCTGGAAGCTGATGCGGCCGAAGTCGAAGGCCACGGTGGTGCGGTGCTTCGCCTCCACCCCGTCCAGGCTGTCGGTGGCGGCGCTGTGGTGGGTGAGGTACTCCTCGGTGGAGACCGGTTCGATCTCGCTGACCGCGCCGATGGCGGTCGTCTTGCCCACCCCGAACCCTCCGGTGACGAGGACCTTCAGGACCGCAGGGCCGCCGGCCGCGCGAACCGTAGCGGGTTCGCCAGGCGTGTCAGCAGGCCCTGGCGGGGACATCGGACCACTTGCGTGCGAGACCAGCACGGACTGCCTCCAGCAGCTGAGAAGTAGGACGGTCCCCGGCCTTGGAATCGGGGTCGGCAGCAGGCGCGTAGGCGGCGGTGACGGACAGCACCAGGATGCGGGCGTCGAGCAGGTCGGAGAGCAGCACCCGGGCCGCGGTCAGGGGAAGTCGAGTGGTGCCGGCCAGCTCGGCGACCGACCGGCGCCGCTCACGGCACAACTGCACGAGCTGCCCGTACTCTGCCTCCGCCAGCCCTGGTCCCGCTCTGCCCGGCCCGGCCTCCACCAGGGTCTCGGGGCTGAGCCAGTGACGGGCATGCACCCGCCCCCGGGTCACGAGGAACGGCCGTACGAAGGCGCCCCCAGCGTTTGCGGCCGATGACCGTGGTTTTCTGCTGGGCCCGGTCATCACGTGCTGCGCAGGGCCGTGACCATGTACGGGGCGAACCGGTCCACGAGCTGACCCATCTCGTAGCCCACCGTGCCCACGTTGGCACTCGGTTCGGCGAGCACCGCGAGCACCGTGTCGACCTTGCCCGCCGTGTTGCCCGGATGGTTCGGGAAGACCTCACTGGTCCCGGCGATCGACACGAAGATCAAAGCGTCCTCGCGCTCGACCATGGCCAGTTGCAGGCGGCCCTTGTCACCGTGCGGGCCCGGAATGTTCTCGCACAGCGACGCCAGTGTGCCGAGCGTGGCCGCCCACTTGTCGGCCCAGGTCCTGGAAACTCCGCTGTCCACGAGCTTTAGCCCGTCCCGGGACACCAGCAACGCGTGCGTGACCCCGGGCACCGCCTGAACGAACTCCGCCAGCAGCCCGGCCATCTGCTCCTGGGCGGCCCTGTCTCCGAACGCGGCGGCGATCATGATGTCGCCACCGTTGTCGTCGGTCATTAAAAAACGCTCCTAGGGATGGGGGTCCGCCGCGACTGGGCGCGGGCCCCGGAGGGTGGGGGTTACGGTCGTCCGTTCGGCGGCACGGTGCCGGAAACCCCCGGCTGGGCCAGCGGCGAGGCGTCCCGAGTCCGGTCAGTACCGATAGCGCCCCTGAACGCCTCAGCCAGGGCATAGCGCGGCCGGCTCGCCGCAGGCCCGACGCGGTCCGCAGTCGGCGCATCGGCCTGAGCCGACACCACACGCTGCGGCAGAGGCGGAGCGGCACTGTGCACCTCGGGAGCCTGCGCTGATCGTTCAGGCACAGGTGCGTACTGTGCTGGCCCCCGGTCTGTCACCCGTGTGGCCTGGGCGGACGCCGGAGCCGGGCGCCCGGGCCGCGGCACGGGATGATGGGCACCAAAGGCGACGGGGGCCTGCAAGGACACCAGGAGCCGGTCCGGGACGACCACCAGGGCCGTCGTCCCGCCCGTCGGATTCTCCACCAACTGCACCGTAACGCCATGGCGTTGGGCGATCACGGCCGCCGTGAGCAGACCGATTCGACCCGCTCTGACCAAGGCACTCACATCAACCCGATCGGGCCCGGCCAGCAGGCGATTCCAGTGCACCCGCTCCTCGGGGCGCATCGGAATGACGACGCGGTCCTCAACCTCGATCTCAAGTCCCCTGGCCACTCGCTGGGCGCGCACCTGCACCTTCGTAGCCGGATCGGAGAACTGGGTAGCGTTCTCGATGAGTTCGGCCAGCAAATGCGTCAGGTCGGGCCCCACATGACGCGGCAGGCCCAGCGAAGTGCCGACCGTACCGGCCGCAACGGTCACCCGGGCGTAGTGCATGATCTCCTGGTTCGCACCACGCAGCACCTGCATCACGCTCACCGGTTCACGGGCCTCGCGCAACGACTCCCCAGCGACCACGGCCTTGCTCTCCACCCAGCGCCGCAACCGCGTCACCAGATGATCCAGCGCAAACAGCAGCTCCAGCTGCCCCGGATCCTCCGTCGACTCCTGCAACTGGTCCAGCTTCTCCAACGCCCGTGCGACCAAGGCGTGTTCTCGCCGTGCGAACTGGTGCAGCATTGAAAGCAGCACCGCAGACTGGGACTCGTCGTGTACGCGGATCAGGGTGGCGATCGCCTGTATTTGAAGTTCGGCCAGCTGTGCGACCGCCTCATCCGCGAGGCCCGCCCTGTCCAACGCCGGGACGGAATCGGGCAGCGACACCTTGCCGCCGCGCAGCAGCTCCTCCGCCGACCAGGCCACCAGCTTGTCCACCGCGGCAGTCGCATCCAATACCCGCTGCATCTCGACCGCATACGCCCGCTCCACGGTCCGTGCCGCCGACCGCCCCCGCACGGTGCCCACCACGAGTGCAGCGCAGAGACCTGCGGCTACCGCGGCCAGCAATGCGCCGGTCGAGACCGGAAAAGTCAACTTGACGACGGCGGCACCACCCAGGGCAGCCAGCACGATCACCAGCGGGGCGACGACCGCTGCGCGTACCTGTTCTTGGACGAACCGGTCCGCGGGCGCGCGACGCTTATTCCTGCGATGAGTGTGTGAGGCCCGATGAGGCTGAAGATGGAGCTGAGGGGAAGGCATGGGATCCTCAAAGTCGTTTTGAGCACGGGAAGGTGGTCGTGCGGGATGCGCGTGCTCAGGCGACGGGGAGGATCGCCTGCACGGTCTTGCCTGAGAGCTGGCCGTCTTCGGCCTTCATCACGTCCCACGACAGATGGCCCTGGTAATGCGCTACCCACCACAGACCCGGAGGCGTGCCGCGGAGCGTGCTGCTCTGGTTGACGACAGCCGCGAAGTCAGGGAAGTCGGGAAGGGCGTCATCGACCTCGATGAGCAGTTCCCTGGTCGTTGCGTCGATGATCAGACGCAAGGTGACCGTGCCGTCGCCGAACGGCTTGCCGTGGACGATGGCGTTGTCCACGAGCTTGTCGGCCACACGGGCAGCAATGTCCACATTGCCTTCCCAGCGCGCCATCGTCAGCGCCGGCCGGACCCGCTGCCGCGCCAGCAGACCGCAAGCCGCACTGGCCACCAGCGACACCCTCCACGAAAAGGCGGGCTCGACCTCCGTCCTCAGCGGCAGCAGTGAAGTCGCGGCCTTATACACGCCGCCGCGTGACTGATGGCCCTCGCCCACCGTGCCGTCATCGGGAGACGACACGTGACCCGGCTTGTGGAAGCTCATCTCTGCTCCTCTGCGGCCGGTAACGCCAGGAAGCACCAGGTCTTCGCACCCGCGTCGCTAGTGCCCCAGGCCCCGTCGCAAGCCTCGGCCACGGCCGCGACGAGCTCAAGACCACGCCCGGACTCGGCATCGTCACAGGCCTGTTTGAGCTGCGCCGCACCCGGCATGCCATCCACGACGGTGATGACCAGGAAGCCCTCGCGGACGGCCAGGTTCAAGGAGACCTCGCTGGTACCGCTGTGCACCAACGCATTGGTGAGCAACTCCGAGACGATCAGCATCGCCTCATCAACCAAGGCCCCCACACCACACGCCCCGAGCCGCGCGGCAACAAGGCGGCGCATGGCACCGACACGGCACGCGGCGTCCTCACGGGGCGGCCCCGCGCCACAGTGAGGCTCGACCTTGAACCGCTCACACACGACGACCCTGTCGTGAGTAAAGACGGCGCGGATGGGTTGTACGGCTGTCGTCGTCATCACGTCCTTTGCGGTGTGGCGCCGCACCCACCAGATGTCTGCCGTCGTCGGCCAATCAAGTGGCGCAGGAAGGGCGTAAGCCCTCATTCCCGGCCGGTGTTGAGTAGCTCCGTATCGACGGTTGAGATGCGGTGCGGCGGTGTGCCGCGTCGCCAGACCACTGGTGCATGCTCGGTCCTGCCAGCAGCGTGCAGTGTCAGGGCAGCGGTCAAGACAATCCTCAAGGGCTGCGTGAAGAGCAGAGGCACCGGTGCGCCAACTGCCGTCTCCCGGACATGTTCGCCAGTGCTGACCGTGACCCTGAGTGCGACGCCCCCGAGGAATCGCCACGGTGCCCCGGTCGCCGATCACGCGAGTGCACTCGAGGCCCCATCGCGATGCCGTGCCAACAGGAACCAAGTAGTAGACGACCTTCGCGTAGGGACGCTCGACGACAGCGCCGCAACGGCTACTCAGGATCGTCATAGCAACGGCTCCGAGAGGCTGGTGCACACGGATCGCATTCCGCTCTCGACTGGTGTCGCGCAGCGCAAGTCCGACTGTCGTTGGCAGACGTCTGGTTGGCATCAGGGCTCCTCTCCGCGTCCGCTATTGGGTGAGCTCCAGCCTGGTCCTCTTAGTCGTCACAAACGAGGACTTTGAGAGGCCTTTCAGGTGCCTCTAAGAGGACTTTTCTTGGCCCAATCCCGTGATTCCTGGCTATATAGAGGGCCTCAGGTAAAACTGGCTGCAGTGTTGGACACGGAGGTGCAGTAGTGCCAAGGCCTACAGGCAACAAGCGACTCAAGGCAGCCCGGGTAGCGGCTGGTTTCAGCTCCCAACAAGCCCTCGCCGATGCTCTCCGTGTCGGTGTCCGCCAAGTGAGGCGCTGGGAGTCGGACAACCCGCCGTGGCCTCATCCGGAACAGGCCCAGGCCTTGACGCGTGAACTCGGACAGGAACTCGAAGCGTTGGGCTTTACCGCACCTCACAGCGCTGAGTCCACCAGCGGCCGTCGCACCGTCTTGTCGGCGACCGCAGCGGCAGTCGGCCTCGCTGCAGTACCGACACAGACAGCCGTCACCCAGCCCCCAACGGTAGCCGCGGACTTCGCGGCGGTGACGCGCTCTCATCGACGTCTCTACTGGTCCGTCGCCCCCGCCATCCTGCATCCATCGGCGCTTGCCCACGCCACACTCGGGTGCGCACTGCTGACCGAAACCGCAGGCCAGACCAGGCGTGCTGTCGCTGCAGCGCTGGCTGAGACCTACCTCCTCGCCGGGCGCATTGAGTTCTTCGATATGCGTGAAGCCGATCGCGCAGGCCAAACCTTGCTCCGCGCACTCCAAGCAGCCAGCGAGGCCGACGACCCGTTGCTGGGCGCAGCTACCCTCGCGCACGCCGCCTTCGTGCCCGGCTGGGAAGGGCGTCGTGATGACGCGGTCGAACGATTGGTGGCTGCGCGTACCTACGCGCGGCGGGGCCCGGCATCCGCCGAACTGCTCGCATGGCTGGACGCGGTGGAGGCTGAATGTGAAACCCGATGTGGCAACACCCGCACTGCCCTCCATCTGATCGGGCACGCCGAAGACATGCTGGCCGCCGACTCCGAGCACGAGAGCCCACCATGGCTGGACTGGTTCAGCCCGGTCCGGCTCGCGGCCTTCAAAGGCAACACGCAGTTGAAAGCCGGCCACTTGCCCCAAGCGCGCGACACCCTGCTTGGTGTGCTGTCCGCCCTGGAACCGAGTGAGGAGAAACAACTCACCGTTGTCCTTGGGGACCTGGCTGCAGTTGAAGCAGCCTCAGGCCGACCGGAAGAGGCCTGCGCTTACGCGCTGCGTGCCCTCGATCAACTAGAGAAGACCTGGTACGCCACGGGCATGGACCGCATTCGAGAAGTGCGGCGCAGTTTGGCGCCGCACCAGCACGAAGGATGTGTACGAGACCTCGACGACCGGCTCTACGGGTGGTCGACGACCGTCAGCGCTCTGAGTCGTTGAAGTTGTGGATCAGACCCGATAGCTCCGAGAGGCTCTCGACACGGAACGTCGGGAGCCTCTCGGCTTCCGCGTCTCGCCACTGAATCGTGGCCCACGGACCACGGCGCACCAAAGCGGTTTGCATCCCCGCGGAGACCGCCGGGCGGAGGTCGTTGTCGACGCGGTCCCCGACGTACAAGATCTCCTCACTGCTGAAGGGGACGATCTCAGCAACACGATGAAAGAACTCAGGATCAGGCTTGCTCGCACCCCAGTCGTCCGAGGTACCAATCAAATCGACGTCGGAGGAGAACAGCTCACGCAGGAGCTTGCCAGCCCGAATCGTCTGGTTGCCGGCAATGCCGAGCCACAAGCCATCCGCCCGTAGCTGCGTCAACGCGGTTCGTACATCGTCATAGAGGTCGTCCTCGCCAAACGACTCCGGCTGCCCAGCGGCCGCCCGCTTCTCGCGCTCCCCGTACAGATCGAAACCAGGCCGGAACTCCTGGAACACCTCGCGATAGTCACGCCCCTGGGCGATGACAGCGCCGAACATCGCGTGGAAGGTGTGCCGGGGCACGCCGAGCCAGTCGGCCCACGTTCCGTACTCCCGGGTCTCGTCCACCAGGCACTCGCCGACATCGAAAACCACTGCACGAATCATGACGGCAGGGTAGCCGGGTAACGTGGACGAGCTCTTTGCGCAGGCTGGCTGCCTGGTTGCCTCTCCCTACGCCGACTGTCGGCTCCTGCCGGCCAGACGGGACATGGTCTCAAGAGGATGGCTTACGGCTGGAGAGATCAGGCGAATCGAGGAGCCGATCAAGATCTTCATGACTGGTGGGACCGTCGTCGTCCAGGGACGTGCGGTGACCGATCCCGAGGCCCTGAGCCAGATGAATTGGTGGGACTACGAGACCGTGATCGAGGTCCCCGGGACCGCGATCGCTAGGCTTAGCGGAGGGACCTCGTGAAGCTGATCTCAAGTGCCCAGCGCTACCGACTCTTTGAGAGCTTCACCCCGGACGCCTTCCACCTGGAGCTGAGAGACGACTACTCCGTCCCCGGCGAAGACGGCCCGTACGAGCTGGCGTAGCGGCGAGCCCGTCGACTACTCGTACATGAAGTCCCGGAGCCGGCTCATACAACGCGCCACCGGAGAGGGCAAGACGGTCCGACGGGTCCGTGTGGTCACCGAGCCGCGTACGCCGTACATGCAGCCCGTACCCGTCGGGGCGGGTGTCGGGGCTGGGAACATCCCCGCAGGCGCGGGGAGCAGGTCGGATTACCGGGCGTGAACCGGTGATCGTTGAGACCATCAACCGCGAGTGCGGAGAGCAGTTGACGATGTCCGAGATCTTGGTGGCCTTCTCGGGAACATCCCCGCACGCGCGGGGAGCAGAGCCAGGCTCCCCCGGCTCTTAACACCGTCCAGGGAACATCCCCGCACGCGCGGGGAGCAGGACTACCGGGACCTTGACGCCCCGGAGGAACAGGGAACATCCCCGCACGCGCGGGGAGCAGTCTGGGCGGTCCGGGCAACAGTGGCAACGATCGGGAACATCCCCGCACGCGCGGGGAGCAGGTCACCAACTGCACGCCGAAGATCGCGGACACGGGAACATCCCCGCACGCGCGGGGAGCAGCCGCCTGCGGTGCCGGAGACGACGGTGGTGCCGGGAACATCCCCGCACGCGCGGGGAGCAGAGTGTGCCACGCGGCACTGACAACGCGGTGTGGGGAACATCCCCGCACGCGCGGGGAGCAGTGAGCGGTCCTCACGGCCTCTCTCTCGCCCTCGGGAACATGCGCGGGGAGCAGTCTTCCTGGCCTGCGACTTTACGGCCCGGAGTGGAGGGTTTCATGCACTTTCCCGGAAACCGAAGAATGGCGTATTTAGCCTATATGGGGTTGCTCGCCCTGGGCTTGAGTGTGCCCTGGCAGGTGGGGTCCCGAGGCGAGTCGCGTTCTCCTTCCTGTGTCTGCTCAGGTCACATCCTTGCGTGGACGGGGCGGTGCAGCCTTGCTGCTGGCGCTCTCCATAGTGAACGGGAAGCCTCCGCTATTGCGAGGACCAGGATTTGGACACGTTCGAGGTGAAGTCCCTTGGGGGACCATCCCCGCGGGAGCGGGGAGCAGTGCAAGGGCAAGTCGGCGCGAAAGCGATGGTCGGGACCATCCCTGCGGGTGCGGGGAGCAGACTTTCGCACAGGGTTGCCACTCGTACATCTGGGGACCATCCCCGCGGGTGCGGGGAGCAGTCGCGCTCCAAGTCCTCGCCCTGAATCGGCTTGGGACCATCCCCGCGGGTGCGGGGAGCAGTGCCGGGCCAGCGCCGGGGCATCCTCCACCAGGGGACCATCCCCGCGGGTGCGGGGAGCAGTGTCCCCAGTGTTCCTCGGCCGGGGGCACGGTGGGACCATCCCCGCGGGTGCGGGGAGCAGACGGCGACCGCTTCCACAGTCCGGTCGGCCCGGGGACCATCCCCGCGGGTGCGGGGAGCAGGTGTGCGTCATCGCGTACATGACTTCGAGGGAGGGACCATCCCCGCGGGTGCGGGGAGCAGTGGTGGGCTCAAAGGTCTTGCCGGGCATGCGTGGGACCATCCCCGCGGGTGCGGGGAGCAGAACGGCCGCGACTACGGGTCGTTCACGCTGCCGGGACCATCCCCGCGGGTGCGGGGAGCAGCGGCACTTCCGGTTTCGCGCTGCGGAGAACTCGGGACCATCCCCGCGGGTGCGGGGAGCAGGCCAGCCGAGCTGTGCCCGTGTCACCAGTTTCAGGACCATCCCCGCGGGTGCGGGGAGCAGTCGGTGGCACAACCGGACGACGGCGCCGACCCGGGACCATCCCCGCGGGTGCGGGGAGCAGGATATTCCCTGTTTCGGGTGGTTTGAGGGAAAGGGACCATCCCCGCGGGTGCGGGGAGCAGGACGGGATCACCCGGCAGTCCGCCCACACCAAGGGACCATCCCCGCGGGTGCGGGGAGCAGAGGTCGGCCTGTACGGCGGCGACGTCGTCCTCGGGACCATCCCCGCGGGTGCGGGGAGCAGGCGGACGGCCCAGAGTTCGTCCGTCGAGAACAGGGACCATCCCCGCGGGTGCGGGGAGCAGGCCTCAATGTCCTTGAGCGAGACCACCTCGACGGGACCATCCCCGCGGGTGCGGGGAGCAGGACCGCGCGGGGTCCCGGCCCGGCCAGAGGGAGGGACCATCCCCGCGGGTGCGGGGAGCAGCCCCCGGGATACGTCCTGTGGCCGCCTCACACGGGACCATCCCCGCGGGTGCGGGGAGCAGGACAAAACATCAAGTGGCATATGCAAGTTCGAGGGACCATCCCCGCGGGTGCGGGGAGCAGTCTTGGGGTCGCTGTTGAGCCGCATCAGCATGGGGACCATCCCCGCGGGTGCGGGGAGCAGAGCGCACCGGAGCCTCCTCACCTCATGTAGATGGGACCATCCCCGCGGGTGCGGGGAGCAGACTGCTTGACCTGCGACTCTAGATCCCGAGGCGGAGACATTCACTCACTTTCACTGAAACCGAAAAATGGGGTATTTGGTGTAGGTGGGCGTCGTTCGCGCCGGACTCGGGAACATCCTTGCCGGTGTGGGGGGTAGGTGCGCGGCCGGACTCTGGAGCTGACACGGGCGGGAACCTCACAGGTAAGGGGAGCGGGAGGACGTCAACCTCGCCGTGGTTGGCAGCAGGAGATCTCCCCCGTGGGTGCGGGGAGTAGGCCTGTGGGGCGGCAGGAAACTGTCCGCCGTCGGGGCCATTGCTGCACGTGCGGGGAGCAGGGAGAGGTGCGGGTCTGTTGGCTGGACGACGCGGGACATCCCCGCACGCGCGGGGAGCGGTCGGCGGTGGATCCGGCCGACCGGATCCGGGGGGACAGCCCCGCGGGTGGGGGCAGGTCCCACCCGGCCGAATCCGCTCTCATGTGGGGGACATCCGGGTTCGGTTACGCCGTCGCGGACGTGGGGAGCGGAACGTTCATTACGTCACCATCACCGCGGCCAGGGGAGCTTTCCCGCGAGTGTGGGGAGGGGTTTGGCCTCTGGTTTTGGGTGGTGCTAAACGGTCTATTTTACGGTCTGGGCGTGTTGGGGGTGTGCTGTTCGGGGGGTTTTGGTCGGGGTGCGGGCTCGTTTTTGTGATGTGGCCTGCTCTGTTGGGGTGTGCGTGTAGGTATGTGGCATGGCTGGTGGGGGAGAGGGTCGTGCTGGTCTGCGGTCACGGCTGCAGGGGGCGGCGCGGTCGGTGTGGGCGAAGCATGACCGTGACACGGAGGGGTGGCTGCCGTTGTGGCGGCATATGGAGGATGCCGCGGCGGTAGCGGGTCTGTTGTGGGATGAGTGGCTGGCCGGCAATGTGCGGCAGTTGATTGCTGAGGCGTTGCCGGGTGGTGAGGAGGATGGCCGGCGGCTGGTGGTGTGGCTAGCTGGTGTGCATGACATCGGTAAGGCCACTCCCGCGTTTGCCTGTCAGGTCGATGGGCTAGCTGAAGTTATGCGGTCCAGGGGTTTGGACATGCGGTCGTTCCGGGCGATGGGTGCGGATCGGCGGTTGGCTCCGCATGGGCTGGCCGGTCAGGTGCTGGTGGCCGAGTGGCTGCAGGAGCGGCACGGGTGGGCGCCGAAGCAGACAGGTCAGTTCGCTGTGGCTGTCGGTGGTCATCATGGTGTGCCGCCGGAGCATGGTCAGATCAAGGCTTTGTACGGGCATGAGGAGTTGCTGCGGACGCCGGGTCCGAGCAGCCAGCTGTGGCTTCAGGTGCAGACGGAGTTCCTGGATGCTTGTGCGGAGCGCTTTGATGTGGTGCGGCGTTTGGAGGCGTGGCGGGCGGTGCGGCTGCCGCAGCCTGTCCAGGTGCTGCTAACGGCGTTGGTCATTGTGGCGGACTGGATCGCCAGCAATCCCGATCTCTTTCCGTACTTTCCCGATGCGGCGTCCTGCAGTGATGAGGAGCGTCTGGCTGCCGCGTGGCGGGGTCTGGATCTGCCGGCGTCGTGGCGGGCTGTGGAGCCCCTCGAGGGGGCGGACGAGTTGTTCGCTTCCCGGTTCGGGTGGCCTGCGGGGGCGGGGGTGCGTCCGGTGCAGGAGGCGGCTGTGGGATTGGCCCGTGAGATGGACGGGCCGGGGCTGATGGTGATCGAGGCGCCGATGGGGGAGGGGAAGACCGAGGCGGCTTTGGCCGTGGCGGAGATTTTCGCGGCGCGTTCGGGGGCGGGCGGTCTCTTCTTCGCGCTGCCGACGATGGCGACCGGCAATGCGATGTTCCCCCGGCTGCTGGACTGGCTGAAGCGGATGTCCCACGACGCCGGTGCGCGGCACTCCGTGCATCTTGCCCACTCCAAGGCGGCCCTCAACGACGACTTCGCGAGTCTGATGGCCGGTTCCGGCCGTGTCATGGCCATCGACCTGGACGGCGCCGTGCCCCCACTGCGGCGGCTGGGGCAGGACGGACGGTCGGCGGGCGCCGAGCTGGTGGCTCATGCCTGGCTGCGTGGCCGTAAGCGGGCGATGCTGGCCTCTTTCGTGGCCGGCACGGTGGATCAGCTGCTGTTCGCCGGGCTCAAGAGCCGGCACCTGGCCCTTCGCCACCTGGCCGTCGCGGGCAAGGTCGTGGTGATCGATGAGGCGCACGCCTACGACACCTACATGAGCGTCTACCTCGACCGGGTGCTGTCCTGGCTGGGCTCCTACCGGGTTGCGGTGATCGTCCTGTCCGCGACCCTGCCCGCGGGGCGCCGGCGCGAGCTGGTCGAGGCCTATTCCGGCGTGACGCATACGCACAGGCCAGCGCCCGGCGCCGACTTGGAGGCAGAGCGGGGGTATCCGTTGCTCACTGCGGTCACGCCGGGCGGCACGCCGGTAGTGAGCTGTCCTGCTGCCTCGGGGCGTGCGACTGACGTACGGGTGGAGCGGCTTGGGGACGGTGTGGATGTGCTGGCCGACCGGCTCGAGCAGGAGCTGGCGGAGGGCGGGTGCGTGCTGGTTGTGCGGAATACGGTCAGGCGTGTGCTGGAGGCCGCGCGCGTGCTGCGGGAGCGGTTCGGCGACGACGCTGTGACGGTGGCGCATTCCTGTTTCGTGGACGTCGACCGGGCCGCCAAGGACAGGGACCTGTTGGAGCGGTTCGGCCCGCCGGGCAAGACGTCGGGCAGACCTGCGCAGCGCCACATTGTGGTGGCCAGTCAGGTGGCCGAGCAGTCCCTGGATGTCGACTTCGATCTCCTCGTCAGCGACCTGTGTCCCGCTGACTTGCTGCTGCAGCGCATGGGCCGGCTGCATCGCCATCAGCGCGGCGTGAGCCAGAGCGAGCGGCCCGCTCGGCTTCAGGCGGCCCGGTGCCTTGTGACCGGTGCGGACTGGGAGGCGCAGGTGCCCGAGCCGGTGCGTGGCTCGGTCGCGGTGTACGGGCAGTACGCGCTGCTGAGGTCGGCTGCGGTGCTGCTGCCCTATCTCGATAGTGGTGGGCGGCGCCCTGTTGGGCTGCCGGCGGACATTAGCCCTGTGGTGCAGGGTGCGTATGCCGACACGCCGCTGGCCCCGGACAGTTGGGGACCGGCGCTGGAAAAGGCGCGCTACGGGTTCGAGCAGCAGCGGGCCGATCAGGCGCAGCGGGCGTCGGTGTTCCGTCTGGCAGACGTCGGTCGGCCGGGACGGCCGTTGTTCGGCTGGGTGTCGGCCGGCGTCGGCGACGCGGATGACACCCGCTCCGGTCGCGCGCAGGTGCGTGACAGCCGTGAAAGCCTGGAAGTGATCGTCGTGCAGCGGCGGGCCGATGGCACGCTTGCCACGCTGCCGTGGCTGCAAGCGGACCGCAGGGGCCGTCGGCGCGGCGGCCTTGACCTGCCCCAGGAGCAGACACCCACACCCTTTGCGGCCCGCACGGCCGCGAGCTGCGCACTGCGGTTGCCGATCCAGTTCTCCTACGCCGACACCTTGGAGGCGGCGATCGGGGAACTTGAGCAGCTGCACCTGCGCGCGTGGCAGGGGAAGGACTGCCCGTGGCTGGACGGCCAGCTGATTCTTGCCCTCGATGAGGACTGTCAGACCCAACTGGCAGGCTACGCACTCCGTTACAGCCCCCGTGATGGTTTGGAGGTGACCCGTGCCTGAACCAAGGGGTGACAGCACGGCCCAGGTTCCCTTATTCGATCTGACAGCCCAGCCCTGGATCGGGGTCCTGCGATGCGACGGCACACAGGAAGACCTTTCGCTGGGCCAGGTCTTCGCCCAGGCCGCGCAGGTGCGGCGCCTCGCGGGAGACTTGCCCACCCAGGAGTTCGCCCTGCTGCGTCTGCTGCTGGCCATCGCCCACGATGCCCTTGAGGGCCCCAGGGACATCGACGAGTGGAGCGAACTGTGGGCCGCCCCTGACTGCTTCGCGCCGGTCGAGGCCTATCTGGACACCCACCGCCGGCGTTTCGACCTGCTCGCCCCGGCCGCCCCGTTCTTCCAGACCGCCGGACTGCGGACCGCGAAGGACGAGGTGTCCTCGTTGAACCGGATCGTGGCCGATGTGCCCAACGGGGAGCCGTTCTTCACCGCCCGGATGCCCACCGTCGAACGGCTCACGTACGCGGAGGCCGCCCGCTGGCTCGTTCACGCCCAAGCCTATGACACCTCCGGGATCAAGTCCGGTGCGGTGGGCGACGATCGCGTCAAGGCAGGCAAGGTGTACCCGCTCGGTACGGGCTGGGCAGGCGGGCTGGGAGGAGTCTTCGCTGAGGGCGACACGCTGCGCGAGACGCTGCTGCTGAATCTGGTGGCGGCCGACACCGGGGAACTGGAGTTCACCGGTAACGACCGGCCCGCCTGGCGACGCGAGCCGAGCCCTCCTGGGGGATCGGAACGCCAGCCGACCGGAGTGCGCGATCTGTACACCTGGCAGACCCGCAGGGTGCGCCTTGAGCACCGCGACGGCGCCGTCACGGGTGTGGTCCTGGGCTACGGCGACCCTCTGACCGCCCGCAACATGCACCGGCATGAACCCATGACGGCGTGGCGGCGCAGTACGGCGCAGGAGAAGAAGCTGCGCCAGTCGCCCGTCTACCTGCCCCGGGAACACGATCCGGCGCGCGCGGCCTGGCGAGGCATCGCCTCCCTCATCGCCGACCGGTCGGAGACCGCCCAGGGCGAGGAAGCCGCCCTGTTCCTGCGCCCGGGAATCCTGGAATGGATCGCCCGCCTGGTCACCGAGGGCGAACTGCCGCGGGATTTCCTCATCCGGGCCCGCATCATCGGTGCCCGGTACGGGACACAGCAGTCCGTGATCGATGAGGTGGTCGACGACCACGTCACCATGCCGATCGTGCTGCTCCACCGCCAAGACCGCCTCAGCGCCCAGCAGGCGGTCGGAGCCGCCGAGGACGCCGACCTGGCCGTACGGGCGCTGGGCGACCTGGCCACCGACCTGGCCCGCGCGGCCGGATCCCAACGGGAAGCAGCCCGTGCGGCAGCACGTGAACTCGGCTTCACCGCATTGGAAAACCCCTACCGGGCCTGGGTCGCCGCCCTTGTCGGCACCGGCGACCCGCTCGAGCAGCGCCGCGCCTGGCAGCGCGAGGTGCGCGCCGTCCTCGGCCGGCTCGGGAATCATCTGATCGTCGGCGCGGGGGATGCCGCTTGGCAGGGCAGGACCATCCCGGCCAAGAGCGGGACCCTGTGGCTCAACGCGGGTCTGGCCGACAAATGGTTCCGCCGGCGCCTGGCCACCGTCCTGGGCCAGCCCTTTCACCCCGACGGCAGCGACACGACAGCCGCGCCAGGACTGCAAGGCCCCGCCCACTTCGATCTCACCCTGACCGACCTGCAGGAGCCCGTATGACCACCACCGCCGCGCCGACGGCCCGCACACGGGTAGCCGAACTCGCCGCCGCGCGGATCACCCCGTGGCAGGACGGCTACTTGCAAGACCGCTCCACGGCTGTGGCCGCCCTCGCCAGGCTGCGCCGTGGTGCCGGGCGCTCCGCAGCAGACCTGCCCGACCTGTGGACGCTGGTCGACACCACACCGCTGCACCACAAGACCGACAGCGCACCACTGCTGGGCGAGCAGCAGCTCACGCGCGCCGAAGATGCCCTGCACGCGGCCCTCACCCTGTGGGCCCTGCATCAGCAGTCCCGCAGCACACGGATGCACCGCCCTCACACCGTGCAGCGCCCCACCGGGCTGGGCGCGGCCGTGCGACGGCTGATGCCGCCCGACGCCATCGACGAACCGGTACGCAAACGCCTGATCCGGGCAGGAACCGCAGCCGACCTCGGGGCCCTGTCCCAGCGGCTGCGGGACCTGATCGTCCTGCTGCGCCGCGCGGACATCCCGCTCGACTACGGCCTGCTCGCCGGACAGCTCTACACCTGGCAATGGCCCGGCGGAGCCGACACCGTCCGCCGTGAGTGGGGGCGCTCCTTCCACGCCGGGGCCCAACCGGCCACCCACGATGCGGACGCCGGCGCCGCCTCCACCGCATCCGACGACAGCGACAAGGACCCCTCGTGAACCGCTTCTTCCTGGACGTGCACGCCCTGCAGACCGTCCCGCCCAGCAACCTCAACCGCGACGACACCGGCGCACCCAAGACCGCCGTCTACGGCGGCGTCCCCCGCGCCCGGGTCTCCAGCCAGGCATGGAAGCGCGCCACCCGCACCTACTTCGATGACGAACGCCTCCTCGACCCCAGCGAGCTCGGCGTGCGCACCAAGAAGATCGTGGAAGTCATCGCGAAACGGATCACAGCGCTCGAGCCCTCCCTCAGCGGTGAGACAGCCGTGCTGCTCACCGACGAGGTGGTCAAGGCCACCGGCCTGAAGACCGAGGTACCCAAACGCAAGGCCAGCGCGGCCAAGGACAGCGACACCGCGCCGCCACCGGAGGCGAAGTACCTGGTCTTCCTCAGCGCCCGCCAACTGGACGGCCTGGCCCGCCTCGCCATCGACGGCGCCGCCGACATCACCGCATTCCTCAAGGACAAGACGAACAAGGACACAGCAAAGGAGATCGCCGACAGCCGGCACTCCGTCGACATCGCCCTCTTTGGCCGCATGGTCGCTGATGCCGCCGACTACAACGTCGATGCCGCCGTCCAGGTCGCCCACGCCATCAGCGTCCACCGGGTGGACAACGAATCCGACTACTACACCGCTGTCGACGACGAGAACACCGAAGAAGAGACCGGCGCCGGAATGATCGGCACCATCGACTTCAACTCCGCCACCCTCTACCGCTACGCCGCCCTCGGCATCCACCAACTCGCCAAAAACCTCGGCCAGGGCCTGCGGGACGACGAACCCGCTACCGAACCGGTGCGCCGGGCCGTGGAAGCCTTCGTGCACAGCTTCGCCGCCTCACTGCCCACCGGAAAGATCAACACCTTCGGGCACCACACCCTGCCCGACGCCCTCGTCGTCAAGCTCCGCACGACCCGGCCGATCAGCTTCGTCGCCGCCTTCGAAGAACCCGTCCGCGGCGACCAAGGCGGACACCTGCGCGAAGCCTCCGACCGCCTCGCCGCCTACGTTCCGGACATCGAACGCGCCTACGGCCACCAGGAATCCACCCAGACCTGGGTCCTGCGCGTAGGGCCCAACACCCTCAAAATCGGCGACCTGGGCACCGAATCCGCCAGCTTGGCCGACCTGGTGGCCGCGGTCGGCCGCGCCGTCACCGAACGCCTGGACGAGCCCGTATGAACACCGTGCTCGCCCTGCGCCTGGCAGGCCCGCTGCAGTCCTGGGGCGCCACATCCCGCTTCACCCGCCGCACCACCGAGTCCGCCCCCACCAAGAGCGGCGTCATCGGCCTGCTCGCCGCGGCCGCAGGCATCGAACGCGGCGACGACACAGCCCTCGCGCCCCTGGCCGCCCTGCGGTTCGGCGTCCGCATCGACCAACCCGGCACCCGCATCCGCGACTTCCAGACCGCGCACCACGCCGTCACCGGCAAATCCATGCCGCTCTCGGAACGCTTCTATCTCGCCGACGCAGTCTTCGTCGCCGCCATCGAGGGCGACAACACCCTCCTCGCTGCCCTGCACGCCGCGCTCAAAGCCCCGGTGTACACGCCGTTCCTGGGACGCCGTTCCTGCCCACCCGCCCAACCGGTCGAACTCGGCCTGTACCCGCACACACACCTCGAACAAGTACTCAAGGACGTGCCCTGGCAGGCATCCCCCTGGTACCGCAAGCAGCACCGCCCGCAACACGAGCAATCCCTGACCGTCCTGCGCGAGGCACCACCCGGCAACCAGCACACTGCCGCAGACACCCTGCGCGACCAGCCACTCAGTTTCGCCGCCACCCACCGCCGCCACGCCCTGCGCACCCTCATCACCACCACGGTGACCTTGCCCAGCGCCCCGCCGGACCCTGTGCGGCACGACCCCTTCGAAGCACTGGAGGATGAGAGCAGCTGATGTTCCTCTCCCGCTTCCGCGTCAACACCGCGCGCCCCGGATCCAGGCGCCTGCTCTCCTCACCGCAGGCCCTGCACGCAGCCGTCATGGCATCGTTCCCCACCCTGCTCCCCAGCGACCCACCCCCACCCAACGCTCCACGGGTGCTGTGGCGCCTGGATACCCAGGCCCGCGCCGAAGTACTGCTCTACATCGTCAGCCCCGACCGCCCGGACCTGACCCACCTCGTCGAACAGGCAGGCTGGCCAACCGCAGCCGATCCGGACCACCCCGGCTGGCAGACCCGTCCCTACACCCCGCTCCTGGACAAGCTGACCACCGGCGACCGATGGGCCTTCCGCCTGACCGCCAACCCGGTCCACACCACCCGCCGCAACTCCAGCGAGCCCCGCAAGATCACCGCCCACCTCACCCCCGTCCACCAGATGCGATGGCTGCTCGAACGCCAGGAACAGTGCGGCTTCCGCATCCTGGAGAAGGAAGACGGGCAGCGACTTCTGCCCAGCGGCACAACGCACCAGGGCAAACACGAACACCACGGCGACCGCTACGAGGTAGCCGTCCGCGACCACAAAGCCCTGTCCTTCGCCAAGGCACGCAGCGCCAGCGCACACCCGCAGGGGCGGCCCGTCACCCTCGTCACCGTCACCTTCGACGGCCGGCTCGAAGTCACCGACCCTGACGTACTGCGCCGCACCCTCACCCAGGGCCTCGGCCGGGCCAAGGCCTACGGCTGCGGACTGATCACCCTGGCCCCCCTCACCCCACCCCCACGGCAGACACCATGACCACCGTCTCCAAGCGCACCGCCCTCACCCCGCGACACCTCACCCGCACCACCGACCGCACATGCTTCATCTACCTGGAACGCTGCACCGTCCACCGAGACGCCAACGCCATCACCGCCCAGGACGCCGAGGGCACCACCCACATCCCCTCCGCCACCATCGGCACCCTCCTGCTCGGCCCCGGCACCCGGATCACCCACCAGGCGATGAGCGTCCTGGGAGAAACCGGAGCAGCCGTCTGCTGGGTCGGCGAACACGGCGTGCGCTACTACGCCGCCGGGCGCGCCCTCAGCCGCTCCTCAGCCCTCATGGAAGCCCAGGCACGCCAGTGGGCCAACACACGCAGCCGTCTCGCGGTAGCCCGCGCGATGTACCAGCTGCGCTTTCCCGACGAAGACCCAGCCGGACTGACCCGCCACGAACTCCTCGGCCGCGAGGGCCGCAGGCTAAAGGACTGCTACCGCGCCCAAGCCACCCGCACCGGCGTGCCCTGGCGCGGCCGCCAGTACGTCGCCGGCGACTTCACTGCCACAGACGCCGTCAACCAGGCCATCACCGCAGCAGCCCAGTGCATGTACGGCATCGCACACGCCGTCGTCACCTCACTGGGCTGCAGCCCAGCCCTCGGCTTCATCCACTCCGGACACGAACTGTCCTTCGTCCTCGACATTGCCGACCTCTACAAAACAGAGATCGGCATCCCGCTGGCCTTCGATATCGCCGCACAGGACGAAGAGGACGTCGGCCCCCGCACCCGCCGCGCGCTCCGTGACCGCATCAACGAAACATCGCTGCTGAACCGCTGCGTCGACGACATCAAACGCCTACTCCTGCCGCAAGGAGACATCCCTGACGACCAAGGCGCCGATCGAGACGTCGTCACTCTTCAGAGCGACGGTGGTCGCCAGCTGCCCTCCGGCTTCAACCATGACGCCACCGGCGACTACGAGCAGGTGGCCTGGTGACCGTCATCGTCCTCACCAACTGCCCCGCAGGCCTGCGAGGTTTCCTTACACGCTGGCTCCTGGAGATCTCCGCAGGAGTCTTCGTCGGCAACCCCTCAGCCCGTGTCCGCGAGGTGCTCTGGACGGAAGTTCAGCAGTACGCAAACCAAGGACGCGCCCTGCTCGCCCACACCACCAACAACGAACAGGGATTCACCTTCCTCACCCACGACCACGCATGGCACCCCACCGACCACGACGGTGCAACACTGATCTGCCGCCCCAACCCAACTCCCTCGCCCAACGAATCGACTCGTGCCGACACTGGTTCTCCCGGATGGAGCAAGGCAGCAAAACGACGCCGCTTCGGTAAACGATGACGAGATTTCATGCGATTCAAGGCGATTGCCCGTTTCTCGCAAAGTGCTTGAAAGCCGGTGCTACCTGAGGAAAACCTCCTGGTCGCAGAGTCTGCTCCCCGCGCCCGCGGGGTTGTTCCCCAGCGTCCCCCGGCTATGTGCTTCGCTGTGAGCTGCTCCCCGCGCCCGCGGGGTTGTTCCCCGTGGAGGGGCCGTGGATGGTCTGGTGAAGTGCTGCTCCCCGCGCCCGCGGGGTTGTTCCCATCCCGCACTCCATGCTGCGACCCTTGGTCCACTGCTCCCCGCGCCCGCGGGGTTGTTCCCCAGCCCCGGGCCGTACGCCTGCTGTCCCAGGCCTGCTCCCCGCGCCCGCGGGGTTGTTCCCGGCGACCCCACCCCGCGCCCCCTCACCCGGCACTGCTCCCCGCGCCCGCGGGGTTGTTCCCACGCGCACCAGGAACTGGTGGGGAACGCGGGCCTGCTCCCCGCGCCCGCGGGGTTGTTCCCGGCGTGCCGTCGAAGGCCACCTTCGAGCGGGCCTGCTCCCCGCGCCCGCGGGGTTGTTCCCGCCTCCCGCGCCGCGACGACACCGCCGCCGACCTGCTCCCCGCGCCCGCGGGGTTGTTCCCTCGGCCTGTCGGTCCGGAAGATCCGCCGGGGCCTGCTCCCCGCGCCCGCGGGGTTGTTCCCGAGAGAATCCTGCGCCGGGCCGCCGCCAACGACTGCTCCCCGCGCCCGCGGGGTTGTTCCCATGCGCGTGCGGAGCGCCGGCCGATGAACGACCTGCTCCCCGCGCCCGCGGGGTTGTTCCCGAGAAGAACCGCCAAGTGGTGTTCCACGCGAACTGCTCCCCGCGCCCGCGGGGTTGTTCCCTTCACGTACCGCACCGACGTGAGCAGGTTCGGCTGCTCCCCGCGCCCGCGGGGTTGTTCCCTCGATGCGGCGGCCGCGGACGGCCTTCTCCTCGCTGCTCCCCGCGCCCGCGGGGTTGTTCCCCGGCGCGTACCCGAGCACGTGGTGCGCGCACAGCTGCTCCCCGCGCCCGCGGGGTTGTTCCCACGGCGAGCACGACGGCCGCCTACGCGGTGCGCTGCTCCCCGCGCCCGCGGGGTTGTTCCCGCCACACAGGAGAACTACGTGATGGTGTACGGCTGCTCCCCGCGCCCGCGGGGTTGTTCCCTCCGGCCAGGTGCCGGAGGAGTACCGCCGATGCTGCTCCCCGCGCCCGCGGGGTTGTTCCCTCCCACGGCTCGGAGCCTTCGCCCAGGTCGGCCTGCTCCCCGCGCCCGCGGGGTTGTTCCCGGCGACCGGCTCCTGGCGCTTCCCATCGCGGTCTGCTCCCCGCGCCCGCGGGGTTGTTCCCCGAAGAGGCCGGGCGGCCCGGCGACACGCCCACTGCTCCCCGCGCCTGCGGGGTTGTTCCCACCCAGTCGGACAGCGGCCGTCCGCAGCGCCTCTGCTCCCCGCGCCCGCGGGGTAGTTCCCGCGGCGACCAGCTTGCATGCCTTGGTCCCCAGAGGGCGATCCGATGGGCATGGCGTTCTGGCGTTCGCCGCGCCTAGCCAGTTGCTCGCTCGCTCTCGCCATGTATTTCCTGTGAGTGCCGACGGAGGCGCGCTTTCCACACCTGCAGAAGTCCTCCTGGGCTGCTGGTATGCGTGGGAGAGATCCCGGCCCGTAGACTGGTCAAAAGCCGCTACATCACGCGCGATTAGCATCCAGCGCGCGACGGTTTCCGTACGTTGTCGCTCGATAGTGAACATCTCAACATGTATGGCGTAAGACAGCCTTACAGTCGACAGCATGACCAATGATGATTACCCCGAGCGGCTAACAAGCCTGGTCCAAATGCGTTTCGCTACGCCAGGGCCTCCCGCAAGCGCCACAACAAATTTCTTTCCGCGGCGATCGGACGGCGCTGGGATTGTTCTTGGAGGGGGCTCTCTCGTACCTCTCAGTAGGAAGTCGCGACCTCCGCCAGAGGCTCGTGCGGTCAGTGAGTACGTAGACAAGAGGGACCCCGGCTAAAGGCAATCTAGCGTCTTCCCCAGACCTGCGGGGATGGCCCCATGTAGGGCGTCAGTGATACATGCTCCCCGCACCTGTGGGGATGGTGAAGTGCTCCCGGACTATTCGAGGCTCTGTGCGTTAACTCCCACCGCAGGTTGGGGCTGATGTTGAGCGTGGCAGCTGGTCTCGTGCTCCTGGGGTTGGATGTGGCCGAGCTGACCACGGTCACGATGAGAACACAGACGGCGTGGTGCGTTGCTGGTCAGCCCGAACGCGCCCCAACCACCCGTAGTTGCGCGGCGGGTGAGCGGCCGCGGCTGAGCGTCTGCACGACCGCCTGCGTCATTGCGTCGAGGCCTGACACCTACCCTTCCGATCGGGCTCGCCACACCAGTATCGGCCTGCCCACATTCCTCACCCTTCCCCCCTGACGTCCCGCACCCGCGCACTCTTCCGCATGGATCGGCGACCCTCCTCTTTTCTGGAACGGACCCCTACGACGATGATCTCCACCATGCTGGCGATCGGCACGGGCGCAGGCACCCTCGCGGTGACGGCCGTCTCGGCGCTGTGCGTCGGCATCCTGGGCACCTACACCCTGCTGCACCACCAGCAGGTCTTCGCCTGGATGCGCAGCATCCGCCACGCAGACCAGTCGAACGCCGAGCTCGACAAGCCCGACCAGTGGCTGGCCGACCTGTACAAGGCGCAGTGCCGCTTGGCTCACAAGCCCTGCCGCGCCGAGGACTTCGAGGAGGTCACCCAGATCGGCACCATGCTCCGTGGTGTCGCAGATCAAACGCACGCAATCGCACCCGAGCTGGCTCGGGTTGTCGAGCGGGTGAAGGAGTACGTCGCCACCGCCCTGCCCGATCCTGGTCCGGCGGTGAAGCTCTCCCTGCTGGAGCACCGCACGCAGTTGGTGAAGGCAATGCAGCAGGAGAGCGCCCGCGGCGAGCTGGCCCGGGCCATGATGGCAGCCCAGCAGAAGATCACCCATCTCAAGCGCGGCTGACCACACATCACGAGGCAGAGGCCGTCACCAGACCACCCCCGCAGCCGCTCGCACCCATCGGGTTGGTGAAGACCAAGTCCCGTCAGGGCCTGACCTCTACGCAGCAGGCGGTCGACGGTCGCGGTGGCCAGGGTCTTGGGCATAGGTCGGGGCCCCGCCGATCTGCCGGAGCGTCGAATCCAGACAACTCGCAATGGTCGGCAGCGTTTTGTCGAGGACCGGGATGATGACGCGGAACCTGGACCAGGCCAGCCAAGCGCACCACAGCCAGGTCTTTCGGCCCGCGATTTTCGGTCCGTCGCCCCAGTCCCATTGGATCCACAAACCCGGCTCGGGAATCCACGGTCTGAACACCCTGCGGTGGCCGGCCTGATACGACGCTTTCGCCGCGGCGACCGCCCGCCTGGTGGTGCGGTCGGTGCCGGTGAAGCCCATTGCCGCGATCTTTTCGTGGACCCGGTCGGCACCGATCCTGCCGCCGGACCGCTCGATGAGTTCCTCGATCTTCGGCAGATAGTCGTCGATCATCTTCGGCCGCTGCTGGCGTTTCGTCGGGTCGCCGCCCTTGCCGCGAAGCTCGACATACCGCTTCACGGTGTGGTGGTCGACTCCGGACAGCTCGGCCGCCGCACGGTAACTCCCCGTGAGGTCGTACGCTTCCAGAATTTCCATGATCTCCTCTTTGGTCTTCACACCGGCCAAGGGAACAGGCCGGATGATCAAGACGGCGAAGGGATCACGCGTCCGCCAGTGGGGACGTTCGCTGTCCGCCAGCGGGGAGACGATCTATCCGCCTACGGGGAGCATCACATTTCCGCCGTCATTACGCCCGAAATTTGCTGAGCCAGGTTCCGAAATCGGCCCAGCCATGGGTGGCAACGCTGCTGCGGACCGTCTTCGAACAGCCCGATGCCGACGCCGTTCAGTCCCAGATGCAGCACGTCCTGGACGCCCTGGAGGCCAAGTTCCCCAAGGCGGCAGCCCACTTGGACACCGCCCAGCACGACCTTCTGGCGTTCACCGCGTTTCCGCGCGAGATCTGGCGGCAGATCTGGTCGAACAACCCGCAGGAACGACTGAACAAGGAGATCCGCCGCCGCACCGACGTGGTCGGTATCTTCCCCGACCGCACCGCCGTCATCCGCCTGGTCGGCGCGGTGCTGGCCGAACAGAACGACGAGTGGACCGAGGCCCGCCGCTACATGGGGCTCGACCTGCTGGCCAAGGCCCGCCTCCATCCGATCGGGTCAGAAACCGACGACACCGACCTGCCCACTGAACTCACCGCATAGCCTCAAAGAAGAGATCACCGAGTGGCCGTCAATACACCACTCCAGCGGACGTCACCCCGCGAGGACCAGCCAGCGGTCGTGCAAGGGATCACCACCCCGTTCAACTCCGGTGTGAACGAAGGCCGGATCACAGACCTGAAGCTCCAGAAAAGAATCATGGCTGGCCAAGCGGGAGTTCCACTCCTTCGCCACCGCGTCATCCTCATGGCCCACCTCCGACGCCGCTATCGGTGACGGAGCGTCACCGGCGCACGGTGGCACACCCCGGCTTCACGGAAATCTATAAGATCGCCCCGGGGAGGTGAGATGTTGTCTTTAGCGATCACCTGGCAGCTGGGCAGCCACGGGTGGGCCACCGTCAAGGTGTCGGACGATCGCGGCGAGGCAGAGGTCGTCGCTTCCTACATCACCGATGCGCCCGAAGAGTTCCTCTACGCCGTTGCCCGACTCGTCCTCGGTGACGAGGAAACGCGCGCCGAGTTCAACGGAGAGCCAGAGCTGTATCGGTGGTTCTTCCGCAGAGACGGTTCAGCGGTCGATGTCCGTCTGGTCCTGGCCGACAACGCCCAACTCCCGGAAGGCTCAGCGATAGTTCTCTGGTCAGGCCGCCACACCGTCATGGCACTGGCACGGTCCACCGTCCGGGCCTTCGACCGGATCGCGTTCGAGCAGGGCGAGGAAGGCTACGACGCCCAATGGGGCCGGCCGTTTCCGCGAACCGAACTCGAAGCTCTGCGAACAGCGATGCGGTCGCACCAGAGGGTTCCAGAGGCGAACGGCACAGCCACCGAGGCCGGTTGAGGAGTAGCGAACCTGGGCCGTCCGACGCCGCTCGGCGGTAGCCAATGACGACCAACAACGACGACCAGGCGCACGAGCCACCGCCCCTGACCAGCAAAAACCCAGCTCACCAAGATCCCCGACAACACCCTGAGGAAGAGGTGAGGCTTCACCAGCTGCCTGGTGGCCTCCACGACTGGTCCTCTGCGCCCTCTCTGACCTCCCGGGCAGCTGCCGAGTCTCGGGCGACGGCTCACCCGTCGGCCGCCGCGCGGCCGGGGAAACCGGGCCTTGTGGCACGCCGGGGAGCTGTCGCAGGCCCGTATGGAGGCGCTGGAGGAGATCGATCCCGGCTTGTCCCCGGAGTGGGAGATCAGCTGGGCATGCTGTCACCGGTTGCTGCTCCGGCACGTCCAGGCCGCAGGCGCGCTGCCCGGCAGGGCGGGTGAGCTGGTGGTGCAGGGCGAGGACCTAGCCGTGTGGATCGCCGGACAGGTCGCCGGGTGGGACAAGCTGGCTCCGGCGCAGCAGTACCTGTTGGAGAGCCTCGGAGTGGACCCCGACGTCACGGGGCAGGAGGTGCGGCCGGTGCGGCGGTCACAGGAGGAGCTGTGGGAGCGGAACATGACCGCCGCCCGCCAGTTCCACGCCCGCGAAGGGCACCTGCGGGTAGGTCGTCAGCACCGCGAGGACGTCGACGGGGAGATTGTGGGGCTGGGGTCGTTCATCCCTTCTGGGCCCGGGTCCAGGTCGAACTACTCAACCGCAGACGGTGGCGGACGCGTCTGGAGCTGTCCACCGCGCTCTTCGAGTACCTGGAAATCTTCCATAACCGACAGCGCAGGCACTCTGCGCTGGAGTTCGCCGGCAGCGGGAAATGGTCCCGGGCCAAGCGCCTTTCGGAAGCCTCCGCCCATGAGGAGGACCTGCGGGTCATGGCCTACCGGCTGATGGACAGCGCCGCGCTGCAACGAGCACGGCTGACCGGGCTGATGCTGCGCGCGGACGACCTCCTCGACGCCGACCAGGTCGCCGAACAGGTCTCCCTGGACGCGGCACGGGAGGCGCGGCTCCTCGCGGAAGCGGTCGTCGACCGCGCCCGGTCACGGTTCGGAGCACGGGTGATGGTGGGCCCCGCCGCGCTGCTCGCCAGAGCGTCCTAGGCATGGGCCCCGCGATGGATCCCACGAGCCGGCGCCCACGGCAGGCGCACCAGACGGCAGTCGACCAGGACGCGGTCGAACTGCCGCCCCCCATGCCGCAGCCGTTGTCGCACTGGAGCGAGACGATGACCAACTGCACCGGTCTCTGGCTTGAGATGCAGTGGCAGGGCAGGCGCGAGAGGACGGAGATCCTGGAGATCCTCGATATGGCCGACGGCCGCCGCGCCCTGCTGGCGATCGTGAACACACGCCGGCCGGACATCCGTATGGCCTGGGTCGTCTGGGACCCCGACCGCATGGGACTGGTCAACCGGTGGGAGCGGGGAACGCCGTCGCCGGCGGAGGCGGTGAGGTGCAACGGCGACGTCCACCCGATCGCTGTGGGGGAGATGACCGACTGTTTCACCGGGAACTTCACCACGTTCCCGCCGTACCGCGCGGTCGAGGTACGGGCCGGCGGCCGATGGCACCCAGGCCGGCTGACCGCCTTCCATCACGGACCGGAAGGCCGGGCGGTGGCATCGGTGATGACGCTGTTCTACGAGCCGGAATGGGAGACACACGTCGCCTACAAGCGGCTGTACCAGTGGGATCCCGCCACGATCAGAGCGGCGTCGGGAAGCGGGATCATCACCCCCCCCACAGCGACCGCGGAGAGCGCAGCTGACGCAGACGGTGGCGGAGCCCTCGGGTGGGCCGCTCCGGCTATGGATCGAGCAGGAAATCGACGGTGCAGTTGACACGCTTGGCGAGATCGCTGTCGGTGTATCGGGAGCTCGGGTTCAGCTCAGGGAAGCCGGATTCCTTGGCCAGCTTGTACTGGACCCGTCGATGGTGGGCGCCGATCCCCTGGAAGATCAGGGGAACCATCTTGACCATGCGGACGTCCGTCTGCCCGGCTGTGACGAACCAGCCGCCGGGGATGGGGAAGAAGCGGTCGAACGCCTCAAGAGCTGTCGGGATCTCGTCGGCCGGGATGCCGGAGTACTTCGACATCCACTCGAACTCCTGCTCCTCCCGGTCATCGAGATAGAACCCGCCCCACCCCCAGAGCAACTGCTGCCAAAAGGTCGCGTAGCGACGGAAGTTCGGCTGTTCACGCAGCCAGGCCATGCCGCTGTGGAACGTTGCTGGCAGAGCGTGGTACGTAAGCCCTTGGAAGATGAAAACCTTCCGGTCCTCCGACACTCTGAACTCCGGCGCGCCGTTGGGATGCGCGAGCGCGTAGTCGACTGCCGACTTCAAGATCGACAGCCGGGCTCGGTGCTCCAAGTAGGCGCAGGCCTGTAGTTCCGGGTGTTTCCCGTCAAGCATGCCCCTGTAGCTCACGCTGCCGGCAGTCTCCGACTGCGGATCAAACGTCTCTCCATCGAGCTCATCGGCATAGCCGCGCGTCAGCTTCGGGTGCTCAGCGTATGCCTCGTACAACATCGCCAGGGACTCTTCCGGTGCCCGCGCGAAGAAGGTGCCGTTGTTGATCTGCCGATGGTAGGTCTTCGCCGCCCGAGCCCCTTCATCTCCTGCCTTGGCCCGCTTGTGAATGAGCTTCACGAACTTGCGCTCGACGCTGTAGGAGTGGCGCCACAGCCCGATGAGATCGGGTTCCTCGAACCCTCCGAAGCCCTTCTCCGTGAAAAGGTCCGGGGCGGTCGTGAAGTCGTCGAAGCAGACGACATCCAGGCCCAAGGGCTCCATTCGGCGCGGCGCGGTTCCGCGGTCGTCCCACCGGGTGACGAAGAAGGCGCCGCGGGCAATCTTCAGGTACTGCATCCACCCGACGACCTTGAACAGATCGGTGTATCCCCAGCCCCCGCCCTTGACTTCGACGAGACGTCGCACGGCCTCCTTGTGCGCGTAGTCCGTGGTGACGATGTCAAGCTCCAGGAGGTCCGCCGGATCGGACTCCACGATCTGCTTCTCCACGTAGTGACCCGACGCCTGGAACAGCGCGGCAACGTAGTCCTCAAGTTCATCGCCGGCCCGTGGAATGTCCGGCAGCTCAACAGACCGCCCGCTCATTAATGATCCTCTCCGCCCAGACGGACTCTATCGGCCGGAAGGCCAAACTGGCGGGCCCTCGTTCCCGTGCCCGGCGTAGCCTGCTCGGGAGCACGGACCGTGACGTTGCGCCTCGTTCGGCTCCACACGCTCTGGGAGATGGGAGCCGGGCATGGCCAGCAGCGGGCAGATGGAAGCTTCCGCCTTGGCGGTGATGGTCAACGAGCGCGCCGCCGTGAACGTCCGGCTGGCACTGGTCTCGGACGCACAACGGTGGCAACTGCATCATGGCCTGGTCACCTTGGACGACGACGCCCCGGTAAAGGAGCGATCCTGGCGCTACAGCACGGCGTGCTTCCTCGAACTGAGATTGCCTGGCCGGGAGGTTGCCGCGCTGCTGCGAGGCGAGGGGCATGTGCACGGCCTTCACATCGTCTGTCCCGGCCCACTGCCCTCCACTGCTTCCACGTACCGACTGAGTGGTCGACAAGAGTGGGGCCGGGTGACCACGCCATGGCCGCGCACCGAGTGGACCCTCAGCCGGGACACCAGCGCGCCCCATCCCGGCCATGGCCTGCTGGTCGGGGACGGCCCATCGTTCCTGAACTTCGATCAGGCCCTCAGCGCATTCCTCCATCAGCGCCCCCATGACGCCAACGCCGGCCGTGAGGACATGTGGCGCATCGTCCTGCCGCAACGCGCGGCCTGGTTTCCCCAGATCACCATCAGCCCCGACCTGCTGACGGCCGTCGTCGAGGGCGAGGCCTTGGACGGCGCAATACTGGAGCTGAGTTGGGCGGCGGGCAACCAGAGCCAGTCCGTCGATGGTGCCGGCACCTACAGCTTCGCGCTGCCCCAGGGACTTGCGCCCGACAGCCTGTTGATGCTTCGCCGCGAGGACCAGTGGCTGGACTGGCGGAGCTTTCCGGCTCCCACGTACGGGCGCGCCCGTGACGCTTCGGTTGTCTGGGAGCAGCCCGGCCCTGAGCTGGACGTCCTCCTGGCGAACGGTGAAGGACAGCACCTGGAGTGCAAGCAGGAGGTTCCGCAGGGTGACTCGCGGAAGAAGATGCTCAAGACCGTCGCTGCCTTCGCGTCGCGGGACGGCGGTACTGTCTTGATCGGCGTCCGGGATGACCTGCAGATTGTGGGCCTGCCCGAGGGATCGAACGTCGACAAGCAGGAACTCCAGGTCGTCGACATGATCCGGGACAACCTGGAGCCGGCGCCGCCGTACGAGACACGTGTGATCGACTACGACGGCAAGAAGGTCCTGGCTATCGAGGTCTCCGGCGGGGGCCAGATGTACGCCTACCGCAATGGACAGCGCCCAGAGTTTTATGTCCGCGTTGGCCCGAATACGGTGCCCGCACGCCACCATGAGATTGCCGCCGGATTCCGGCGGGCCCCGACCGTCACAGCACTCTGACCAGACTGATCACTCGAATTCGAGTGGAATCGTTCGAATCGACGGCACCGAATCAAACAACCTGGACTATCGGTCCCTCGATCAGATCACTGGAACTGAGGCGTGCTGTGCCCAGGTGCTGATCTGGGTTCGTTCGGATTCGGACCAGCCGCTGGCGATGATTGAGCCGTCGCGGCTGATCTGAGCGAACTCGCTCTTCCCAGACCACGGCTACGACCACGACGTCTATCGCGGCCAGGTCCAACGTCAGCGGCTCGCGCGGTCTGCGTGCCGCTGCCTCGCCTTGGCCCTGGCGAACGTCTCCAGCCCGCTTCGAGGGTGCATGTAGGCGTAGCGGTCGGCAGCGAGGATCTGCACGGTGTTGGCCTCGTCGACGAGGGCCTGGGGGATGGTGCCCAGCAGGTTCTTCGGTCCCAGAGCCAGGAGGTGCCTGGGACCGATCGGCAGGACGATGGCGTGTGCGTCCCCGAATGCCATGTTGTACGAGAAGGGCATGGAGTCCGTGCGCACGGTCACCGCCGGGCTGTCGCCGATGAGAAACTGCCCGTTCTCCGGAGTCAGCACCTCCAGCTGCCACTTCGAGGCCATGGCACGCACTTTGTTGAACATGTTCTCGATGCTTGTGCGAAACAGCTTGCCGGTTCCGAAGTCCTGGGTGACCTCGGACTGTTCGATGAGACGTTCGGCAAAGGAACCGAGCGAGCCGGAGCCGGGCAGATGGAATCCGGTCTGGCGCAGCGCTGCACGACGGACGTCCTCCGGATATTGCCTGATGAGCTCGCTGCGGACGTTCACGCGCACAGTCTCGAACGCGTTGCTGTACACGCCGCGGTAGCGGTGCGAGCGCACATAGTGGAGGACGATCAGATCGCGCAGGACTTCGACGTGCACGGGGTCGGAGAAGGGGGTGCAGGCTTGCACGGCCGCGAGCGCGGCGGGTACACGGGTCTCCACCGATCCCCACAGCTCCTCGGCAGACGCGGAGTCGAACGCCACGAAGTCCTTGGCCGCACCGCATGCTCCCGGGCCTTTCAGCTTGAGCCGGCGCTCCGGGTTGCACACGTCGAAGGGCTGCAGTTGCCAGCCGCTGCCCTTGGGTCCAAGCATCGTGAACTGCCTGAGGAGGACCTGGGAGACGAGGTGCTGCTTGGATATGTGAGCTGCTTGCACCCGCCAGATTCTGTCAAGCGCCCGGCAGATGACGCCAAGGGTTTGATCGCCTCGTCGTGAGGGCTCCTGGGCGCCCGGGGTCAGCCCGAGGACGAGCCCCGTGGCCGGCCACGCTTTCGGCGGCCACCCGGTCTCCGGTAGGGCGGCAGCAACGCCGGATTGATACCGTTCGCCTTCAGCCGTGCGGTGTGGACGCCGTTCGACGGCGGCACATGCGGCCGCTCACGGCACTGCTCACCCTGCATGGCGTAGCACTTCGGGCAGGTGCCCTGACAGCGTAGGTCCACCGGCCGCGCCGGAAGCCGGTGAACGGTCATCGGAGTGCCGTACCTTCCCCGCACCATAACTCAGCTCCCCTCATGCCCGGTGAACTCAACAGCATCCACCTCGAGCAATGTGCCTTCGGGCACGGCCGGTCCACGCACCGCAGCCGCTTCCAGCCGAGGACCGGGGACCACCGAGCCCTTGGCCGCCTCTACCTGTTGGATACGGTCGGTGCGCCACATCACGATCTGCGTCGTGGTGAAGCCGTACCAGCCGGTTCCGCGTACGACCTGCAGCCGCAGATCGGCCTGCTGCTGCCAGTACTCCAGTCGCTGTTCGTCTTCCGGACCGATGTAGTACGGCGCGGAGGTGATCGCCGCCGGGCGGGAGCCCTTCAGCCACGTCACGGCATGGTCCAGCCAGCCCCTGTCGGGCTGGGCGAGCCGTGGCGCGTGCATTGGCTGCCCCGATGGTGAACATGCACCGGCGGCTCGCGGCCTGGCCCTGCCACAGCGGGCAGCAACCGACTGGACTCAACCGCAGACCGTACCGCTTCGCCCACGCGACCATGACTTCCTGACGGGTCATGTCCCGCGGGGTGGTGTAGTCACGGCAGCTGCTTCGATTCCGGTTGTGGGGTGATCTCCGACTCGGGCGGGGTCGGCTGGGTGGTGAAGAGTTCGGCCATGGAGGCTTCGGAGAGGTAGCGGCGGTCGAAGACCTGCCACTCGTCGTGGAGTTCGGCCAGGACCGCGGCGGCGAGCCGGTCCAGGGCGGCAGGGTTGGGGAAGACCTGGACGACGTCGGCCCGCCGTTTGATCTCCCGGTTCAGCCGCTCCAGCGGGTTGGTCGACCAGATCTTCTTCCAGTGCGCCGACGGGAAGTCCGCAAACGCCGTGATGTCCGGTGCGGCGTCCAGCAGCATCTTCTTGACCTGCGGGAACTGCCGTCCGAGCATGTCAGCGACCACATCCAGCTGAGTACGGACCTGTTCGGCGGTGGTCTGCGCGAAGATGGTGCGGATGGTGGCCGCCACCATCTCCCCGGAACCCTTTTCGATCACCGAGAACACGTCCCGGACAAAGTGAACCCGGCAGCGTTGCCAGGCCGATCCGAAAAAGACCGTGCGGATCGCGGCCACCAGGCCGCTGTGGCTGTCGGAGATGACCAGCTGGACGTTCTCCAGGCCACGAGCCCGCAGACTGCGCAGAAACTTCGTCCAGAACGGCTTCGACTCACTGTCGCCGACCATCACACCGAGGATCTCGCGGTGCCCGATGGCCGAGATACCGGTCGCGATGACCACGGCCTGCGAGGCGATCCGGTGATTCACCCTGGCCTTGCAGTAGGTGGCGTCCAGGAAGACGTAGGGGAAGACGGTGTGATCCAGCGGCCGTTCCTTGAACGCGGTCAGTTCCTCGTCCAGTTCGCCGCAGATGCGGGAGACCTCGGACTTGGAGATCCCGGAGTCCGCGCCGAGTGCTTTGACCAGGTCATCCACGCTGCGGGTGGAGACACCGTGCACGTATGCCTCCATCACCACGGCGAACAACGCCCGGTCGATGCGCCGCCGGCGTTCCAGCAGCGACGGGAAGAACGAGCCGGTCCGCACTTTCGGGATCTTCAGGTCCAGGTCGCCGGCCTGCGTGGTCAGCAGCCGGTCGCGGTGTCCGTTGCGCCAAGTGGTGCGCGTCTCGGTGTGCTGGTGCGGGGCGGCACCGATAACGTCTGTGGCCTCGGCCTCGATGAGCTCCTGCGGGATGCGCTCGCACACCACCCTGATTGCTTCAACTCCCTCGGCCCGACGTAGTGACTCCAGCAGCCGCATCAGCTCAGAATGGGACAAGGCCATCGCGTGCTCCTCCGGTTGAACTGCCCGTTCACCAAGGAGACTTGCGCGATGGCCTGCCCTTGTTCAGGGAGCATGCACCGCCAGCGGATGCACGCCCCGGGCAGACACCCGCGCGTTCCGGGACTCGGCCCGACTACACCACTTCAAGGGACGCCATCGGTCTCCCCGTTGGGCGAGTTTGTCCTGGGCACGGGCAAGGCTGACTTCAAGTGCTCCCAGCTCACCCAGTCAGCCATCTCGTTCAGCCTCGAGGATGCGGGCCACGAGGTTGGATCCCGACCAGGCGGCCCTGCTGGCTGGGCTGGGGCCGGAGCGTTGAGCGTGCAGTTGTCGCAGTGCAGCGTTGTACGGCTGGAAGGTGCCGTGTCGCGTCCGCCGCGGTCGGGTACGGCTTCGTCAACTGGCCGACTGGGAGGGGGCGTCGGGGTGGGGAAGGCGAGCCGGGCCAAGCGGGTGCGCAGCCGTGACCGGGCCGCGGAGTGGACTGCCACCGGCGCGGCGAGGGAGGCGTGGCGGCTGGCGGAGCTGACGCAGCGACTGCTGAGCGGTAATCAGTGGGTGCAGTTGATGATGGCCTCGAATCTCGGCAACGTCGTGTCCGAGGTGCATGCCGTGCTGGGGCACAGTGACTTGGCGGAGATGGCGGGCAGGCCCGAGGGCGTTGAGCTGGAGGCGGCCTGGGCGATGGTGCTGGGCAAGCAGGGCTACCGGCCGCCGTGGCCGCACACGCCGGGGGAGGGGGCGGCGTGGCAGCGGCAGCAGATCCAGAAGCTGCTGCGGCAGGCGGAGGTTGTCGTCATCTCCCCGGCTGCTCATGCCGCGGTGATGGCCGCGGCCGCCACCTTGGAGCCGGCCGACCTCAGCACCCTTGACCGGGACCGGGACATCCTGATGGCGACGGGGCTGCTGGTACTGCCCGAGCCGGTCGTGGTCGTCAACCGCACCGGATCCTTGTCGGACACCAGAGCCTTCGGATGGCAGTTTGTCACCCAGCATCAGATCCTGCCCACCGCCCGGTACCCGGGTGTGCAGGTCACGACCTTCATGGACCGCGATGGTCCGGTGCAGCCGGCCGGTTGGCGGCAGGCCGTCTCCGGCGCCCGTGCGTCGGGCAGCCCGCTGCCGCCGCTGATGCCGGACGGCATGTACGGGATGCGGGGCGATGCCTGCCTGGCGGAAGAGAGCACCGGGGCGCTCGCGGATCTGTCCGAACAGCATCGGCAGATGCAACGGGCCCTCACCGACGCGTCCCAGTGGCGTACGGAGCCGGTTCCCGAGATGGGGGAGTGGGCCGGCGGCCGTGTCGAGGACCCGTACGACGATTTCGTGGGCCGCTACATGTTCGCCTTCTGGAGGCTGATTGCGCAGGGCGTCACCGCGGTCGGGCCGTCGCAGTCGGCATCCCAGGTCCGTGGCAGCGGTGACCACTCCGAGCCCCGGGATCCTGACATGCGGGTGATCCGGCTTGCCGCGCCTTCGCCCCGTCCCTCGGAACCAGTAGGAGAGAAGCGGGTGTACCACCACCGGTGGCCGGTGCGGATGCACAAGGTCCGGCAGTGGTATCCACGCCTCCAGGAGCACCGGGTGATCTGGCGCGGCCCCTACATCAAGGGCCCGGCTGACGCACCGCTGATGATGGGGGAGAAGGCCTACCTGGTCGATTCCTGATGTGCGAGGGGTGTCGGCGAGGGAGCGCTGACAGCTCGCGCGAGGTAGTCGAGTGCGGTGGCCAGACGAAGCCGGCCCTCTTCTGACTCCCGGCCGACCGTCGATGCTGGCTACGGCGTAGCCGAGGGGGTGCCGCTGGAATCCGCTGCTGTGGCGTTCGGCCTGGCGCAAGCACGTGAGCAGCGCAGCGACGGTGGGCCGGACCGGGATGGGCAGGCCCAGCCTGCGGCGTGGAGGCTCATGTCGTTGAGGCGCACAAGGTCGTAGGGGACGTCGACAAGAAGCTCGTGGTCAGGTACGCGGGTCCGGGCTCTGGGCCCTCCTCTGTGAGGGACGCTGCTACCAGATCGCGCCACCGGAACCACTCGCCGCATGACGCCCCGCTGCCGAACCCTGATCCGCGGACAACTCAGTCGCCGGCCTGCAGTCCTTGCGGCAGGATCAGACAGAACGACATCGTGGGGAGAAAAACTAATGATCACCGTCACCCAGGGAGTGAAGGACACCTCGACCTGCGTGGCCTGTGGTGGCGTATTGGTCCGCGATCTCGGTCAGTTCGTCGACCGGGGCCAACTGCGCTGGGGCACTGAAGGGCGATGCCAAGCCTGCCCCAACGCGTGGTGCGAGACGGGCGCAGGCCCAGCTCCCCAAGAGATCAGCCAGGCACTGCTTGCCGAGCACGGGGCAACGCGGCTTCGCCTGGCAACCGAGGAAGCCAGTCTCGTCCCCGTGTTGCGAGCCCTGCGCGAAATGCGCCACCTCTCGCTGGGCGAAGCCCGGCTGATGGCTGCCGAACTGAGTGGAGCTGGCATGGTCGGCACGTCCGTGGAAATGGCGCATCTGGCGGAAGGGCTTCGCAATCGGTCCATCGCCACGACTCTCGTTCCGTCGCCCGCCTGACCGACCACGAAGCTGCTCGGACGAGTTCACCGACGGCATTAGGAATCCCTGTCACGGGACAGCGGGCCCGGCTGTCAGTGCTCGCGGATATCGTGCACGGCCCGGCACGGCACGGCACGGCAAGTCGCGTACGCCGTTCGCCGCCGCCCACCACCGTCCACGCCGCTCTGGGACACTGTCGGCCAAGGTCTCCCGGGGCCCGCGCAGCAGCTCTTCCGGTGGCCTCGACGTACACGGGCGGCGGAAGCGTGGGGCCGTCGTGTGGGAGTACGCCATGCCGAAGCAGCAGAGCACCGCGGGCAAGAAGGCGCGCGCCGCCGCGCGCGAGGGCGCGAAGTTCACGACCGCCCGCCGTCACCACCAGACCGATCCCAGCACCCGCTCAGGGACCGAATGCGCGCCTGCGGTGTCCACGGTCAGCTACATTCCCACCGGTGAGGCCGACGACGAGCAGGTGTGGGTCCGGCCCGTCGAGGGCTGCCCCCGCTGCCCCTGCCACACCGCGCGGGTCTGCGCTGACGCCCTCTGGGTCCACGCATCTAGGCCCGCCTTCCCGGACGGCCGCCCCTACACCCGCCCCTGCCCAGTGAGGAAGCTGTCCGCACCCCCGCTCACCCTCACGTTCAAGGGGATCACGCAGACGCTCGATGCCGAGTTCTTCCGGATACCGAAAGGGGAGAAATGGTCATGGGGGAAAAATCAAGCGTTTCTCGATGAAGGTATCCGGAATGGTGACACCTTCAGGCTCGCCACACCCATCGAAGAAATGAGGGACGCCTCCATTTACACGGATGAAATAGACTACCTCTTGACCAATGGGTATACATTTAACCCTGTCGGAGATGCCATGATTCCCGAAGGTTAGGTGACTTAGAGTGCAGGAAGAATGGTTGAATGTCGTCTCGCACCGACTGTCGGATGCCGGTTATGAACGAGTAGACGAAGAGCTCGACGGGCCTTTCGGTAACATCCTCATCCGATTCAAGGGTGAAGAGTGTGAGGTGATTACAGGGAGGGAGAAGCTGCAGTGGTATATCGGTATTGCCCCCAGGGGTGGCAGGCCAGTTATGATGCCTCACGTATGGGCTATTTATCTCGACGGGGTGGAGCCTGATGTTCGCGACGCGGAGCGTCTGGAATGGCAACTTGAATTTATCTACAGCCGTTTGACGGAGGTAGAAGAAGTTGCGGCGCGAGACAGCGGCGTTGGCGATAAGCTCCGCGCTATAAATCGTAAGCTAGTAATGGATCGATTGAGGCTGGGTCCTGACATGAAAAGGCGTAAGAACGACTAACGCAATGAGCCTTTTCCATCTTCAGTCTGAGCTGGTCAGATGGAGAGTGAGGACGGCTTGGACGAGGCTGGTGATTCGGGTCGTCGAGCAGCGGAGCTTGCGTAGGAGCCGCCAGGACTTGAGGGTGGCGATGGCTAGTTCGACCAGTGCCCGTACCTTTGCATGGGACCGGTTGACGGCCTGCTGACCGGCGGAAAGGCTGTCCCATCGGCCGCGGTAAGGGAGGCGGACCGTGCCGCCCGCGCCCTGGTAGCCCCTGTCTGCCGAGCAGTTGATGCCGGCCCGGGCGAGAGCGTCGATGATGCCGTGCTCGCGTGCGGCCCGGACGTCGTGGACGGCTCCGGCCAGGGCTGGTGAAGCCCACAGGAGACGTCCCTTCGGGTCGGCTATGACCTGCACGTTCATGCCGTGCTTCTTGTGTTTGCCCGAGTAGAAGGGGCGGTCGGCGGCGATCCTGTCGATCGGCAGCAGCGTTCCGTCCAGGATCAGATACGCCTTCATGGACGCGGCCAGTACCACTTCGGCGAGCGTGGGGGCGAGGGCGGCCAGGAGTTCGACGGCCTCGGCGACGTACCGGTAGACGGTGGTCGTGCCGATCCCGAAACCGGCCGCGAGCTGGGCGTAGGGCTGCCCGTTGCGGAGGTGGGTGAGGGTGAGCAGAGCCTGTCGGCCCGCGCTCAGGCGACGCCATCGGTGCCGAGAGCGGCGCGGTGTTTCCTCAGGCGGCCGGCGAGGAAGCGGAGGGCAGAGCTGGACACGTCGACGCCGGACGGGTAGACAAGCATGCGAAGCCTCTGGTGGAGACGGTTCTCTTGGTCGAAAACCCATCTACCAGGGGCTTCACCCGTTTGTCAGGCCAACTGCCCAGCCAACGCGGGAGGTTGGAAAAGGCTCACTGTGGTGGAATCCAGGGTCGTCCAGCTCCATGGCCATCGCATATTTGAAGTCGATGCGGCAGCGGACCGACTCGGCGGCCTGCCTGTCCGACAGACCGAGGAGGAACTGCAGGACACAGACGGTGGCCAGCTGAGCAGGCGAGAGCCGGTCCGCCGTGCCAAGGGAGTTCGGCACGGCGGATGCACTCGGCGACGACGCGGTCGGCCATCGGTCAAGGGCCCTGCTGGTCCTCACGAACCGCGAAGCCACCCCTGAAGAGCAGCGACGTTCCTTCCTACGCCTATGAAGCCGTGCTCAAGGACGGACGCTGATATCCCGGGCGCCATCCAACCGACAGGCCCCAGCGGATTCCGGCGCTGGCCGTAACCGTGATTTTGACGTGTTGCTTGCTGCTGCCCAGACCGATCTCGTTGTAAGTCGTCGAGGGCGTGGCCCCGCATGAGATGGTGTAGGTGGCCAATTCACCGATGGTGATGACCGTTTTTCCCTCGCCGGCGCATTCGGTCGCCACAGCCACGGTTCCGGCCTTGACTGTCGCGATCACGGCCACCTCTTCCGACCCCGTTCTGTCTGCCAGTCGAACAAGGGCTTTGGTCGAGCCAGAGATGTCGGGCGGAGTTGTCGCCAGGTCAATGGCGGAAGCGGAGCTGGAAGGGCTCGTATAGGCTTCCGGCTTGTTCGGCGAGTCCTGGCCGCTGCGTGCCGTGCAGCCTGTGACGAGTGCAAGGCCCGCTGCCAAGCCGATCGTTACGATCGCATGAGCCTTGGTCAGTTTTGCCATGTGTACCAGCCGACCGTGTAAGGCGTGTAAGACTTGACTGTTGAAACGTTGACGTGCCCGCAGAGGGAAGTGACGTTGTAGCTGGTGCCTACGATATGCCGTCGCCAAACACCGTACTTGGCACCGACGCTCGAATGCGGCGGAATGGTGACGGTGATCGAGTTGCCCAGTTTCGCGGTCAGTGACGCCGAAAAGTTGATGCCGAAGGTGGCTTCTTGCTGTGCGACCAACTCATTGAGGGTGACCTTCAGTGATCCACTGAGGGCGATTCCGACGGTCCCTGTCACCTCAGCAGTGAACGTGGAGGTCGCCTTGCTGCTGGTGTTGTTGTAGTTGGTTTGAGAGGGCCCGATAGCGTGGATGTACTTGCCCTTGAGTGAACTGGGCTTGTAGACGCCGTGAGGGTTGCAGGTGGCAGGGTAGGGCGTGATGTCACTGCTCGCCGTGTCCGTAGGGGCGGCTGGCTCGGACGTAGCAGCCTCTGGGTCCGTCGGAGCTTCGGTCAGGTCCGTCTCAGAGGGTTCGACCGGCGGCAGCGTCGCCAGAGCGCCGTCGTCGCTGTTGCCGTCTATGGAGAACCACCCTTCCAGGTCGACAATGAGCTGGATGGTGCCGGAGCTGCCGTTGTAGAAGCTCACCGCTCCTTGGTCACCGGGCTGGGCAATCACCAGGTCGGCCGTTGACGTATTGGTCTGGAAGCTATCCACCGATGTGGTGGTCGGCATGGGCTGCCCCGTTGGCCACACGCGCAGGTAGCCGGAGCTCTGCTGTCCTGTCGTCGTCACATTGAGCACCGCGGCGCCGAAGGACGTCGGGACTCCGTCGCGGCCGCCCACCATGACACTGACGCTCTCGCCGGCCGGGACCGCGGTGGAGGTGCGGGTGTCGAGCAAGCGGTCCTGGACGGCGGTGAACAGGCCCCCGTCCGAGGCAGCTTCGGAGAAGTAGCCGTAGACATCCAGGACAACATCGATTGACTGCGTGGACGACCCGTTCTTCAGGGTGATCTGACCGTCCGTTCCCACCGGGATGACCGCGCCCTGGGAGGTGGTGACGCTCTTGTAGTCCACGACCGGTTGCCCGGATGAACCGCCGCTTGCGTAGGCGTACAGGGCTCCGTGGTCTCCGGAAGCGGGCACGATGAGGTTCGCGTACACGGACGCCTCGTCAGTGATGCCGGCCTCGCCGTCGATCTGGACGTTCAGCGTTCCCCCGGGAGCAATCTGCGCCGTCGGGGCCCCCGTTCCGTTGCGGGTGTCGACGAGCCGTGACTGCGTGACCGGAACGTACCCGCCCGAAGAGGCAGCGCCGCCGTCGCCGGTGAAGTACCCGCTGACGTCAACGACCAGGTCAACAGAGCCACTGGAGTTGTAGACGTCGATCATCCCGTTCGACCCGACCGCGACGATCGCCGCGTTGCTCGTCGGGCTGCCGCTCGCGAAGTTGACCGTGGAACCGGGGGAGGGCTTGGTCGTCCCGTCAGGCCACAGTTCCAGATAGCTGCCCGAGGACGTGGCGTTCACGGCCTTGACGACCAACGACACCGCCGACACGCCGGAGGAGGGCACTCCACCCACACCCGTCACCTGAAAGGACGTGGTGGAAGCTGCACCGAGCGCGGTGGTCACACCGAGAGACGAACGAGTGTCGACGATCTTGGAAGAAGGCGAGACGGGGACGAATTCACCGCCGGAGGCGGTAGCGGCACCCGCATGCGCCAGGCTCCCCAAGCCGAGCCACGCGAGCACCGAGAAAAACGCGACGGCCAGCGCCAGAGGTCTGTGCCGGGCACGTCTGGTCTGCAACATCTATAACCCCCCAAGCATTTAAGGACTTCGTCCCCGATAGGGATCATGTCCGAGTCGAGAGGACGGTAAGGGTCGCCTACTTCAATGATCAATAATCATTGGCCTAAGGGATCGCAAAGAAGACGAGGGCGACGGGCACCAACCTGCGCAAGGTCACTACTCCACCTTGCGTCCGTTAGGCCTCGGTGATCTGCGCGTGGGGTTTCCCACAACGACCGCATACACAGGCATAGTTGGGGCTGTACAGCGTGACCTGATACTCGATGCCCACGACCGGACAGCCATCCGTACAGCAGGCCACGAGGAACTTTGCGGAGGACGAGACTCATCTTCGACTACGTCTGCCATCAGCTTCCGATCAGCCCGCCGCGGAGCAGCCGACCATCTGGTGAGCGTGCTGATGGCACGCCATGGAGAGTTCCCGCATCAGCTCCGTCACGCGATCTCCCCCGTGCGGTGTCGGCAACGGCTGAGCAACTACCAGAAGTCATCGCCTGGCCGCGCTACTCGTCCCTGGGTGGCCAGGCCAGAATGAAGCTTTATGAACGACGGATCGAGCTGGCCTGTGGACAAATTGAGCGCACTCCGCCTCGGTAGAAGGCTCGTTGCGGAAGTTCCAGCGTCGAGGCCGGGTCGCCGGGCATTTGTGGACGTCCGTCCCAAGAGGAGCGATCCCGACGCCCAAGCGCAGGGCGAGGGATGGGTTCGCAGCGACGCTGAACGCGGCTTCCGTCTTGAGCACTGGGAGTACGACCGCGATCGCATCGACGGCTTCGACTACGACATCGGAGCAGTCCTCATCGGGTCCGCTGACGCCACGGACGAGTCCGAACTGATCACGGTGCTTGACGCATGGGGCGCCCGGCCTGGCCTCTTCGTCTACCCCTGGGAGAGCGAGGACCCCAAGTAATACGACGAAGAAGCCGTCAGCTCGTGCAGACGATCAGCTGGCGTTGCCCGACCGAGCGTCTTGCGAGGGCGGCTGTTCAACTCGGCCGCTACCGCATCAAGGTGCTCGTGAGTGTGGACCGAAAGGTCGGTGCCCTTGGGGAAGTACTGCCGCAGCAGGCTGTTGGTGTTCTCGTTCGAGCCGCGCTGCCACGGGCTGCCGGGTTCGCAGAAATGGACCGGGACGTGGGTGGCGATGCTGAAGCCGCGGTGAGCGGCCATCTCGGTGCCTTGATCCCAGGTCAGAGATCGCTTCAGACTGGGTGGCAGGGGGGTGATGGTGGCGATGAGGGCGTCGCGCACGGCTGCTGAGTTGTAGCCGTCGGGGAGGTGGACCAGCATCAGGTAACGGGTGCTGCGCTCGACCAGGGTGGCGATCGCGGCGTGCTACTTGCGGCCGAGGATCAGGTCGCCCTCCCAGTGCCCGGGAATCGCCCGGTCCACTGCCTCGGGCGGCCGTTGGCTGATCATGATCATGTTCTTGACGGCTCTTGAGCGTCGGCGGTCGGCCAGGCGGCGAGGGACTCGCCTGGCACATCCAGTGCGCAGAGCCTGGGTCAGTTCGCGGCGGAGTTCCGTGCGGCTTTGGGAGTAAAGGGCCTGGTAGATGGTCTCGTGGCTCACGTGCATCTCTGGCCGATGGGTGAAGCGTCTGCGCAGGGCGTGACAAATCTGCTCGGGGCTCCAGCGCAGGGCAAGGTGAGACTGGATGAAGTCGTGCAGTTCCGGGTTCTGGCCGATCTTCCCGGTCTTGGGTCGAGGCCGGCGGGCGTCAGTGCGGCGCTGGGCGGTATAGGGCCGGTAGTGCCAGCGGCCGTCGGCCAGCGCGGGTGCCGTTGCGGCGGACTTCGCGGCTGATCGTGGACGGGCTTCGTCCCAGCTCGGCGGCGATCGTCCGGATGGTGGCCTTCTCCAGTAGCCGGTCGGCTATGTGGACCCGGTCGGCCTCGCGCAGATAGCGCGAAGGGTCGGTCGATTCAGCAACGGGTGCCGCGTTGAGCGGTGGTACTGCCTTGAACCGACCTGAGGCACCACGTCCGTTGCGCCATCTCTCGCCGGTGAGGGTGCTGATGCCGACGGCCCTGGCAGCCTCGGCAAAGCTCATTCCTTGATCCACAAGCAAGAAGTATGTCTCCCGTTCGTGGACCAACGGCTTGTTGCCCTGGGGCCTCCGGTTTGCACGAAATTCGACGTCCACTGCCACCTCTGAACTGAGGTGTTGCAACGACCGATAGAACCCAGATGGTCACTTGGTCGGGTCCGTGGTCGGGGTGGTGTTGTGGCGATCAGGTTGTTGGCGTCGTTGTTCAGTCGGTGGGGAGAAGGCGGTTGATGGTGGCGGGAGACGCCGCTGGCGGTCTTAGCGTTGGTCTTGCTGATATGCGGTGGTGACCGCCCACGTGGTCAGAGGGTCCCGCAGGTCGCGGGCGGCGGCCCAGGCGGCGAGCAGCTCGCGCGCCATGGTCTCGGGAGCGCTCAGGCCAGGAATCTGGTAGGTGGTGCTCGGCAGTTCCCACGCCGGGTGGAACGGGCAGGGGGCGTGGGCCAGGTTGGGGGCGGCGGCAAGGAGGGCCAGCCGGCGCGGCATCAGGTCGCGGCTCCAAGCGAGCCTCGTGCTGAGCCTTTCGATATGTTCTTCCGGGCTCGCGACGGCGGGTCCGACGCGTATTCGAGGGGGGGGAACGTGCCTGGTGAGCGGCTTGACGCGGAGTGGGTCCGGTCCTGGTGGGGGCAGGCCGACACGGCGCTGACGAAGCTGATGGAGTCCTTCCTGCCGACGCACGGCTTCCCGCCCGGCCGCAACGCCGTGATGCTCGCAACCGACGACAGTCACCAGGCAACCAGCGTACTTGTGGACCTGACGCCGATCCCCTCCGACCTGACCACGCTCTACTGGGTGATCAGCGAGGCTTCCCTGCCCGACGTCGACAGCGGGTACTTCATCCACTCACCTGCGACGGTGGCGGAGCACTTCCGCGAGTACGGCCCCGCTCCGATTGAAGGCGAATTCATCGCGCTGGTCTTCGCCAGCGATGGCGGGGGCCATCTGTTCGCGATCGGAGACAGCGGACAAGTCTGGAAGTCCGCCACGGCCTCCTGGTTCGACGACTTCGAGGTCGCTGCGTCCAGCTTGCAGGAGTTCCTCGAACAGCTCGGCCGGCGGATCGCGGACCAGCCCTGAGCATCGGCCGAGGAACAAACCGGCACAGAAGTCAGCTCATTCCGTATCTGGGGAATCGTGAGCAGGTGTGGGGTCACCCCTGAGCAGGGGGTGGCCGATTTCAAGGCTCTGTCCGCAGTTCCGTGAATTCCCAGGTCAGGGAGGTGAGCGAGGGATCGTTTCGGCAGGGTATGTCCCGGCATGGCGAGCAGGACGGTCGAGGCTGTGCTGTTTCCCGGGATCGATGTGTGAGTGGAGCGCGTAAGCGACTCCTCCGACGTCCTCGTGCGGGGGTGGTGTCCACCGCTCGCCCCGGCCGGTGCCCGGACTGCCGGAAACAGGCGAGACGCATACACAGCACGTACCAACGCATCTTGATTGAAAGGCCGTTGGGATCTCGTCGGGTCATCGTCCGGCAGCGGGTCCGCCGGTACTTCTGTGACCGGAAGACCTGTTCCCGCAAGACGTTCGTCGAGCAGGTGGCGGGCCTGTCCGAGCGGCACCGCCGCTCCAGCACCGGGCTGACAGGCTGGCTGCGGTCGATCGCAATCGAGCTCGGAGGCCGTCCGGCCGCACGGTTTGTGCCGCCGCCTGCGGCTGGCCGCGGGCCGGACCCGGCTGCTGACGGTGCTGACAGTGCCGGACCGTGCGCCTCGGGTGCTGGGGGTGGACGAGTTCGCCTTCCGCAAGGGCTGCACCTACGGCACCGTGCTGGTCGACGTCGAGGCCGGCCGGGTCGTGGACGTACTACCCGACCGGACCTCGGAGACTTCGCGGCCTGGCCCACCGAGCATCCCGGCGCCGAGATCATCTGCCGGGACCGGGTCACCGCCTACACCAAGGCGGTCAAGGAAGCCGCACCTCACGCTCTGGAAAGTGGCTGATCGCTGGCACCTGCTGCAGAACCTGTCCGCTGCGGTTGAGAAGACCTGTCACCAGCACCGCGACTGCCTGCGCAAACGCGCCGAGGAAGAGACTGTGACCGAGGTGCCCGAGCCGCCCCCGATGCTCTTACCGCCCCCCGGAACTGCCCCGCACCCAGATCATCGAACGCACCCGCCACCGCTACGAGGACATCCACCGCCTGCTGGAGAAGCGCTGGACGATCAGCGCCATCGCCCGGGCTGAACCTCGACCGCAAGACGGTGCGTCGGCGTACGAGTGCAAGGCCCCAACCCGGTACGGATGAACGTCCCCAGTTCGGTGGCTCGGATCGTGTTCGGTGGCTCGGATCGTGATCGTGCGAGGATGTGCGGGTGGGGACTCCGAGGGCTTCTTTCCGCTGGCAGCGCATGATCGAAGCGCTTGCCGTACTTGGTGCGGACTCGGCCGATCAGCTCGCCTGGATCGACAAGCACAAGGTCGTGACCGACGAGCTGGCCCTGGAATTCGATGACGCCTTTCGCCTGATAGCCGACCTCCAGCAGGAAGAGTTCCTGGATATGGACGCCTTGGGCAAGCTGCAGCTGATTGACGCGGTGCTCGAGGAGATGAGCGGCAGAGAGAACGCCGAGCGTTGGTCAAGGGAAGCGCTGGCCACCGACGCAGGGTGGCGTCAGGTTCGGACCCTCGCGCGCGCCCTGCTGGTCAGCTTGCAGGATGATTGGCGCCGGACACTTCCCGAGATTCACGTCGTGCGATGACAGGATCGGGCGGTTCGTTCAGGCCACGTCGGCTCGGCGGCCGGGGGCACGATCAGTCGTCTTCGAGTCGCTGGAAAACCTCAGAGAACTCGTCGTTCTCGATCAGTCCGGCGATCACCTGGGTCAGTTGTCGATGCCGGGATCCCGGACGATCAGGCCGTCCGAGACCCAGAAGTAACGGCCGCCGAGAGCCTCGTCGGTTCCTGCCCAGGTCTGCATCAAGCGTTCGACCTCTGCGACCGTGAAGACGGTTGCGCTCCACCGGGAGCCGTCCGTGAGGTCCACGAAGACATCGACGTTGCACACCAAGTCCAAGTCCTCGAGTGAGCTGGGCAGGAACGATGCCTCGAAGTCGTCCGTCCGGACCCGGTACCAGGGCCCGTCCCAACCTCGTTCGACCGATCCGGCCAATGCACTGTGACTCATCGTGCGAGTGTCTCCGGCCAGCCTGGCGATCTTAACCAGGATCCTCACCCGTGCTCCTGCCCGCGACATAGCTGGGGACGTTCATCTACGCCGATACGGTGCGCCGCTTCCGCGACACGGACCTCGACGAGTTGCTGGTCTCTGCCCGCGAGCGCCGCCCCAACGGCGTCCTGGAGCCGTTCAAGGCATACCTCAAAGCCCGATTCACGGAAGCCCAAGGGCAGGTCAGCGGCAGCTCTTCTTGGAGATCCAGGCTCGTGGCTACCGCGGCAGCCGCCAGGTCGTCCGCAAACACCTCGCCGCTCTCCGCGCGGGCACCGCCAAACCGGTCCGGCCGACATCCGCAGCCCCCGCAAGATCAGCTCGTGGATCATGCGGCCCCGGGAGACGCTCACCAACAGCCAGGACGAGCGGCTCCTCCCAGTCCGCTACGCCTGCCCGGACATCACCCGGGCGTGCGATCTCGCTCAGGCGTTCGCCGACCTGGTCCGTCACCAGCGCGGATACCTGTTGCTGGAGTGGGTCCGGCAGGCCGAGCAGGACGCACCGAAGCCCATGAGGGGCTTTGCCGGCTTCCTCCGTCAGGACCTCGACGCTGTCACCGCCGGACTGACCCTCCGGTGGAGTTCGGGGGTGGTCGAAGGGCACGTGAACCGGGTGAAAACCCTCAAGCGAGCGATGTATGGACGGGCCTCATTCGAACTCCTCCGGACCCGCATCCTCGCGCAGTCGTGATCTGCATCAATCAGCCCAAGGCACTGCCCTCATTGCCAGAGGTCAGCTCCTTCGCGTCCGCTGGGATCCATTGTCAGGAGGTCTTCATGCAGGCCCGACAGTGCGCGTCCAGTCGGAGAGCCATCTTCGCCCGACTCCATGACCACCCAGCCGGCCTCCACACCCGACACGTTCACATCGCCGCCGGCGTCCAGCTCGTCGAGCGTCGCGAACACCGCCTCATAGGCAACGGCTCGGACTAGGCAAACAAGGTCCTTCTGGTCCGCTCCGGCGGCAAGAAGGCGTTGCGCGGATGGCAGTTGATCGAGCGAGCCCGGCTCGCCCCAGCCGTTGATCGCACCGTGCCACAGGCTCCGCAGCAGTACGAATCGCGCGAGCTGCGGAATGTCTTCCATGAGCTCTGACTTGATCAGGTCGAGAGGATCGGTCACGCCGAGGGCGCTGAACTGGGCACGCAGCGGCTCCGCGGCCGCCTTCCGTGGCACGTCCAGGCTGTTCAGCCATTCCTGCCATGCTGCTTGAGGATCACTCACCGCAACAGCATGCCCCACGGTCGGGAGATGGGGCGATCGGCGCATGAATCTCTGCTGGCGCACCAGACGCTGTGGTTCACGGAACTGCGGACAGAGCCGATTTCAAAGAGCGTCATCAGCGTGGCGGCGGCCACGCGGCGGTTGCCGTGCATGAGGTCCAGGCGTACGCCGTGGGCCCTCCAGGTGCCGTGTTCCTCTGCCCACTGCTGCATGCCCGGTCTGCTGGATGACGTACCAGCCGCTGGTGCGGTCCTCGGTCGTGATGTCCATCAGGTCTCCTCAAGAGTCAGGGGGTCAGAGAGCGGCACGCAGCCGTACGGCCAGGTCCAGATCACGCCGACCGGCAGCAGCCGGTTGTCCTGGTACTGGACGCGGATACGACCCTGGTCGCGGCATGTGACGCCCGTAGGCGCGCCGGTGTCCCAGCCCGGGTCGCTTCGGTCGCTGAGGACGATGCGCGCCCGCTGAAGGAGCGTCAGGACATGCAGACGGTCGTCTTCGTCGGCGATCTGGTCGACCTGGTCGGCCAGGAGCGGCCGTCAGCGTCTCCCCGTCCGGCCGGGTGCGGCGGTTGACTTGGGGGTGATCGTCGTTGGCGCGGTGTCACCCGGCAGCACGATCGTGTAGGAGACGGAAAGATCCACAACCCCTCCAAGGGCCGTATCGATCGATACGCGCCAGGGCAAGGGGTGCGGGCGTTCAGGCACCCACCTGGTGAGTCCAATTGACGTGCTGCCCGGGTGCGGTGACAGGCCGCCAGACGGGCGCTGAGGGCCCATTGCGCAGAAGATCGGTGAGGGAGGCGGCGTAGATGGGGACGGTGTCGCGGAAGGCGGGCCCGGTCAGGCGGGCGCTGGCGGTCAGGGCGGTGATGCGGTTCTCCACGCCGGCGGGGCCGGTGGCGTCCAGGACGAACAGCAGCCGCGGGAAGACCGGGTAGCGGCGCCGCCAGTCTTCTTCCTGCCGGGCACGTACCGCTCTCGGCTGTCCCACGGCCACCGGCACGTAGGTGAACAGCCGCTCGTAGGCGCGGATCTTCGCGGCGAGGCGTTCGGGGCCCATGGTGGCCCGGTCGACTTCCACGAAAGCCCGCAGCATCGACCATCCCTCACCACCGCGGCGGTCCTGCCGGTAGTAGACCAGCGCATCCGGTATCACGGCTTCCCCGCCCCCGAGCGGGTGGTAGACCTCGGGGATCCAGTCCAGCGGCCGGCACACATCCCCACACCGGCGGGCGTCCGCTACGAATGCCAGCCCGGTCTCCGTCACGGTCAGCGCGTGCCCGACGCGCAGCCGGGCCGCGGTGCGGTCCGCACCCAGCTTGGCCGGCCGCCACTCGCGCAACTCCGGCCACTCCGAGACGACCTCGACTCCGTAGGCGGTGGCGAACCACACCCGCGTACGGCCTGCCTGCGGCAGCGTGATCCGGTCCACCAGCCCTTCCTGACGCAGCTTGGCCAGCCTGCGCCGCGTCCGCTCGATGCGGACCCCTGGCGCGATCAGCCGATGCATCTGCTCCGTCGTCGCCATCCGGTACTGCGCCAGCACCCCCAGCGCCAGCCGATCCCCACCACCCGCATCCACATCCACCATCAGCCAGCCCTCCCAACCTGCGGCCCGCCGTCCTGCCCGGCGCCGCGCTAGAGAACTCACGGCATCAGCTGGCCCTGACCAGACGTCCGACCACCAGGGCCTGACCAGCGTCACAATGCGATAACTGTGCCCCCGACCAGGCCCTGGTCAGGGCCGACAACCCGGCCGATAACCCCGCCCTCAACCGACTGCACCCCAACGGCTTCTGACGGAGTATCCGCAGCTCACCACACCTGACCAGGCATGGCCTGCAGCCCGACATCCCCCTCTGCACACCCCCACGCCCCCACCACAAGCAAGAAAGAAGGAGAAGGGAAAGGGCGGGGACGGCTGGGGTGAGCCTCGGGGGATCGGAGCGCCGTCCTCTCCTCGTTGCGCGTCAGCGAGGCCTCCGCGCCATGCGCCGGACACAGCCGGCTCGAAGGCCGGGTCGGGCGGCAGGGAACATGCGCCGACTCTCCAGCCAGATGTCTCCCTCGACCACACACGTCGAACACGCAACGCTTATGATCCAGTACGTTCCGTGATGACAGTGGATCGCCCTCAAGCGGTCCGTACCACGGAGAGGACCTCAACGATGATGCGACGCATGGCCATGACCCTCAGCGCGCTGGCAGGCGCGGCCACCCTGGCCATCACCGTGCCGGGCTCGGCCTACGCGGCGAACGGTGTCCTCGTCATCAACGGCGCCGCGTACGAAGACCCGAGCGGCTGCTACGCCGTGGACACGCTCCCCTCAATGCTGAGCAACTTCACCGACGCCATCGCCGAAGTCCACAGCGGACCGGACTGTACGGGGCCGGTGGAGTGGCTGGTCTACCCGGGCGAGACGCACCACTCGGATACGGCTCAGAGCATCTTCGTCCTCTGACCCAGCGGCGATGGCGGCGCCCCATACCCCCCCCGGGGCGCCGCGGGCCGTTGACGCCGGCGACGACCAAGCACCGTCTTGGCGGGCTTCAGCGCGGGCCCTGACGCGGGTGATGCGCGGCGGGTTCAGAGGCGAAGTCCTGCACCGGGGCCAAAGAGCGCGCAGCCTCCCTACGGCGAGGCGACATCACCTACGATGGGAGAGCCTTTTGAGAGAGGCACTGCTGGCGGGGACTTCCGGAGCGGGTTTGCTGACCCACCGGATCTGCCGTTCCCCGCCAGCAGATTAAAATGCAGCAATCGATAGAACATGCGGGGCGCAGCAGAATGCGGCGCGAAGAACATCGGGCATTAATTCACCGCCCACATTTCCCTGAATTCTTTTGCGCGCGGTCTGCTCCGCAGACGCGACGCGCCGCCGCTACGCGGCGGACACCCCAGGAGGCTCCGCCCCCTGGAAAGGGCGGCGATGGCATCGCTACGCGATGCGGAAGGAGGGGCGGCCCGCATCAGCGGGCCACCCCTCCTTTGTCTGTCCACGACGCTCCGCGTCGTTGCAGGGTGGGGGCGCCGGAGTCGTCCCTTGTGACCGGCACCCCCACCCACCCTGCCCCGCGCCCGGCGTTCACAGGGCAGGGAGCGCGGGCCAGGCAGCCACCCCGGCCCGCTTCACAGGGCAGCTACAGGACGGTGTAGGCCACCGGCGGGTAAACCGCCTCGATCTCCTCGTCCTCGTCACCGCCGTGCAGCCCGAACGCGTCCGCGAACTCCGCCGGTTCACCCACACCGACCAGCTCAGCCGCCTCAGCCACAGTGCACTCGCGCAGCGTGCAGTAACTCAGGTGCCAGGCCCGGATCACACACGCCGCACCCTCCACCTCCGACGACGAACGCAGGTACAACGTGCCGTACGACAGCGGCTGCGCCAGCCCGACCATCAGCAAAAACGCCATGTTGTCCACGTACTTCTCTTCCGCGCCCACCAGGTCCTCAGGGCCGCCGTCACCCTCCACGGTCAGCGGGAGCGCCGCACTCAGCGGCTTCTCCTGACCGTCCATGGTCACGCCCAGCCGCACCACGTGCTCGCCCGGCGCCAGACGACCCATCAGGCGGGCCAGCACCGCGTAAGCCTCTTCACGGGCCTCCGCAATCCGGGTCGGAGAAATAGGCTTCAACTTCGCCATTACCACTCCTTGAGTCCTTTTGAGAGAGTTCCCGCCCGATGAGGTTGCTGCCCCATCGAGATAACCCAATTATATTTCCCGAGCAGGCCCCCGAGAATGGGGAGTTCAAGCATTCCCGGAAAACCAGCCATAGCCTATCGATCACCCAATAAACAGAATGTTCCCAGCGCCCATAAAACCCAAGGGAGTTCGCTACACTCCGCTACGCAGCGGCGGCAGGGGTAGTGAATCAGGCCAGAATCAATCGATTGAGCCAAACTGACACACACTCAAGATGGCCGGAAACACATATCCCCGAGACCGGAGGGGACAGGCCGTCCTTGTAGGTGCCCCTGACGCGCCCGGAGGGGGCGTCAAGTTCTGTGACGGACTGCGGAGCAGGCCGCCACAGAACGAATCTGACCGAAGGTCAGATTCCCGGATCACGGAGTGATCCGGCCATCGTCACGGAGTGACGATCCACCAACTGGTGTTGTGTGGTGTTTTGTCGGTGGGGTTTTTGTTGTTGGGGTGTCAGTGGCAGACCGGGTTGTTTGGGCTGGTCAGTGCCTGATGGGGGCTGACAGTGGTTGCTGAGGTTGTGCTGACAGCTTGTGCAGAGTGTGCTGGTCGGCTGGTTGCCGATCGCTATCACGCTGGGGGCGCAAGGAGCGGTGTCTGCTGTTTTTCGTGGGATGTGGGCCAGGCGGGGTCGCCGGTCAGGCGTGTGATGGCGGGGTGGATGCCGGCGGCGGCTGCGAGGTCGTAGAGCTGGTTGTGGTGGTGGAAGTTGGTGTGCTGGAACAGGCGCCGGCTGCTGTAGGGGTGTCCGGTGTGGTGCTGCCAGGCGCGGGCTGCGATGAGTGCGGGGCGCGCCCATACGGGTATGGGGTGCCAGGTCCGGTCGGGGGAGCGGTAGCGGCCAGGGTGGGGCAGGGCCAGGGCGGTCGCGTCCGGGGCGAGGTCGGTGAGACGGACCTGTGCGAGTTGCTGGGGTGTGGGCTGGCCGCAGGCGAGCTGGGCGGCGAGGAGCCCTGCGTGCAGTGGATGGCCGACTTGTTGCAGCCACCCGACCACGTGGGCTGCGGGCTCTGTGTCTGCGGCGTTCGGGTCGTGTGGGACGAGGGCGGGCCGCTGTCCGCGACGGCGTAGCCGCTGCTGGGCGGTTTCCTGCTCGCTGATGAGGGCCCAGGGTCCCTCCTGCCATGCCTGTGCCCGGTCGTTGAGCCTTTCGGGGGTGTCGTGCCAGACGAGGGTGAGGTGGATCCCGGTGCGCCGCTGGAGGCGGATCAGCTGTATCCATCGTGCGGGGCTCTGGGTGTGGGCGCGTAGGAGGATGAGGTGACCGATGCGCTGTGCGTGGATCCAGCTGGCGGCCGCGGTCCAGGTGGGGCGGACCATGTCGGCCCATGCCGCGCGGTGCCGGGGGACGCCGGCCTGGCGGCGGGGGAGGGTCTTACCGAGCGCGGCCAGGACGTCCTGGGCCAGACCGGGCGGGTGGGAGGCTGCCGGGGTGGGGTGGACGACCAGGCGTCCCGCGCCAAGCCGGTGCGCTGCGAGTGCGGCCTGAGTGACAACTGGGTCATCGTCGGTGTCGAGGAGGACGGTGAATGCTGCTCCTACCGCATGACGTGATGCTGCGCCCGGATCTGTCCTGTGCCGACGGCCTGGCTTCACTGCTACATGCCGCCGATCTTGCTGTAGACCCAGTGGACCAGGGCTTCGGTGACCGTGTCCGCGCCGGTCTTCCTCATCCCTGCCACGAGGTGGTGGGTGATGTTGGCCCAGTTGCGGAAGCTGCCGTGCGCGGCTTCGACGTCGACCGCATTGATCAATCCCGGTTCAGCTGTGGCCCACACCGGATGGAAAGCTGCGATGACCTGCCGTACCTCCGCTTTGGGGATGCGGTCGAACTCCTGCCAGATGTACATCCGTGAGGCGAGCATCGGCTCACGCCGCAGCACCCGATAGCAGCTGTCGCCACCGGCGAAGACGACCGCGATGTCCGTGTGGCGGTCATCCCACAGATGACGCCAGAACTCGAACCCGGTGCGGCTCATCCACTGGGCCTCGTCGCAGACCAGGACCCGGAACTGCTCGGCGAGGACGTTCTTCAGGAGCGCGTCGAACTCGATCGGGCGCTTGGGCGGCTCACCAGGCAGGCGCAGAGCCTTGAACAGTCCGTGGCGGATGTCGCGCGGGGTGGGACCGGAGCGCAGTTCCAGGCGGTAGGTGATGTCAGGCGCCAGGGCCCGCAGCGCGGAGTTCACGGCCATGGTCTTGCCGTATCCGGCCGGCCCATAGGCGCACATCATCGCCTTGGCCTCGATGACCGCCTCGATGTTGTCCCGGGTGGTCAGCAACGCCTCGGTCCCCACCAGGTGCGCTGCCTCCAGGCCGAGGAAGTGGTCCTCGCGCTCGTCAGGCAGGCGTCCGTAAGCCAGGTCAGTCCTCATCGCACCGTCCGTCCTGCTGCTTGGGATCCACCAGCTGCACCCAGTGCTCCGGCGCCGGGCCGTGGGGAATCAACCCCGGCCGGGCCAACTGGTGCCTGTCCCGTCGCGCCCCGCCCTCCAGTTCTCCGGCTGCCTCACCGCGGGCCGGGGTACGGCTGCGTTCGGCCGGGCCGGCCACGGTCTGCGCCTTGAACCGCTCCCGGCGCAGTTTCTCAGCGGCTTTGAGATCAGCCCGCAGCCGGCGGGCCGATGCCGTGCGGGCAGCTCTGAGCGCACGGACCTGCTCCGCCGTGGCGGCCTCGGCCAGGTACGCGCTGCCCAGGTGCGTGCCGTCGGCGGTGAAAACCTCGATGACGTCGTCGTGGTGAGGCAAGTGCCGGATGGAGACGCGCGTGCCGGTCCGGCCGACCATCCAGTCGGCGATGTAGTCGCGGCGGTGCCACCTGATGCCGTGACTGGTGACGGTCCGCTCCCGTCCGTCGCCTTCGAGCGAGAAGTGAGCCAGCTGCTCGGGCGGAGCCTCAGCCAGCGGGGTGGCATCGGCCATCCACGCCCCCAGCGGGGTCCTGCCATCCAGGCCGGCAGGCCGGTGCTGGCTGTTCCACCAGTTCACCCAGTCCAGCAGCCCGGCCACGAAGGCCTCGAAGGCGAGAGCGGGCGCGTCCGGATCAGCGCTCTTGCCCCCAGTGAGTTTCTGCCGGTGCAGGTAGCGGGGCAGGAGGACGAAGTGCATCTCCTCGGCTGCGTCATTGAGCGCCTCGACGGTGCCTTTCAGATGCGGCGTGTACGGGGGCAGATCCACTACGGCGACGGCGAAGCCACCCATGGCGGCAGTCACGGTGCGGCACAGGAATTCCTTGCCCCGGTCGACCCGGATGGCACCAGGGAGCCCTCCGGCCGGACCGTAGGGCTCACGCCGGTCGATCGCGCACCGCAACGAAGCCAGCACCGCGTCCCGGCTGGGCGCATGAGGAGTGACCGCAACACCGACAACCACTCTGGTCGCACAGTCGATGAACCACGTCACCCAGGGACAGACCAGCTCCCCTTCGACATCGACCTCAACGGGAACCCGCTTGTGATCGCCTTCCCAGACAGCGTTGCGGTGGACGGGCGGCCGTGCAGCGAAGACGTCGTGCACCCGCCGAGCTGCTTCACCCTGACGCAGCCCGGCCCGCTCACCCGCCGTCAGGTCCCGGCGGATCGCCCGATGCAAGGTCGCCAACGACGGCACCGGCCCACTGGCAGGATCCAAGCGAGCCCGCTCGGCCAACTCGGCGTGAACGCGGGAAGCGTTGCCGCCCCACAGGGCCAGCAGCGTGCGCACTTCCGGTGTCACCGTGAACCGCGCCGCAGAAACGCGGCCGTAGCGGCCCTCCTCCCGCGCAGCGGACAGCCACCGCCACACCGTCCGCTCGGAACGCCCCAACGCCTGGGCCACCAGGCGGACATGGGCAGACGTCAGCTCATCGCGGCTATCGAGGTCGATCAGGCGTTGCACTGCGGCGGTCCGGCCCGCCTCGGCCGGCACCCTTCCTACGCGCTGCCGTTCACCTGACTCCTCTTCGGCCATGCACCAGTACTCTCACACCATCGGCAGAGTTCTGACGGTCTTCGGCATCGTGATGACAGTAGACAGACGCATCTGCTAGCAGCGCCCGCAGAAGAATGATCAAGAATCCCCGAACACGGGATCAAATCTGATGCTGTGTCAGCATTTAGTGACGAGACGTCAACTTACCCCTCCCACACCCTAGTTGCTGCTTCTTCCGGAGTTCGTGGAGCGGACTCCGGCGCCGGATCGCGGAGCGATCCGGCTTCCGGGCCACGGAGTGGTCCGGTCCGGCGGCGGAGCCGCCGGGGAGGCGGGCGCGGAGCGCCCGCAGGGGGAAGCCGCGTAGCGGCTTCGCGTCGTGTCTGCGGAGCAGACCGCGCGC